>NZ_KE992171.1:264963-326066 GCF_000466425.1 Capnocytophaga sp. oral taxon 863 str. F0517
AAGGTAAAGAGCAAGGCAATAGTATTACTATTGCTGGTAAAGGTATCAGTGTAACCCTTACCAAACAGCCATTTGACAAAACTAAGCATAAGATTACCAAGAAAAAATATAAATATTATGAGGAGTTAATCATTGATGGTAAGAGAGCTCAAGGTACGGACACCTCCTTTATACCTGAAGACCATTACAAGAGTATCATTGTAACTATCAACGGCAAAAATGTATCTATCCCTAAAAGTGCTTATGATGATTTGTACGAAGTAGCTATGTATACTGATAATAATGCGGTATATTATGACAAAGAGGAAGATACAATTTACATTATTGCCCATAATGGTAGTGGTGCCAACGCTTACGAAGTATGTTGGCAAGTAGTAAAAGGAGAGTATAAAACCCGTATAGTGGGAGATCCGTTCTGATATGGAAAAACAAGTACATTTTATTCCTTTCAATATAGAGGATAAATTTCCTTTTCGGTTGGAGTTTATTGAAAAGACAGTTTTCAAAAATACCTATTTTCAGATAACTTACTTAAAGTTTAAGGGGCGAATAAATACCCCTGATGAGCAACAATTATTGGGCTACTTTATAGAAAAGAATTTAGATGAAAACGCTAAAGCAGTATGTCGCATTTTAGATTTTACAGAATTGATTTTCAACACTGTTCCTAATATAAGAGAGGAAGTGATTATCTCACTTCAAAAAGTATTTTCCAATCCTTTTACAAGCAAACTGGATGCTATCAATTTTTTCCAAGAAAAGAACATCAAAAAGTTTCCCAATGCCTCATATAAGCATTATGAGCAATTGCCTAAAATGGAAAGATTAGAACGAGATAGCCAGCTAAGCAAAGTAACAATAGAAACATTGCTATCTGAAAATAATACTATTGGAATGCTTAAGCTCATAGGTATTTATCCTTATAAAGGAAGTTTAGAGGCTAATTATATTCAGAACAGTATAGATATATTTGTAGAACTGACTTCTATACAAGCACTTATAGTAGATATTACCGATTTCAGTTTAGAATATGATTGGGATAACGATTTGTATGACTTAAAACCTACCCATCCTAAATATGATCATATACCCATCTATTATTTGGATAAAGAAAAACGTGATTTTATGTCAGAACACAATAATATGATCCTCAATCTAAATGAAATTAATGGATTATACGAATTTTGAAAAGAAATTACAGAAATGAATACTATAACAGACCTCACAACTATTTGTGCCATACTTAAAGAATTCAAAGCGGATAGTGTTCTTCTGACTCAGTATGCTCCTACATTTAAGAGAGTAGTGCTGTACCTTACAGAAAAGGACACAACAGCAACCTTATATCTTATAGTCATAGGGAGTAAATATATACAAGGAAATTTCAGCTGGCACAATCCTTCTTTTGAGATTACCTATAATGAAATAACCCAAGAAAGCCTTATTGAAGATAAGGCAAATGGGTTTTGTCTTATCTGTGATGGAGGGATTATACTTGTAGAAAGTACTAAAGGAAGTAATTTTGAAATTATACAATGAAACAATGTATTTGTAACCAGTTAACAGATATTGTAGAGGGGGAATCAATCAAAAACTTTCAAAGCAAAATAGCTTATAAAGAGATAGCTTTAGAAGTTATGGGGATTTCTTATGCCAAAGGAGGAGACTATTGCTCAGAAACAATTAAGAGTTTTGCGGAAGGTTATTTGAAAACAGTTGAAATATGAAAAAAATCCTCACAACTTATGGAAAGCTCCTTTATATAGGGCTATTTGTAGTATTGTATGGGGTTTTCCGCTATGAGCCAACACTTACTGAGCAGTGGTATAGTATAGGGCTTTATCCCTATATAGGCAGAACAGTACGTTTTTTGCTCGGTTGGCTTCCTTTTTCTGTGGGAGATGTGCTCTATACAATACTTCCCTTGGGGGCGGTGTACTATATTGTTAGGTATTTTAAGCAGCTACGTAAGACTCCTCTTCGTTTCCTTAGGAAAGTAGGGGAGGGACTTGTTCTAGTGGTGAGCTTGTTTTATTTCCTTTGGGGGTTCAACTATTATAGGCAACCCTTATCAGTACAATTGGGTTGGGATTTTTCTTATACCGAGGCAGAACTAGAGCAGGCAACCCAAAGACTTATCAAGGAGGCCAATGCCTTACACGAACAATTAGAACCCTCAGCATCACAGGCGGCGAAGATGCCTTTTACTCCAGCAGAGGTGTATGAGAGGATACCTCAGGGATATAGGGTGCTTTCGTATAAGTTTCCCAGATTTGAGCTCTATACTCCTAGTCTCAAATCGTCTTTGTATAGTAAAGTGCTTACCTATATGGGGTATAGTGGCTATCTGAATCCTTTTACAGGAGAGGCGCAGGTCAATGCCTTGGCTACTCATTATAGCTTTCCAGTAACAGCAGCCCATGAGGTGGCACACCAATTGGGCTATGCCTCGGAAAAGGAAGCCAATTTTATTGGTTTTTTGGCTACTTATCACCATAAGGAAGCGTATTTTAGGTATAGTGCTACTCTTTTTGCCTTGCGCTATTGTATGAAGGAGGTAAGAGCACTATCTACAGAGCAGCATGATGCCTATAAGGCACAACTACGCGTAGGTATTTTAGAAAACTATACAGAGGCTTATCGCTTTTGGACACAGTATGAAAACCCTATGGAAGCGGTTTTCAAGCAAAGTTATGATACTTTCCTAAAGGCCAATGCCCAAGAAGGAGGCATACAGAATTATGATTATGTAACGGGAATGCTTATCTACTACCTCACTCATATAGACAGATGAAAAAGAGGACTTTAGAAAAGTCCGTGTATAGTGGTATTTATACGTTGGATAACTTCTCCTAAGTCCTCTTGGTTTTGTACAAAATCTACCTTATCTACATCTACAATCAGGAGCTTTCCCTTATTGTAACTACCAATCCAATCTTCGTAGCGCTCATTGAGCTTACTGAGGTAGTCTATAGAAATACTACTTTCGTATTCACGACCTCTTTTTTGAATCTGATTGACCAAATTGGCAATAGAACTCCTTAGGTAAATAAGCAAATCGGGGGGCTGTACGAAGCCTTCCATTAGTTCGAAAAGGGCGCGATAATTGCGAAAATCTCTTTCGGCCATCAGTCCCATAGCATGCAGGTTGGGGGCAAAGATATAGGCATCCTCATAGATGGTTCTATCCTGAATGAAATTCTTCTTGCTTTGGCGAATATCAATAATTTGACGGAAGCGACTATTGAGGAAAAATACCTGTAGGTTGAAGCTCCATCGCTCCATATTGGCATAGAAATCGTCCAAATATGGGTTGTCCGATACATCTTCGTAATGAGCCACCCACTTGTAATGCTTGGCAAGTAGGGCGGTCAAGGTGGTCTTGCCCGCCCCTATATTTCCTGCTATAGCAAAGTGCATACGATTAATTATTTTCGTCCAATATACACTTGATCATGGAAGTATTTTTGATACTTTGGATGGTGAAAGCACTCTGAATATTGGAGATAATATCCAATTTGGAGATCTTATGTACCACAAAGTTCTGATAGTCCTTCATGTCTCTTAGAATCAGTTTCAGCAGAAAGTCATATGGGCCGGCCATGTAGTAGGCTTCTTGTACTTCGTCCAGGCTGCGGACATATTCTTCAAACTTTTCGAAAAGGGTTTCTTGGTGGCGGACAAGCTTCACCTGGCAATAAGCCACTAAGGTCTTGCCTAAGGCATCGGGATTGACTACCGCCACATAGTTCTGAATCACATTGAGGGCTTCGAGCTTTTTGATACGCTCATGTACAGGCGTTATTGAAAGGTTGACTTTCTTAGCCAACTCTTTTACAGATTGTTTGCTATCTCTTTGTAATTCATCTAACAGAATCAAATCAATTTGGTCAAATGTTATCATATTTATGTATTTGTCGGCAAAGATACGACTTTATAGTTAATTATTCTACTTTTATCCATTCTCCCTTGTTACGGGTATTGTATTTGTTGCTATACATAGCCTCGGCATGGGTACCGGGTAGGTAATAGCTTCCTTTGTAGGAGGCGTTGAGCTTGAGGGTGAATTTCTTAGTTTCTCCAGCGGAGAGGTCGAAATAGATATAGGCTCTGTCGTCTCGAATATCGGCATAATCCCATCGGCTACTATCGGTATCATAGTCGGTATATCGGGTATTGACAATCTCCCAACCGGAGGGGACATATTGGGTCAGGGCTACATTGGAGATCCTACTCTGTGTGGTATTGGTAACCGAGATAGTGCAGGCGAACTGGGTACCTTGTGGGAGGGAAGCTACCGAAAGGGCTCCTCCCTTATTGGTATAAGAGGTGCTGATCTTCAGTCCATTCTCCTGAACCAGTTCCTTGCCTACAGGTAGGATACCACTGCTGATGACCCTGGCGTAGAGGGTCACCCCGGACTTGTTCTGTAGGGAGAGCTTGTGATTTCCTACAGAGGCGGCAAGAGCCTTAGAGGCATAGCCACTTTCGCTGCTCGATAGGGTACCTTGGTCTTTTGCTAACTGGTAGGAGAGGTTCCAGCTCTTACCGGTCTTGTTCTTGGCCACATAGCGCGCCATCGCATAGAGGCTGTAGGCGGTCGTCTGGGTGCTGAGCCACTCGGAGGAGGAGAGCTTATCGGAGAGCTCCAAGGCTAAGTCAGCAGCCAAATCCGCTTTGCCTAATAGGAGGGCGGTTTCCAGTCCCATGGCTTTATTGCGAAGGGGGGAGCCATAGTTGTGATAGTCATCTTCCTGAGCATCGAGCTTCACCTTGCTGAATAAGGTTTCGGCTACTTTCTTCTGACCAGCTAAGGCATAGGCAGCCGCCAAGCGTGCCCGTGCCGCATTGCTTACCATGGAGGAGGACATCTCCCTGAGCCTATTCATGGAGGCTATATCGGCACTATTGGCCAAGGCCAAGGTATAGAGGCGATAAGCCTGCTGGAAAGTAGAGTACTGCCCATCGAATACCCAATTGCGTGCCATCATCTTCTGATAACTAAGCCATTTGGCCTTGCTACCTGCTGGCAAGGAGAAGCCACGTTTTTCGGCTTCTATATAGAACTGACCTATGTAGGAAGTCGCCCACTCATCGGCATAGTCGGAGCCTTGCCAATAGGAGAAACCTCCGTTGGGTAGCTGATTTTCGGAGAGCTTGCGTATGGTGGCGCTTACATTCTGCTGTACTTCCATTTGTTGCTTGGTGGAAAGCTTCTCAAAATCAGCCAAATACAACTGAGGGAAGCCCTTGGAGGTCAGCTGTTCCGCACAGCCATGAGGATAGTCGATCAGGTATTTCAAACGCTGGGCAAGGTTTACCCCAGGGAAGGAGGAGACCTCTAAGACACTGTTAGGGGTGCCTTTTTCTCCGAATGCTTCAAATTCAATAGCTTGAGAGGCGTTGGGTTGTAGTACCACACGCTTTACCTGATAGGTCTTAGGATTGGGGTTGTACACATCCATTTCTACCTCATAGGAGGATTTCTCTCCTGCCGAGATAGCCTCTACCGTCACCTTACCGATACCGGTTTCATTGACCTTGAGGGAGAAATAAGCCATCTTCTCAGCGGGTTCGCTAAAGGAGAGTTGCTGCTGTGCTTGGCTGGATAGGGCAAATTTCTCATTCGTTTTCACCCGAACAGTAACATTTTTCACCTGTTTTTCATTGGCAAAGACGGTAACCGGTAGGGTGATGGTTTCCCCTGGTACGGCTTTTCTGGGTAGGGAAGCCAGTACCATTACCGGACTTGTAATGGTGGTGGTTTTCTCTGCACTACCGAAGGCATTTTCTTTGACATTGGAGGCTACTACCATCACACGGGCTGAGCCTATGTAGTTGGGGATGTCTATCTGATGGCTTTGGCTTCCTCCCTTGAGGAAGAAAGGCCCTTTTACGATGGTCAGCGGCTTGAAGCGGTTGGCTTTTTTAGCCTTGCCGACCCCTAAGTCTTCGTCACCCCCTATGCTAAATATCTGATTGATAGTACCTCCGAAAGCACCGATGACATGGGTATAGATATCCCAAGTCTTGACACCCAAGGCGGTTTTGGCAAAGAAGGTATTCCAAGGGTTGGGGGTCTTGAATCGGGTAAGGTCGAGCAATCCGTCCTCCACAATAGCCAAGGAATAACTCATCGGTTTGCCGGATTTTTCTCTAACCTTGATAGTCACTTGTTTTTCAGGGCGCAACACCTCGGGCATTTCTATAACGGGTTCCAGCTTCGTCTTGGGGTTGTATACCGAGATAGGCGCGATACCATAGAGGCGAATAGGCGCATCGTTTTGGGTCTGGGCATGGGGCTGCAAGAGCGTCACATACAGATAGGCATTGGGTGCCATTTCAGCAGTGACAGGTACCTCATAGCTGGTTTTTCCTTTTTGGGTATTGACCCAATAGGTGGAAAGCACCTTGCTACCATTCTCCACTGAGATCAGCGCACGACCATTGGCATCAGAGGGGAAGGAGACGGTTGCCTTTTCCCCGACCTTATAGTCTTTCTTATTGGTGGAGAGCATGAGCATGGTTGCCTCGGTACCGGCTTCATCACTATAGTCTCCCAAGGAGTAGAAGCGGGCACCAATACCAGCCTCATGATGGCTTTGCATATCTTCAACTAAGAGGAAGTAACGACCAGAGGAGGTTCCATCTACAAAGATATTGAAGGAAGCACGTCCATCGCCCCCTGTGGTGGCCTCTTCAGTGAAGGCTAAGGTCTTGGAGGAGGAGGAGTTATAATTGGAAATGTTATAGTCGGAAACATCCCACCACCAGTTATCATCGATTTTATAAGCATAGAGCTTCACCCTGTGACCTCCTAGAGGCTTTCCTCTTTCGGAGAGTACCACAGTTTGGAACTTGATATTTTGGCTGGTCTCATAATAATAATCCTCATTCGGTGCCTTAATCCCTACATAGGAGGCGAAGGGAGAGAAGGTTGCTGAGGTTACATCGGTACTGAAGTCACCCCCTTGCTCATTGGCTTGGGTAAGGAGGTTGATTTTCAGCATTTGGGTAGCATCCTTCAGTTCTTTGGGCAAGAAGAAGAACGAGGTTTTTCCTTGCTCATCAGTACTTCCGCTGAATATGGATAGCTCCTCAGAGGAGAAGCCAAAGGAGGTATTGTGGAAGGTATAGCTCTCATACCCCTTGAAAGGTTGGGTCTTGGGATAGAGCTTGCCTGTGATGTCTACCTTGATATTGCCTGCGGGCACTCCCTGTAGCCAATCCACTTGTAGGAAGGCGTTTTCTCCTTCGCTGGAAATCAATTTTTCCGAAAGACTATTGTTGATTTTCAATCGGTTGGGTTTGATGGTCTCTACCTTGATCGTTTTGGAATAAGTACTATTGCCTACTACAATTTGACATGTCCAATTACCGGTAAGGGCATTGGGATCGGTCTTGAGATGGAATAAGTAATGATTCTCGGGGGTTGAGGTCTTGACCAACTGTTGTACGACCTTCCCATTGGGGTCGGAGAAGGTGAGCTTGATAGGGAGATTTTCGGGGAGCTTATTGGCAAAATCATTGAAGATAAAGCCTACCGAGATCTCGTCTCCAGGGCGCCATACACCACGTTCAGTATAGATATAGCCATTACGTCCTTTATCAAGTTCTAAGCCATCTACCTCGTATTTGCTTACCGATAGGGAAGAACCGTCGTCTATCTTAGCATAGGTGTTGTTCTTATCCTTTCGGGCAATGGCAAAATAGGCACGTTTGGTAGTGGTAACAAAGGCTTTTCCTTGGTTATCGGTGGTAGCCTCGGCGATTTTTTGTTGTTGATAGTCATAGAGTTCTACCTTAGCACCACTTACCGGATCGGTAGTAAGGATATTATTGACCAAGGTGGTATACTCATTATTGGCTCCTCGCTTGACAATCATTCCCAAATCGGTAGCCAAGATATTGGTCTCTACAGCCCTATTGTAATAGAAGCTACTCTTGCAGGGGTCATCTCTTTCATCCCAGTTATAGTCATAATAGTCGTAGTCATCGTAATCACTATCACTCTCTTCAGCTATAGCCAAGTTCTCTTCCTTGATAGGGGTTTTGTCATCATTGCAATTGATTGCATATTCCTGCTTGAAATCTATTTTGATGCGATAGATAGCCCCAGGCTCTGGAGAGATGAGCTTGGAAAGATCGATGGCATGGGTACTCCATTTGGAAAGGGCTGTCTTTCCTGCGGCTTGGATAGGTAATACCTTACGAGCGATGGTAGCTCCCACACGGCGTAGGTTATAGGAACCATTGAGGTTATTGTCCTGCAAGAATTGCAGAATGTTGTTCTGATAGATTTTCATCACGCTCACCTCCACAGCCCTAAGGTTGATGGTCTGGAAGTTCACCTTTAAGTTTTGGGAGCTAGGCAGTATGGTACCGTTGCGGACAAAGCGTACTTCGGGCTTGATAGGATCGAAAGTTAGCTTACCGCTATAGTCATGGGTCATACGCTCCCCATATTGGCTTCGGATACCTTGGAAGACTCCTATGGTGAGTTCTTTCTCGAAGTTCTCATCGGCATAGAGCTTGAGGGTATTGCCGGAGAAGGTATAGCGGAGGTCTCCCTCATAACCACTCACTGCGATAAGGCCACGAAGGTCTTGGCTCTTGTCCAAGGGAGCAGAGAATACGATGCTGAAAGAGTTATACTCGCCCTCATTCTGAAGTAGTTGTACCACACCGAATTGGTCGTTGGAGGGAATAGTCAGGGAGCTTTCGCCCTGGCTTTCGATATCATAGTCGCTTCCGTCCCAGCTAACACGGAGGGTCTGGGGCTCCTTGGGGGAGTAGATACTATCTACGATAAAGGCGATGCGGGTGCTGCGCTCCGAGCCTTGGGGCTTGATACGAAAACGCTTTCCATCCATAGAAGCCGTAATTAGCTCCGGCAATAGCGCCGGATCGATATTGTCGCTGGCCTCCACATAACCATTGAGAAAATAATAATCTCGGTTATAGGACTGTAAGTCACGGAGATTGACCTCAAAAAGGAGACTTTGGGTACGTACATGGAAAACAAACGCTTTTAAGTCCTTTTTCACCTCAAAGAGTTTGTCCAAATGGAAGATAACGCCATACTCCTTATTGTGCTCCAAGCTCTTAGAAGGGTTGAAGCGAAGCAAGTTTCCTTCAAAGACAACCGAACCTTCCACTTTTTCTGAGAACTCGAAGAGCTGGGAGGGGTCTATATCTTTGATTTTGTCCTCATCAGGAGCTTCGGTGAGTACCACCTCTATAGGCCCATCGGCGGAAATAGTTCCTGCACTGAAGCCAGTGATATACTCCCGAAATAGGGCAGGGTCGCTATCCTTCAGTCCACTTTGCTTGGAACAGCCTACCAGTAGCAGCAGTGCTGATAAATAATAAAAAATGTTCCTCATAATTCTATTTTTGTAAGTGATTAAAATTCACCATTCAGTACTGCAAATGTACATATAAATTTGTAATTATACAAGCGTTATCTTAAAAAATTATAGAAAAAAATTCTTGAGATTGGGAAAGTGCTATAAAAAAAGCTACCCTATAGCGTATAGGATAGCTTTTACACACAAAGTTACTTGGTACTAACGTAGTCGGTCTGCTGATTTTACCAATTCTTCGTCCCTGCGGATGGCGCGATTGGCCAAGAACAAAAATACGATAGAAATGAATGGAACTACGAGCTGAACACCTTTCTCAGAAAACGAATTTTCTCCAGATGATTGTAGCACCCTCCACGAAAATACACCCAGTAAAATAAGGTTACTCAATATGTTGAATCTGTTCAAAACAAATTGATGTTGTCGATGTTGTTTTTTTAGTTGATGTTGTTCTTTTAAAAATACTATAACTATAGCAGCTATGGATAATAAGCAACTTGTAAGAAAAAGTAATAAAGATATCCAATCTCTAAAGCTATAAAAAAAAGCAATTCCACTTATAATGCTCACTATCAGCATGTAAACGGTCTGAATACGTTGGATCATGTTATTGAATTATTCGAGGGCAAAGGTAATAAAAAAATTTTTTATGAAAAAATGTTTTTCCTTAAAAAAAATGTGTATCTTTGCCATCTCAAAGCAAGTCTTTGAAAATTAAGGTAGTCTCCTTGTCGCTACCGCTGCTATTCTCAAAACATTCCCAACTATAATTTTCTCTAAAATCTCTTTCTGAAAAAGAAAATAAGTACCTATCCTATTTAAGGGGCTTATATGCAATATCTTTCTAAATAAAACTCATATCAACTTATACAGAATATATGTTTGAAATTTCCGATCTAAAGGAGAAGAAACTTCCTGACTTGCAAGAGATTGCACAGTCTTTAGGAATGAAAAAGTTCAAAACGCTTAAAAAAGAAGAACTTATCTATCGTATTATTGACTTCCAAGCCGAAAATCCTGCTTCTATACTATCTCCTCAAGTAGCTAATACTCAGGAGGAAAAAAAGGAAAAAACCACAGGACAGGCCAAGAAGAAGGAAGCGCGTCCCCAAAAAGAAAATAACAAAAAAGACTCCCAACCCAAGGAGAATAAGCCAGTTGCTGTAGAAAATAAGGATGCTTCACCGAAGACTACAGGGAAAACACCTGAGCAACCCTCCAAAGAAAACAAAGGGAAATATCCTCAAAATCAAAAGACTAATAAGGAAAAGAAATCGAATAATTTTCCTAAGCAAGAGCGCAAAGATGGGGAGACTCCTGCGCTGGTTGCCAAGAAAGGAGAAGCTCCTACTTCAGTGAAAGCAACTTCAGGGGAGAGTGCGCCTCAGCAGCCCAATCACTTGGCTTCTCAACAGCAAAATACACCTCAGCAGCCCACTGCTTCCCAGCCCAATATCCTTTCCCAGCCTAATAATACAGCACCTAATCACAATAATACCCCTAAGGTTACCATTGAGAATTTCGATAAGGAAAAGAAAAACCGCTATCGCTCTCCCGACTTTGAGTTTGAGGGGATTGTAGAGTGCGAAGGGGTCTTCGAGATGGTCGCTGATGGCTATGGCTTCCTCCGCTCTTCGGATTTCAACTATTTGGCCTCTCCGGATGATATCTATGTTTCTCCCTCCCAGATTCGCCTTTTTGGCTTGCGTACAGGAGATACCGTATTGGGTACCGTGCGACCTCCTAAGGAAGGAGAAAAGTACTATCCTCTGATTAAGGTATTGAAAATCAATGGTTGTGACCCCCAATCGGTAAGAGATAGGGTGACTTTTGATAACCTAACTCCGATATTCCCCAATGAAAAATTTAATCTGTCAGGACGTAGAAGTTCTATCTCTACCCGTATCATTGATCTTTTTGCACCTATAGGAAAAGGACAGCGCGGGATGATTGTCGCCCAGCCTAAAACCGGGAAAACGAGCTTGCTCAAAGATATTGCCAACGCTATATCCGATAACCACCCCGAGGTGTACCTGATGGTACTGCTTATTGACGAACGTCCTGAGGAGGTGACTGATATGCAGCGCAGTGTGCGCGGGGAGATTATCTCCTCTACCTTTGATAAGGAGGCTACCGAACATGTCAAAATAGCCAATATTGTATTGGAAAAAGCCAAGCGCTTGGTAGAGTGTGGCCACGATGTGGTCATCCTCTTGGATTCCATTACCCGCCTGGCACGTGCCTACAATACTGTACAGCCTACCTCCGGAAAAGTGCTAACAGGTGGTTTGGATGCCAATGCCCTGCATAGGCCGAAGCGTTTCTTCGGGGCGGCTCGTAATATAGAAAACGGAGGCTCCCTCTCCATTATCGCTACTGCTCTTACTGATACTGGTTCCAAGATGGACGATGTCATCTTCGAAGAGTTCAAGGGTACTGGTAACATGGAATTGCAGCTCGACCGACGTATTGCCAACAAGCGTATCTTCCCTGCTATTGATTTGGTAAACTCTTCTACCCGCCGTGATGACCTCTTGCAAGATGAAAAGACCCTCCAGCGTATATGGATTGCTCGCAAGTACCTATCCGATATGAACTTGGTGGAAGCAATGGAATTCATCCATGACAGAGTGAAGAAAACAAGAGACAATGAGGAGTTCCTTATGAGTATGAACGAATAACAAAAATCGGGAGAAAGCTCCCGATTTTTGTTCTTTTTGAATAGTTAGTCGTCTATACGTAAGAATTTGCCATTTTTGTCAAATTCTAAGTCAGTACCTCCGGTGAGTTCCACCTCGTAGCCATAGCGTTTTTTAGAAATTTTCTTGATGTTGTTGCCGCTGAATTGTTGGCTTACATACTGGGAAATACTTCCAGGGATAATCTTGGCAGGAATTTGAGTACCACGAGCTTTGACCTCTTTCCAATCTCCATTGGAGTAGAACTCAATTTCAGTACCATTGTTTAGCACCACAGTGTAATCCTCCACAACGAGTAGTTCAGTATCTTTCCATACGGAAGCTACATCGTTCTGAGAAAAATGAGTTTTTACAAAGGTTTGCGCCTTCTGTGGCAACTCGCTGAACTGGATTTGCATGTCTTTAGCTGTAGCAAAATTCACGGCGAAAAGTACGGTAACTACCGTCGCGATTTTTCTGAACACGTTCATAAAAATAATTTTATATAGTTTTATGTGGCAAAAATAAAATATATATTTGAAAAAAAATCAGAATAGAAAGCTATTTTTTTTGTAAATTTGCAGTCCTAAATAACAACGATGAAAATGTACTTTATTATAGAGAGGATGAAAATACACTCCAGCGTATGTGGATTGCTCGTAAGTACCTATCCGATATGAATATAGTGGAGGCTATGGGCTTATCCAAGATGGAATAAAGAAAACAAAGGACAATGAAGAGTTCCTTATGAGTATGAATGAATAAAAAAATCGGGATGTACTCCCGATTTTTTTATTTTTGATTAGTCGTCTATACGTAGGAATTTTCCGTTTCGGCTAAATTCTAAATAAGTTCCTCCAATGAGTTCTACTTCGTATCCATTGCGTTCTTTACTGATTTTCTTAATAGGATGACCACTGTAATTCTGGCTTACATATTGGGCAATCCCATTAGGAATAATCTTTGCAGGAATTTCAGAACCTCTTGATTTTTTTATTTCTTTCCATTCTCCATTAGGAAGGAATTCTACTTTGGTTCCATTGCTTAGAGCTACTGTATAATCCTCTACACGAAGCATTTCTATTTCTATGTCTTTCCATACTGAAGCGACTTCTTCTTTAGGGAAATGGGTTTTTACAAAACTCTGAGCCTTGGCAGGAAGTTCGTCAAAAGTGATTTGTACATCATCTTTAGGGGAATAGGCTTTTACAATACCCTCATCCTTGGCAGGAAGTTTGTCAAAAGTGATTTGTACATCATCCTGTGCCATAGCAGCCTGCAAGGCAAAAAGAGCAGTAACTACGGTTACCATTTTTCTAAATCTGTTCATAAAAATAATTTTATATAGTTTTATGCAGCAAAGATAAAACATATAATTGAAAAAAAAATCAGAATAGAAAGCTATTTTTTTGTAAATTTGCAGTTCTAAATAACAACGATGAAAATACACTTTATTACAGAGGGAGAACCTTTCTTGCAATCCCTTGTAGCAGCACTATCGTCTGTGCATGAGGTTTCAGTAAGTACTTCAGGGGAAACACTCACTCCAAATATAGAAGCAGTAGTGGTGGCAGAGGGTATCTCAACTACACATCCACAATGGCAAAAGGCACAGGAGCTCCAATTGCCTATTTATTCTTATGGAGCTTTTCTCTATGAATTGCATAAGATGAAAACTAGAGTAGTCATCTCTGGTACTCAAGGAAGAAATATCATAGCGGCAATGGTATTGCATACCATGGACTATTTGTCAAGGGAGATAGATTATTTTTTAGAATCGCCCATAGGGAACACTCCTAGTTGTAAGTATTCTTCTGAGGCGGAATTTGTACTTATTGAGGGTAATGATACTCCCACACAGATAGAACAAGTGCCTATATTTCAGCTTTATCGTCCAACTCTTGCACTGATTAGCCATATAGAGGAAGATAAGCAGCAGATGTATGCCGATTTTATAAATACCATTACCAAAGGGGGAATATTGTTGTATAACGACGAAGATACAGCCCTTAAAGCTGTGGTAGAAAGTACAGAAAACCAATTGCGCCTGATGCCCTATGGGACAGCTCCACATCAGGTCAGTGGAGGCACTACTTACCTGGTTACCCCTGAGGGTGAAATGCCCCTAATGATTTCAGGCAAGGAGCATATGAATTACCTATCAGGCGCCAAATGGCTCTGCCAAAATCTCGGTATAGACGAACAAGATTTCTATGAAGCAATAGAGACTTTTCAGTAAAGGGCAAAAAAATAAAAAAGCACTACCTTTCGGGCAGTGCTTTTTCTTATGAATGTAGCGTTTTATAAAGTATTCACATTGTTAAGGTCTTCGAAGGCTTTCTTTACACGTGCAATGAAAGTCTTTTCGCCTTCTCTAAGCCATACACGAGGGTCATAGTGCTTTTTGTTAGGGACATCAGCTCCTTCAGGGTTGCCTATTTGGCCTTGGAGATAGTCGGCTTTTTGCTTCATATAGTCACGTACGCCTTCGGTGAAGGCATATTGGAGGTCAGTATCTATATTCATCTTCACCACACCATAGCTGATGGCTTCTCGGATTTCCTCAAGGGTAGAGCCGGAACCTCCATGGAATACAAAGTCAATAGTGTTGTGAGCTACATTGTATTTCTTAGAAATATACTCTTGTGAGTTTCTTAGGATCTTAGGGGTAAGTTTCACATTACCTGGCTTGTATACTCCATGTACATTACCGAAAGCCGCTGCAATGGTAAATTGTGGGCTTACCTTGAGCAATTGTTCGTAAGCATAGGCTACATCCTCAGGCTGGGTGTAGAGGCGGGATTCGTCCGCATCGGAATTATCCACCCCATCTTCTTCCCCTCCAGTGATACCGAGTTCTATCTCAAGAGTCATTCCCATTTTGCTCATTCGCTCGAGGTATTTCTTACAGATTTCGATATTTTCTTTGAGTGGTTCCTCAGAAAGGTCTATCATATGAGAGCTGAAAAGGGGTTTACCAGTAGCCTTGAAGTGTTCTTCAGAGGCATCCAAAAGTCCATCAATCCAAGGGAGTAACTTCTTGGCACAGTGATCGGTATGTAGGATAACAGTAACTCCGTAGGCTTCGGCCAACTGGTGTACTTGTTTCGCTCCTACAATAGCTCCTAAGATAGCCGCCTTTTGACCTTCGTTAGAAAGGCCTTTACCAGCCATAAATTGGGCTCCTCCGTTGGAGAATTGGATAATTACAGGGGCTTTCATCGCAGCGGCAGCTTCTAATACGCCATTGATACTGTTGGAACTGATGACATTGGTAGCAGGAAGGGCAAAACCTTTTTGCTTTGCATATTGGAAAATCTCTTGTACTTCTTTTCCTACTGCAACTCCGGGTTTGATGTTGTGATTCATGGTATTATCTTTAAAATTTGCCACAAATGTAATGTTTTTTCTCCAAACCATAAAATATATTTGGAAAATTATTTAAAAAATAACTCACTCACCTTTCCTTGTCCCGCCCACTGCATATCATAGACCTCGTCGGCAAGGACGGGATCCGTTTCTATTTGTAGACCTTGGGCTTTGGCTTTGAGTTTTAGTAGTTTTCCGATAGTGAGCTTGCTATTGAGTTTCTCTAAGAGCGTTTTTACGCCACTTATAGAAAGTGTTTGCACTACTTGTCCTTGGAAAGGGAGTTCCATCCAGATAATTTCCTTAGCCTCTACGTCCAACACCCCAAAGAGTAGCCCCTTCTGCAAGGGCTGGGTGATACGCACCTGATGAATCACCGCGGAAGGGTCATAAGCAACCCCTGTGCGTTCGGATACTTTCATCTTATGCTTGCTATCCATCCAACCTACTACTAAGTTAGGCGACAAAGCACCATTGGAATACGCATTGCAGACAAAGGTTACATATCTGGCCTTATGCTGACGCAAGGTATTGACATCAATATTGATATACTCGGCCGTACCTACTTTGTCAGGAATACTGCGAATATCGCCACTATGCTGGCAACCTAAGGTGGTAAGTCGTCCAAAAGAGCAAGTATCCGTCCTATCCTGATAGACAATACGGCAGGACAAGTCCATATCGAGATGCTGAGCAGGTAGGTCTTTTCCCCATTGCATAAAAAGGCGTATCTCATTACCCTCTAATGGGAAACGAGTTCCCATAAGGGTCGCGTTGAAGTCATGTACATTATGGCTTCTATCCCCTATAGGTAAAGGAATATGATAGAGTTGTGGGTCTATATAGATAAAATGGTGCTCATTTTCCTCCTTAGCGAACTGATGCTGTATTGTCCATAAGCAAAGATCTTCTATCTTAGCCTTCATCTCAGCCAATTGCGCCTCATTATAGCTCTCTATAACTAAAGGATGCTTAGGAATTTCTACTCGAGTTCCCAAAATAGTCTGTACACTACGCTTTCCCTCCTTGCTGAAGTACAAATCGGCATACATATTCAGGGTAAAGAGTAGGCGAGTAGGTACTTGGTCTATGATTTCCTTGAAGGCATCGAGCGTCTCGTCGGCTCCCAGCCAAAGCATACAAGCAAAGAGAGAGCGGGCAAAGACCCCAGGGCGCTGTTTGAGTAGGGAAAAAGCCTTTTCGCTATCCATATTCAGGTAAGCGGCATTTAGCTCGGCTTGCCATACACTATAACGCTCGTTATAGAAGACATCTAAGAGGGTACCGAGCTTTTCAAAGCCCTTCTTCTTGCTGTATTCTGCCAAGCGCAAGGCACGAATAAAGCGCACCCACATCTCACGCTTAGGGTGCATGATCTCACACGCCTTTTCTGCCGAAAGCGGTAAGACATTGAGCCAACGTGCCACCCTGGCACATTCTTGGCGGGAGTACTTGAGCTTGAGTTCTTTTTGCGCCCTTTCTTTGGCAGAGAGGTGTTTGTCTAAAGATTTGGTAATATGGCTGTAATTCTTAGATTCTTTCTTGATGATTGTCTTGGGCTCTACAATTTGTAAAAAGCTGGTTTTCTTATACCACAAATAGCGCAATATATCAGTAGGAGAGCTAAAACAAGCTCCTGCCTCGGCCTCCTTAGCCTGAGCAATATAGCTATCTACTACTAAGACAAGTGTCTCCTTCATACCAATACGAGTCCCAGCAGCCACCGAGAAATAAGGTAACAGCAGCTTAAGGGAATCGGCCTGAGTGGCATCCAAGGCTGTTTTGGAGCTTAATAGGTTTTGGAAAAAGGTATTGGCCTCCGCCTCACGCCAAAGGTCGAGAATTTTGAGTTTGCTACCTTGTCCTTGATATTCTATTTCTCCCAATTCAAAAGGGGTACCACAGAAAGGACAACCATTGTAGCGCCACAGTGGGAAAGTACCATAAGGAATATAGTGTCCACAGGCTAAAAAACGTTCTTGCTTAGGGATATCATAGTCCTTGTAGCTTTCATCTTCTTTTTCATAGTAATAATAATCTTCATAAAACTCATTGTCATATTTGATCAGCTCTGGATTTTGATTGAAAAAAGCAGTGATAAGATGATCTATGTAACTTTCCCCTGTAGGGACTTCCCAGTTTTTGATAAGGGGCGCCCAGTTGAGTTTCACATGAAGTACCTCCTTTATCACCTTGACAACTGTTTGGCGGTATTCATTGGTAGTACCATTGATAGCATGCAAAAGGTCTTCAGTAACCCCAAAGCCATATTGGCGTAGGGCAGCTATCAATTCCAAGGTACCTGGCTGTATAGCTCTTTGTGAAACCATAGAATCAGGGACAAATAAAGCGTTTTGTCTTAGAGCAACTTTCAGTAGGGCGGTTATCTTTTCCATAGCATTATACAATAAAAAAAAGAAAGGTAATCACAGAAGTAAATCTTAACCTAAAAGAGAGAAGTAACTTCTGTTTGACCTTTCTTAGTTGTTTTTTGTAGGACAGACGGGACTCGAACCCGCAACCAGGGAGTTAGAAGCTCAGAAGTAAATGGTAATTGACCTGCTAAAAGAGTATAATCTCACCATTACCTGCTCTACCCAATTGAGCTACTGTCCTATGTTAATCTCTCTTTCTGGGTGCAAAATTACAACCCTGCTGCGCAATGTTTTTGCGTAGCTATAGAAAAAGATAGAGATTAATAAAAATATAACATTGTTATGATTTATACCGCTACATTAAAATCCCTAAGTGCTTCGTTAAGTGAAGTTTTTAGGTCGGTAGAGGCTTTGCGTTGCCCGATAATAAGAGCGCAGGGCACTTGGTAGGCACCTGCTGGGAATTGCTTGGTATAGCTCCCTGGAATCACCACGGAGCGGGCAGGGACATAGCCCTTGTATTCTACAGGTTTTTCGCCTGTTACATCTATGATCTTGGTGGAGGCAGTCAGCACCACATTAGCGCCTAAGACCGCTTCTTTCTCTACACGTACCCCTTCTACTATGATGGAGCGAGAGCCTAAGAAGGCGCCATCTTCTAT
The DNA here is from genome assembly GCF_000466425.1 of Capnocytophaga sp. oral taxon 863 str. F0517. Taxonomy (GTDB): domain Bacteria; phylum Bacteroidota; class Bacteroidia; order Flavobacteriales; family Flavobacteriaceae; genus Capnocytophaga. Next base: position 283,413 of record NZ_KE992171.1, read on the forward strand.
GATAACAGGGGCTGCTTGTAGGGGTTCCAATACGCCACCGATACCTACCCCTCCGCTGATGTGTACATTTTTACCTACTTGGGCACAACTTCCTACCGTAGCCCAGGTGTCTACCATAGTACCGCTATCCACATAGGCACCAATATTCACATAAGAAGGCATCAATACCACTCCTGGAGCTAAATAGGCGCCACGGCGCGCGGTAGCAGGAGGGACTACCCGTACCCCCTTGTCCTCATAGTTATGTTTGAGAGGGATCTTGTCATAGTATTCGAAGATACCCACTTCTTTGGTTTCCATTTTGCGGAAAGGAAAGTATAGGATGACTGCTTTTTTGACCCATTCATGCACTTGCCAACCCTGTTCGGTGGGGGTAGCTACTCGTAATTCGCCACGGTCAAGTAGGTCTATAGTGGCATCTATAGCGTTCATAGTGGCTTCGTCGGAAAGCAAGCGGCGGTTTTCCCACGCAGTCTCTACTTTCTCTTGTAAATCTTTTATATTCATAAGATGACTTATTTCTTATCTGCAAAGATAGTGAAAATAATGGTAAATAATAAATGTTTAATGATTAATTAACGCCTTAAGACTGGTATATCAGGTGCTTGTAGGGAGCTCCAGCGAGCATCTTCATGTCGGCATATACAAAGCCCATGCGCAGGTAGAGCTTTTCGGCTTGGGGGTTGTCCATGGAGACTAATAGCCCTATGGTCTCTCCTTTGAGCTGTTCCTTGAGGTGGAGTAGTAGGGAGGAGCCGATACCTTTGCCTTGCACCTTGGGGGAGACACTGAGGGTATCTATATAATACTCTCCGGCTTGGGTCTCTTTCTCCAAACGGACGTCATGTCCGTAAGAGGTTTTGACAAAGTCAAATACCGCCTCGGAGAGAGGTGCTATATGGGCACCATTGTAATAGACTAGTGAACCGAGAATTTGTGACTCTTTTTCATAGACTAAAGTATTCTGATACGAATACTGGTTGTTCTCCTGAATAAAGAGCCTTTCCAAAAAGCGGATGGCTTCTTGGGAATCTTCTTGTTTGATCAGTTTGAAAACAATTTCAGACATGGCCTGAAACATAAGGGGAGCCACGAAGGGGGCATCCGAGGGGGTGGCGGTACGTATCATTGGAATAGGTAAGTAATAGTTCCGACTTGTTTGTTTTTGTCGCTCCTATCAAAGCGTGCCTTGCGTGCGTAATGGATGGCATTATCAATCAGGCAACCGTTAGCCGTGGTAGAAGCACTTTTGTTATAGGAGGCATCGGTGACGTACCCTTGGCCATCCACGGTGATATTGACAACCACCTTGCCGGATTCCTCACAGGTATAGATGGGGTTGGGCAGTTCGGTGATAGCCTCTCTGTCACTTAGGTAATAAGAAATCAGGGTGCGCTTGTTGGCTCTTTTTTGGTCGTTGGCAAGGGGTTTGTATTTTTCTAATTCCTTGAAGGACATGCCATCGTTCACTTTGTAGGGTTCCACCTTTGCCTTAGAATCACCTATACCTTCTTCTGTTTGGGGGGCTTCAGAGGTTTGGGCTTGTTGTGCCTTCTGTTCGGCCAAAAGCTCATCCAAGCTTTTGAGCGCTTCGGTATGCTGGATACGCTTATCGGCTTGGTTATAGGCTTGGGTGGTAATAGGGGAATTGTTGGTTACGAGGGGCTCCTCCGTATTTTCTACCTTCTTTTCTTCCTCTAAGAGCTTGGCTACTTCCTCGGCAGGGGGGATTTCAAGCCAAATTTCCTCAGGGGTGTTTCTGACTTTTATGATGATGAAGCAAACCAACATAGAGAGCATGATGACTAAGGTAATGACAAAAGCCCTTTCCTTACCGGTCATACTTAGGGCGGATAGCTCGCGTTTAAAGAATTGTTTTAGGGTCATCTAAGGTATGGTTTAAGAATTGCTGTACAAATGCCTCTGGGGCATAGGCCTCTGCCACGGAGTGGGTGCCTATTTGGGTACGCCTTAGCGAAGTTAGGTGGGCACCACTGCCTAAGGCCTTACCAATATCATGGGCTAAGGAACGGATATAGGTACCCTTGCTACAATGTACCCTGAAGCTCAGCTCTTTTTCGGCTGTGCGCTCCAGCGCCAATTCATGGATGGTAATGGCTCTTAGGGGTACCTCAGTGGTCTCTCCCTTGCGAGCCAACTCATAGAGGCGCTTTCCGTTTTTCTTAATAGCTGAAAATAGGGGAGGGGCTTGGGTGAGTTCGCCTATAAATTGTCGCTTTACCTCCTCGATGAGGACATCGGTAATATGTTCGGTAGGGAAGTAGGCATCGACCTCTGTTTCCAGGTCGTAAGAGGGGGTGGTAGCTCCCAATTCAATGGTACCGGTATATACCTTGGGGGCATCCTGTATTTGAGGGATTTGCTTGGTATATTTCCCAGTACAGAGGATGAGCAGGCCGGTGGCCAAGGGATCAAGGGTGCCAGCATGGCCTATCTTGAACTTCTTGAGGCGATATTTCTTCATAATAGCCCACTTGAGCTTATTGACCGCTTGGAACGAACTCCAGTGTAGGGGCTTGTCTATCAGTATGATTGTGCCTTCTATAAGCGATTGCATAAATGAAATGACTTTTAAGGGATGAAAGTGGTGGCAAATATACTGCTATTTTTTTGATTTTAATAGTTTTTTCAAGGAAAATTAAGTAGCCAAAAGTCAGCCATTAGTGGCTATATTCTAATCAAGAAATACGACCTCTAAATCTTTTATATTTCGGATGTAAAAGTGTTAAATTTATCTTTATTTAGAATGAGAACAAAATAGGTGTGAAGTAAGGTTTTCCCTTTGTAAAATTAAAAAAAAGACATATTTTTGCAACGGAAATAAGAACTAAATATTAACAATATGCCAACGTCTTCTCAAGAAAATGTCCCTAAGAAAGGCCGGCTTGTTCGGTATCTGATTCCTGCTTTTGTAGGAATTATATTGGGCTTGTGTGGGTATATCTTTTACCTATCTAAGGCGCATTCTTATCTTTCGGATGACCCCAAGGCGTGTGTCAATTGTCATATCATGGAACCTTAATATGCCACTTGGTCGCACTCCTCCCATGGTCGTAATACGGTGTGCAACGATTGCCACGTACCTCATGACAATGTCTTCCGTAAGTATTACTTCAAGGCCAATGACGGTTTGCGACATGCTACCATGTTCACCTTCCGCCTCGAACCTCAAGTGATTAAGATGCATGCCCCAGGGCAAAAGGTAGTACAGGAAAACTGTATTCGCTGCCACAGTACCCTTGTCTCCGAAGTGAGGTTAGGAAAAGTAACGGCTCCTATGGCGCATGCCGATAACGGTAAGCTCTGTTGGGAATGTCACCGCGAAGTACCTCACAGTCGTGTACGCGGATTGAACTCCGCACCACACTCTCCTGTTCCTATCATTGATGATATGGGGGAAAATACCCCACAATGGATACAGGACTTAATAAAAACAGAAAAAAAATAATTGATTAAAAACAAACTAATTGATACAACGATGAAAAAGAAAAATTGGTTACTAGTAGGAATATTAGCTGTAGTGACGTTCCTTTTAGGTTTGTTAGCTAATTCCATCATGAATAGGTCTCATGAGGCCGAATTTATAGCCAAAGGAGGTAATAACTTGGAAGACCAAGAGTGCCGCAATGAGCTTTACAAAGAGTTTTACCCTCGTCAGTATGACTCATGGGAAGCTACTGCCGATACCACTTTCCGCTCTAAGTATATGAGCAGTCAAGATGATGACCTCTTGGCACTACGTCCTGAAATGGTAATCCTTTGGGCGGGCTATGCCTTCTCTAAGGAATACAATGCACCTCGTGGGCACATGCATGCCATAGAGGATGTTACCAAAATCCTCCGTACAGGATCTCCTTCTGAGACTACCCACTCTCCACAGCCAGGTACTTGCTGGACTTGTAAGAGTCCTGATGTACCTCGCCTTATGAAGAAAGTAGGTTTGGAAGAATACTATAGTGCTCCTTGGGACAAGTGGGGTAGCGAAATAGTGAACCCTATCGGTTGTGCTACTTGCCACAATACTAAGACTATGAAATTGGAAGTACACCAACCAGCGTTGGCTGAGGCTTTTGCTCGCCAAGGAAAAGACATCAACAAAGCAACTCACCAAGAAATGCGTTCCCTTGTATGTGCCCAATGCCACGTAGAATACTACTTCAAAGGAGATAAGAAATACCTTACTTTTCCATGGGATGAAGGTATGACTGTAGAAAAAATGGAAGAATACTACGACAAAGAAGGCTGGACAGACTATGTTCATAAAGTGAGTCGTGCTCCTATTATCAAGGCACAACACCCCGATTATGAGCTTTCTCAGCTCGGTATCCACGGACAGCGTGGAGTATCTTGTGCAGACTGCCACATGCCTTACAAAACCGATGGTGCTGTGAAATTCTCTGACCACCAAATCTCCAGTCCTTTGCGTAATATTTCTGCCAGTTGCCAAACTTGTCACCGCCAAAGTGAAGAAGACCTTAGAAAGAATGTATATGACCGACAAGATGCTGTATATGGTATGCGTATGAAACTTGAAAAGGAATTGGCTAAAGTACATTTTAAAGCTAAATTCTTGTGGGACAATGGGGCAACTGAAGAACAAATGAAACCTACCTTAGCTCTTATCCGTAAGTCTCAGTGGCGTTGGGATATGGTACACTCCTCACATGGAGCGGCTTTCCATGCTCCTATAGAGTCAGAGCGTCTCCTTAGTGATGGGCTTATTTATGCTCTTGAAGCTGAAAAGAACTTGGATGTGCTTAAAGAAAAATTGCATATCGCAGCTGAGTTCGTAATGCCAGACATTAGTACTAAAGCCAAAGCTCAAAAAGAAATTGGCTTAGACATACCTAAGGAAGAAGCCGCTAAGAAAGAATTCTTGAAGACTATCGTTCCTAAATGGCTCGAAGAAGCTCGTAAAGAAGGCCGCTTAGTTACACAAAGATAGTACGAACAGCATACAATGTAGGGGCGAATGGCAATTCGCCCTTACTTTTTATAAAAATTAGTCATTAATCATTAATCATTAGTCATTGATGAAGTCTTATCCTTTTGCCATTCTTTTTTCCCTTGCCGCCGTTTTGGTAGGCTTTGGACTACAACTCTCGATAGGGAGTATTAGCAAGAGCTGGTTTAGCTTTCCTTACAATGTAGTAGGGGGAGCTATTTATGTATTATTGGCTACGGGGAGCTATTTCCTTTGGCGTAAGACCAACTTTATCCTTCGCTTCTCCTCGGCTCCTTTTGCTATTGTTACGGTGGTAACACTTGGGGTACTGACCATTGGGCTGGGAAGTATCAATGTAAAACCTCAGGAACTTACAGGTATCTGGGGCAAGTTGGGCTTGGACGACCTTACCAAGACTTGGTATTTTGGCCTTGTTTTCTTTTTGACCTTAACCAATCTTTGGTTTTCTATCCTTAAGCGTTCTATGGTCTATCAGCGTAAGAATATTGCCTTTTTGCTCAATCACTTTGGGCTGTGGCTTACGATGTTTGCCGGGGTCTTGGGACAGGGTGATATTGTACGCCTTACCATGGACTTGAAAAAGGACATCCCCCAATGGCAGGCCAAAACTGCCGATCAGCAGACTATCAATCTTCCTATAGCCATACAGCTCAAGGACTTCTCTATTGATATCTATCCGAACAAACTCTTTGTGATTGATACCACAGGTACTTCACTGCCCAAGGGCAAGCCCATTGGCTTTATGCTCGAGCAGGAAGGAGCCCAAATGACCCTTTTGGACTGGAAGATTACCCTACACAAGTATTTGGAAAGGGCGATTCCCGATACGGATTCTACTTATATTCATCATACCATGTGGGGGGCAACCAATGCGGCTTTGGTTACTGTCGAGGATTTGAGTACGCACCAAACCAAGACGGAATGGATCTCGGCCGGGAATTTCCAACTTCCCCCCCGTGCGATAGATTTGGATAAGGAACATACCCTTGTGATGGCTCCCCCAGAGGCGCGCAAATTCCAATCCGAGGTGCTCATCTATCAGAAAGGTAGCAACCGTATATTGGAGGAAAAAATAGAGGTCAATCACCCTATCACCGTCGGGGGATGGCGTATCTATCAGCTTAGTTATGACGAACGTATGGGGCGTTGGTCTGACCTTAGTGTCATCGAACTGGTTTCCGACCCTTGGCTTCCTATCGTATATACCGGTATCTTCCTGCTTATCGCAGGAGGAATAGCATTACTCTTTGAAGTAAAAAAGAATTAGTAGTTGTCAGTCTCAAAAAACTAATCACTAACCACTAATCACTATTCGTTATTCACTAAATTATGTGGTCATATTTTAACATTATCACCTACCTTACTATAGCCCTATGGCTTGTGGGAGGAGGACTTATTTATAGTAAAAGCAAAGCTCTAAGAGGCTTTGCTATTATTAGCCATTTGGTGGCAACAGTGCTCATAGGAGGCTTTATTGTCGCCTTGTGGAAAGGATTGGAGCGCCCACCCTTGCGTACCTTAGCCGAGACACGCATATGGTATGCCTTCTTCATGGGGCTGATAGGCTATGCCATCTACCTGCTCTATAGGCAAAAATGGATGCTTAGTTATTCGGCAGTGATGGGAATCGTCTTTGTCGGACTGACCTATACCCACCCCGATACGATGAACAAGGCGCTGATGCCTGCCTTACAAAGTGTGTGGTTTATCCCCCATGTGATCGTCTATATCTTTGCCTATGCCATGCTTGGTATGGCTTCCCTGACGGCCTTTTATGGAATTTATCGCTATAAGAGGGGACAGGAGATCCTTTCTGTTTTTGCCCTAACCGACCAGCTGATCAAAATTGGCTATGTATTTCTTACCTTTGGACTGCTTTTCGGTGCTCTTTGGGCGAAGGAAGCCTGGGGGCATTATTGGACTTGGGATCCTAAGGAAACGTGGGCTTTTATTACCTGGCTAGGTTATTTGGTCTATCTACACCATAAGTATAATCATAAAGAGAAAAAGCCCTTACAGAGTTTTATCATTGTAGGGATTGCTTTTATATTGCTCCTTATCTGCTGGTTTGGGGTCAATTACCTCCCCACCGCCCAGCTAAGTGTACATACTTACGCGGGCTAATAAATTAATGAGACAATGAGTCAATTTGCCAATTGGTAAATTGACTCATTAACAAATTGTCAAATTACCAAATTATTTGTACTTTTGCCCTCTGAAAAAATAAATCTATGAACTTTCATGTTCCTACTATGGCCGAGCTTAGTGCTCAGGGGATCAAGCCCGATGTCCTTTTCTGGATAGGCTGCGCCGGCAGCTTTGATGAGCGTGCACGCCGCGTAACTAAGGCCATGGCCAAGATACTCCATAAGGCGGGTATATCTTTTGCGGTATTGGGTGCCGAAGAGGGCTGTACCGGAGATCCTGCCAAGCGCGCGGGCAATGAGTTCCTTTTCCAAATGCAGGCCTTGACCAATATAGAAACGCTCAATGGCTATGGCATTACCAAAATAGTAACGGCCTGCCCGCACTGTTTCAATACCTTGCGCAACGAATATCCTGCTTTAGGGGGCAAGTATGAGCTCTTACATCATACCCAACTCCTACAACAACTCTTAGAGGAGGGACGCCTGAAGGTAGAGGGAGGTATGTTCAAAGGGAAACGTATCACCTTTCACGATCCTTGTTACTTAGGGCGAGGCAATGGTGAGTATCAGGCACCAAGGGCTATCCTGGAGAAATTGGAAGCCGAAATAGTAGAAATGAAAAAAAGCAAAGCCCGCTCTTTCTGTTGCGGAGCTGGAGGCGCTCAGATGTTCAAGGAAGCTGAAAAGGGAACCGGAGAGATTAACAATGCTCGTGCCGCTCAAGCCCTTGATGTACGTCCTGAGATTATCGTAACGGCTTGCCCCTTCTGCAATACCATGCTCACCGATGGAGTGAAAAACCAACAGAGGGAAATAGTCCCCGTTAGCGATATCGCTTTGCTTATAGAACAAGCGGAAGAACTTTAATTAGTGACAAATGACAAATGACAAGAGACAAATCACTATTCACTATTCATTGTTCACTATTCACTTAAAAAATGGGAAGTAAAAACAAACTCAAACGATTCAAAGAAAACGAAACCTTTGCCAATGTGATTCAGCCTAACCGAGAGGAGGTAATCGCAGGGACGTTCCCCCTCAAAGGAGTGTGGGCAAAGGAGTTTTTCAAAAATGACCATCCTATCGTCCTAGAATTGGGCTGTGGGAGAGGAGAATATACGGTAAATTTAGCCAAAGAATACCCCGATAAAAACTTTATAGGGGTCGATATCAAAGGAGCTCGCTTCTGGAGAGGGGCAAAAACAGCCCTCGAGGAGCAAATCCCCAATGCGGCCTTCCTTAGAACCCAAATAGAGCTTATTGACTACCTATTTGCTCAAGGGGAAGTGGCCGAGATATGGATTACCTTTCCCGACCCTCAGATCAAGTACAAGCGTACCAAGCATAGGCTTACCAATCAGGAGTTTTTAGCCCGATATAAGCATATTCTTTCCCCTGAGGGGCTCATTCACCTCAAGACCGATAGTGAGTACCTACACGGATATACCTTGGGGCTCCTTCACGGTATGGGGCATGAGGTGCTCTATGCCAATCACCATATCTACCGCAATGAAGGTGCCCCCAAGGAAGTGCTTACCATCCAGACGACCTACGAAAAGCAATACCTTTCTCAGGGTAAGCCGATTACCTATATCCGTTTTAGGCTAAGATAAACTCTTAGCATCAGAGAGGAATTTCTCCAAGCCTATATCGGTCAAGGGGTGCTTAAGGAGGGCTAAGATGGCCGAAAGGGGAGCGGTAACCACATCGGCTCCTATCTTGGCACATTCTATAATGTGCATAGGATGCCTTACCGAAGCGGCTAATACTTGGGTGTCATAGCCATAGTTATCATAGATCTGGCGAATGTCGGCAATCAGTTCCAGCCCGTCGGTGGAGATATCGTCCAAGCGACCGATAAAGGGGGAAACATAGCTCGCTCCTGCCTTGGCGGCCAAGAGGGCTTGTCCGGCAGAAAAAACTAAGGTACAGTTGGTTCTGATTCCCTTTTGTGAGAAATGGCGAATGGCACGTATCCCGTCCTTAATCATGGGTACCTTTACTACAATCTGAGGGTGGAGCGCCGCTAAGGCTTCTCCCTCTTGGATAATCCCTTCATAATCTGTCGAAATGACCTCAGCAGAGACATCGCCTTGTACCATTTGGCAAATCTTCTTATAGTGTTGTAGGATGTTTTCTGCCCCACGGATGCCTTCTTTGGCCATCAGGGAGGGATTGGTGGTTACCCCATCCAAAACCCCTAAGTTTTCAGCTTCTTCTATCTGAGTTAAGTTGGCTGTATCAATAAAAAATTTCATCTATATAGTATTTTAGTTACAAAGGTACTATTTTCTTTTGAGATAGCCTAAAAAAATAGAAAAATCTTTTTCACTGAAAGTTTTTTAATCTCCATAAATAATCGTATCTTTGGCATTCATATAATAGTCTAAAATAAAACACACTATGGGAACTTATATCCTGGGGGATAGGGATTTCGAGGAAATTCCCTCCTTGAGTGCGAAGGCACTTCGTATCAATCTGAACAAACATATTTATGGGACTTTCTCTGAGATAGGGGCTGGGCAGGAGACGGTGCGCTATTTCTTCCGTGCAGGAGGGGCTTCGGGTACGATCGCCAAGGCGGTGAGTGCCTATGATAAGAACTTCAGTGATGCCCTCTATGGAGCGGAAAAGGATGGGCGCTATGTCACCGAAGGCCGTCTCAAGAAGATGCTTAGTCATGAGATCAAGCTCTTGGAGGAACGCCTGCCTCGGGACAAATATCCCGATAAGCTCTTCTTTACCTATGCCAATACGGTCACTACCATTGACTTTGCCAAGCGCTACAAAGGACATGGCTGGGTGGGCATCCGCTTCCAATCCGAACCCGAAGGGGGGTATAATGATATTATTCTACACATCCGCTTCCACCAAACCGAGACTCGTGCTCAGCAGGAGACACTCGGTAAGCTCGGGGTCAACCTTATCCATAGTGCTTTCTATAAGGCCGATAAGCCTCAACGTATCGTCAAGTACCTTTACGACCATATCGACAAAGACCTCATAGAGATTGATTTGATTAACTTCTCCGGCCCTAAGTTTGCCAATGTAGATAACCGCTTGATGAGCCTACAGCTGATCAAAAATGGCATGACCGAAGCGGTGATGTTTGCTCCCGATGGAAATAACCAACTCCCAGCCGAACAGCTCTATAAAAAGAATATCCTCACCCTAAGGGGAAGTTTCCGACCAGTGACCAATGTCAATATAGATATGCTTGAGCGTTCTTTACAGCTTTTCCTTGCAGAAAAAGGGGTAGAGAAAGACAATACCCAAGTAATCTTCGAGATTACTCTCTCCAACCTCTTAGCCTCTGGAGAGCTGGACGAACAGGACTTTCTCGATCGGGCGCGTATTCTCTGTTCCTTGGGCTATAAGGTGCTCATATCCAACTTCAAAGAGTACTACCGCTTGGCTGAATACTTCTCCAACTATACCAAAGCACAGATGGGAATGGTCATGGGGGTGGACAACCTTATTGCGATTTTCGAGGAAGAGTACTATACCCACTTAAGTGGAGGGATCTTGGAGGCCTTTGGAAAGCTTTTCTATCGGGATATCAAAATATACCTCTATCCTATGCGGGATAAGCAAACCGGACAGATTGTCACCAGTAACAATATTCATGTATCACCTCGTATGAAGGAGCTGTATAAGTTCTTCAAGTTCAATGAGAAGGTCGTGGATATTAAGGAGTATGATGCCAAAAACTTAGATGTCCGCTCTCGTGAGATCGTACAGAAGATAAAAAGGGGAGAAGAAGGTTGGCAGTCCGCTCTACCCAAAGGGGTAGCCGAAATGATTGAAAAGAATGGCTATTTTGGCTGGAATAAAGAAAAAGAAGCAGAGGATAAATAACAAGGAATAGAAATAAAAAAAAGCCCCTAAATGGGGCTTTTTATTTTTACATGGTTTGGAAGAATTCTTCCATACTTTCTCTCACCTCTCTAGCCAGTTCCGGATCGATAAGGATACGCCCGCTGTGCTCATCGGTGATGATCTTCTTACGAGTGGAGATTTCTACCTGTACCTGTGGTGGAATGACAAAGAAAGACCCTCCAGAGGCACCACGCTCTACCGGTACGATGGCCAAGCGATTGACCACACTGTTACGAATGCGTTGGTAAGCACTCAGAAGGCGTGGCTCTATTTGGGAAGAAATATCCATTTGTTTCTTAAGGAGGATTTCTTCATCCTTTCGGGTTTCCTCAAGAATGGAGGAGAGTTCGTCCTTCTTGTGCTGTAGGTGTTTCTTGCGCTCGTCGAGCTGTTCTTTTATCTTGGCAATAGCTTGTTTCTTTTGCTCAATATCGGCCTTGAACTCCTTGAGATGCTTTTCGGCCAACTGGATTTCGAGTTCTTGGAACTCTATTTCCTTGGATATAGCATTGAACTCACGGTTGTTACGTACATTTTTCTGCTGTTCGGCATATTTTTTGATCAACTCTTTGCTTTCCTCAATTAGGTTCTTTTTGGTAGAAATATCCACATTGATTTTGTCAATATCGCTGGTAAGGCGTTCCATGCGGCTTTCTAGTCCTGCCACCTCATCTTCCAAATCTTCTACCTCCAAAGGGAGTTCGCCACGTACATTTCTTAGTTCATCTATCTTGCAGTCAATCAGTTGCAAGGAATATAGGGTTCTTAGTTTGTCCTCTACGGATACTTCTTTTTTTGTCATAACTATAAGTAGTTGATAGGATTCGTATTTGTATTAGCTAAATAAAATGCAAAGGTAGTAAATTTTTCCGTAAGTTGTTCCCATAAAAGCAATTTTGTGAATTGTTCGCTTTCATAATGTCCTATATCAGCAAGGAGCAGACGTCCTTCGGCCTTGAAAAACTCATGATACTTCACATCGGCAGTCAGGTAGGCATCACAACCGGCCTTCAGGCAGGCTCCTATAGCATCGGCGCCACTACCGCCCAATACAGCGACCTTCTCTACGGGCTTTCCTCTAAGGGCAGAATGCCTGATACAGCTGGTTTGCATGCGCTCTTTGACATATTTGAGAAAAGTGGTCTCTTCCATAGGCTTCTCCAAATAGCCAATCATTCCTAAGCCTATATGTTGGTGGGTATTCTCCAAGGTATAGATCTCATAGGCAACTTCCTCATAAGGATGATGGGCAAGGAGTGCCTGTAGGATACCTCGTCTTAGGTGCTTAGGGAAGATAACACTGATACGGGTCTCCGCTTCCCTATGGAATACCTCGGGGACTCCTATGGTGGGATGGCTTTCAGCATTGCCTTTATAAGTGCCTATACCCTCTATATTGAAGCTACATTCGCTATAGTTACCTATATGACCAGCCCCTGCCTCAAAAAGGTGTTGGCGCAGGGCTTCCGCACCTTCCTTGGGAACATAGGTGACCAATTGTTCTATCGTATGGGCTTGAGGTAGCAGTATCTCTCGCTTATGTAGGCCTAAGCGGTCACAAATACGCGCATTCACACCCCAAAAGGAGTTGTCCAAGGCCGTATGGATGGCATAGATGGCAATATGGTGTTCTATCGCTTTGATTACAGCACGTTCTACATAGCTCTGACCGGTGAGCCGCTTGAGTCCACTGAAAATAATAGGATGAAAACTCACAATAAGGTTGCAATCCTTAGCGATGGCTTCCTCTACCACCTCTTCCAAGGTATCCAAGGTAATGAGTGTACCTCGTAGTGGGGTATCTGGATTCCCTACCAATAGGCCTACATTGTCAAAATCTTCTGCATAGCTAAGGGGGGCAAGGCTTTCCAAATATTGGATGACATCTTGTATTTTCATACGACTAAAGTGAGTTAGAACAACTTGTTAGAAGGTATTGTTACGCGTAAGAGAGCTTATTTTGAGGTATTTGGACGAAGAAAGATATCGCTTATTATTGTAATAGGCAAAGACCATAGTACCTTCCTTGATCGTTTCGATGACTTCTTTGTAGATATGGGTAGGCAGTACAGGACAACCCAAACTACGGCCATAGCGTCCGTTTTTCCTTAGGTAGTCTTCATTCATATAATCGGCCGTATGGATGACAATACCCCGCTTATAGGCATTCGAATTGTAATTAGGCTCATTGCCATAGAGCTTAAGGCTGAAGCCTGCATCTCCATTGTAGGTTTTACCAGTAACATAGAAGCCTAAGCTGCTCTTGTGCGATTCACTTTCGTTCGAAAAATAAGAGGAACTGGAAGTGCCGGTCTTTTTGCCATGGGCTACATAGGTATAGTAGAGTATTTGTCGGCTATCTAAGTCAATCGTATAGAATCGTTTTTTGCCACTATCCTTATTAAAATCAATGATAGAAAGCAGTCGCTTGTCATTGAGCTTATGTTGCAATTTTAGGTTCTGATAGCCTATATAGGCATAGCGGAAGGCCTTGAAATCAAGGTCATGTTCTCGCCCCTGAATGTCTTTGTAAATTCGCTTAATTGCATACTCAAAATTCTCATGCGGAGAGAGTAAGCTATCCAGTACGATGTTGGATACTCTAGAGGAAATGGCTTGTGATTGTTGTCCATAGAGCTTCGTAGCCCCTATAAGACAAAGAAATGATAAAGAGCAAAATACAAATTTTTTCATACTAAAGAAGTTTATTGATAGAAGTAAACCAAAAGAATGTGGCAAAATTCTGAAAAACTCACGAGATATACAAATGTTATTTTCCACTAATTGTTAATAACTTTTTCTTGTGTTGATAATCAAACACTTTATATAAGTTGTAAGTTGTTGAAAATAAATAAAATATGTAATTATTTATAAGTAGTCAAAATATTTTATAGCTATAAAACTTTAACTTTTTCGATTGGAAAAATAACATTTTTAAACTTTCTGAGTAGGGCTGTCTTTTGTTTTATTAAAAATAATGCAACACCAATAGCCTACCGCAATAATAAATGGACTACTCAGGACTACTAATAGAAGGTAATAGTTGTCTGGAAGGGGCAAATCTCCCCATATAGCCACTCCCTTATAGGTAATAAGAGCTTCACTCCCTACAAAGGCAGTAGCATAGAGCGAAATACTCCAGTAAGGAAAGCGAATATGTAGGTGTTTCTGTAGGAAATGGAGCACCCCGAAACCAATAACCCCTAAAAAGGTGAAGTGTAAGTAGCTGATGATAAACTCTCGATTGGCTAGTACCTCCTTGGCTATCCAAGGAAAGGAACCTAAGAACATACAAACGGTCTTGATGGCTAGCAGTAACAAAAACACCTGCATCAGCAGGGCTGGCCGTTCTAGTCTTATATAAGCTGTATAGAGGTTATAGACACTTATCAAAAGCAGAAAGCCAGAAATATTCCCAATGATATACAGCAGCGGTTGATCGAAAAATCCTACCCAAGAGAGGGTTACCGAGCCTATGGTGCCTATAACGAAACAGTATAAGGTAGTGCTAAGTTGCTTACTACTTAGCAGGCTCTTATGCTCAATCTCACTGACCAAAAGGCCTAACAACACAGCCAAAAACCAACCATTGTACTGGAAATGGAGAAAGAAATATAAAGCGCTATTGTACCAATCACTTCCCTTGCCTGCCTTTACAATAGTTACAGGAAGTAGCCATATTCCTAAGCTTGAGAGGATAAGAAAATAGACCCCCCAGCGTACAAACTTTAGTGAAAGGGGACACTCCGGCTCTGTATCCACACTCTTGGTAATGGAAAAGCGGATGAAAGCATACTTCTTACTCCGCCTGAGAAAAAAAATACTAAACCAATAGGTGCAAAGGACAAAAAGGGATGAAAAAATAATAGAATACAGAAAATACCCCCCAAAAGGAAAGGAAAAAAGCATCCCAAAAATAGAGAGCTGTGTACAGATGAATAAGATAAGATAAGGTTTTCTATCTTCCTTTCTTAAATAATGTTGGCAAATTAGGGAAGTGAGAATGGTATAGATCCATCCCAATAACCCTATATGAGAATGAGAGTGTGTTACATGGCGCACATTGAAGAAAACGTCAGCTATATAAGACACTCTAAGCGAAAGTCCTAACAGAACAGTGATGACAAAATAGAGGAAAGCCCACTGAACATCCTTGCGAGTATCCATGATGAATAAGGTCTTTTCTTTGAATAAATGGCAAAATTAAAAAAAAATGATGATATAGCCATCTTTGTAATGCTAAAGTTATTATATCAAAAATATAATTAAAAACAAAATAGCCTGCTTGAGTAAAAGCAGGCCATTTTGAACTAATAAAAATCAAACTATAAGAGATGAATACGTAATTTAATAGATTTTATAGGAAGTAGCGTTCCTTCTCTCCATTCTTATTCAGAACTACAATAGCAATACGTTGCGAGTTATTGTTCTCAAGAATGTTTTTCACGCTATCTACATCAGTGACATCTTTTCCATTGATGGAGAGGAGTACTTTTTCATCCAAATTGACTCCATTTTCTATAAATAGAGGACTTGTTTTGGTGATTTTCACTCCATTTTTTAATTTGAATTCTTTTTTGTCCTTTTCGGATAGGTTTTTTACGATTACACCTAGATCATTAGCGACAAAGGATTCGTTCTTTTGGAGTTTTACACTTACTTCTTTTTCTTTTCCATCTCTTAGGATCACTACATTGACACTGTCATTAGGTCTTTTGGTATTGATATGGCCACTAAGATCAGAGAAGGAACGTATTTTGATGTTGTCCATCTGGGTAATGATGTCGCCTTTTTTAAGTCCGGCCTTTTCAGCACCGGATTCATCCTCTACACCATCTATATAGAAGCCTTCAGTTTGCTTGATGTGGAGTTTTTCTGCCACTTCGGAGTTGAGCTCTGTACCGGATACCCCTAAGATACCTCTTTGTACATTACCATATTCGATAAGGTCTTCTACAATCTTTTTTGCGATATTGCTAGGAACAGCAAAGGAATAGCCTACAAAAGTACCGGTATTGGGAGAGGCAATAGCGGTATTGATACCGATAAGATCCCCATTGAGATTGACCAAGGCGCCTCCGCTATTACCGGAATTAACAGCAGCATCGGTTTGGATATAGGATTCTATCTTTCCGTTGTACTGATTGCCTAAGTTTCTAGCCTTGGCACTGATGATTCCGGCTGTTACGGTTGAGGTAAGGTTGAAGGGATTTCCTACAGCCAAGACCCATTCGCCTATCTGGGTGTTGTCCGAATCGGCAAAGGTAAGGAAAGGTAATTTTTCTTCTGTTTTGATCTTAAGCAAGGCAATATCGGAACTGTTATCGGAGCCTATGATCTCGGCTTTATAGGTTTTGTTGTTGTTCAGGGTCACTTGTACTGAAGAAGCTCCCTTGATTACGTGATTGTTGGTTACTATATAGCCATCAGGAGAGATAATCACCCCCGAACCGGTACCTGCCAAGCGCTCTTTACCGCTGCGCTGAGGTGTCGCTCCGCTGAAGAGGTCAAAGATGGAGGTGATCTCCGGTGCTATCGTCATATTCTTCACGTGGACAACACTATTGACCGTCTTGTTGGAGGCATTGATAAAGCTGTTTTCATCAAAATTGAAATGAGCTACCTGCTGGAAGTTGGTACGGACACTCCCTACACTGTCAGGTTGTGAAGTACTGAAAGAAAGGGAAGGGGTTTCTTTTTCTTTGAAAATAAAATGATAACCTCCTAAGGCAATGGCACCTCCTAAAATAGCAGAGAATACCGATGTGAATTGTTTTTTCATAGCTGAAATCTTAAAATAATTGATAATATCTATTTTTTTAACTCTAAACTTACGAATACTCATTTACAAAAACGGTGCCAAAAAGATTAAATTCAGAAATTTAACTTTTAATTAATAAGATGTGCAATTATATACTTGATTTTCTTATAGATAACGTATAGAAGTATAGGAGGGGAAAATTTGTAAGGGAAAATTTTTTTATCAATAGAAAAAATTGTAAATTTGTACCAAATATATGATACGACTTAAATGTTCTAATTATGAAGCCATTAAAAGAGAAAATGAATGATTCAGAATCAGCTTCTTTGGTAGATAGGGTGGAGAAGCATATCATAGATTATATCAAGGAAAATGCCTTACGGGCAGGGGATTCGCTTCCTAAGGAGTTAGAATTTGCTGAGGCCTTGGGGGTGAGCAGGACTGCCATTCGTGAGGCGATGTTGCGCCTTAGAACCTTAGGACTGATAGAGTCTCGCAAGCATAGGGGGATGGTAATTTTGGAACCCGATTTGGTTCATAATTTTGAAAAAATGCTTGACCCTGCTCTTATCGATGTTAAGCGACTTTCGAACCTTTTCGAGTTGAGACTGATGTTGGAGGTAGGAATGGCCGATTTTGTCTTTGCTCGTAAAACTGCCAAACAGCTTAAGGAATTGGAAGATATAGTAAAAAATTCAGAGGAACAGCGCTGCGATAGCTTTAATTTCTACTTGGAAGAAGAGAAACAATTCCATGGAAAGCTATATGAAATGGCAGGAAATGACCTACTTAAGAATTTTCAGAATGTCTTCATGCCAATTTTTCAGTATGTGCATGACCTGAATCGCTACCAAACCGCCTATATCCTTCCAGAAGGTAGCAAACAGATTTCTCATCGAGACCTCTTGGAAGAACTCAAACAGGGGACTCCTGCCTCTTTCAGAGAACTTATGCGCGAACACCTAAACCCTCATTATAGTAAGGTACTGGGAATAAGCTGTTGATAAGTAACAAATGATAAATGACTAACGACTAATTACTAGTCGTTAGTCATTTATCATTTGTTACTATTAAAAGTCGATTCCTTCGGAATCATCACCTACCGCTTCTACAGGGTCGTTACCTTTACAATCGAAGTCACTACCAGTGAGAGAGGGGGTGCCATCATTGCTCTTAGGAATCTCGAAGGCGGCTTTGGATACATCTATACTTGGGTCGCTATATAACTTCTTCATATAATATCCCCAAATAGGCAGCGCCATGGTAGCTCCTTGTCCATAGCGGATCCCCTTGAAGTGTACCGAGCGGTCTTCGCCGCCTACCCATACACCGGTGACTAAGTTGGGTACCATTCCCATGAACCAACCATCGGATTGGTTTTGGGTTGTCCCAGTCTTCCCTGCGATAGGATTTTTGAAGGCATAGGGGTAGCCTGTAATTACATTCTTATACATGCTGTCATAGCTATCAGCTCCTTTGGTACGCAGGCGAGCTCCGGATCCGGACTGGGTAACTCCTTCCATGAGTTTGACCACTCTATAGGCATCTTCTGCCGAAATGGCAGAGGTAGCCTGAGTAATATGTCGGTATATGATACGTCCTTCCTTGTCTTCTATTCTAGTGATAAAAGTAGGTTGGAGGTAGTTTCCGGCATTGGCCAAGGCTCCATAAGCTCCTACCATTTCCAAGAGGGTAATATCAGCCGCTCCTAAGCAGATGGAGGGGAGGGAAGGGATGTGTTCGGTATTGATACCCAAGGCTGCTATCAGTTCGAGTACACTGGCAGGGCCTACCTCATCCATGAGTTTGGCGGTGATGGAGTTGATCGAATTGGCCAAGGCTGCCTTAAGGGTAAGCATGCGGCCACTATAGCTGCCATTGGTATTGCGGGGGCACCACTCTTTGGCATTGCCCCATTTGCCTGCTTCTATACAGGTTTTCACATCGGGAATTTGGTAACAAGGGGAGTGGTGGTGGTGCTTGATGGCAGTAGCATATACAAAGGGCTTGAAGGCCGACCCTACTTGGCGAGCACCCTGATATACTTGGTCGTACTTGAAATCATTATAGCTGATCCCGCCGACCCATGCCTTGATATGTCCATTCTTGGGATCCATGGAGGCGATGGCTGTACGCAAAAAGCTCTTATAGTAGCGGATAGAATCGTAAGGGGTCATTATCGTATCGATGGTACCATGCCAGGAAAATACCTGCATAGGGGTTTTCTTATAGAAGGAAGCACGGATTTCCTTGTCGGACTTGCCTTCGGACTTGAGCTGAGCCCAGCGCTCGGAACTTCTCATGGAGCGATCCATCAGTTCGTCTATCTGCTTTTGGGAGAGCTTCACGAAGGGGAAAGTCTTATTCTTAGTAGGGTTATTTTCCTCAGCGAAGGCCTTTTGGAGGTTTTTCATATGCTTTTGTACAGCCTCTTCGGCGGCAGCCTGCATACGAGAATCTATGGTGGTGTATATCTTCAGTCCATCGGAATAGATGTCATACTTGCTGCCATCGGGTTTGGGATTGTTCTTAGCCCATTCCTTCATATAGTTACGTAGGTGTTCGCGAAAATAAGTAGCGATTCCTTCATTGTGTCCTTCGGGGTGGAAGTTGAGCTTTAGAGGGAGCTTCTCTAAGGAGTCTTTTTCCTTGATAGTGAGGTAATGGTTTTTGACCATTTGTGCCAGTACTACATTGCGGCGATTGATGACCCCTTGGGGGTTACGGCGTGGGTTGTATAAGGAGGAGTTTTTGAACATACCTACCAAGGTGGCTCCTTCCTCTATTTTGAGATCTCGGGGTTCCTTACCAAAATAAATACGAGAGGCCGAGCGGATACCATCGGCATTGTTGTTGAAGTCATATTCGTTGAAGTACATGGTAAGGATTTCCTTTTTAGTATATTGTCGCTCCAGGCGAATGGCGATGATCCATTCTTTTATTTTCTGTAGGGAACGCTCGGAGGTTTTCTTAGCTCCCTCGCGGTGAAAGAGTAGCTTGGCCAGCTGTTGGGTGATGGTAGAGGCACCTCCGCGCTTGCCTAAGTACACCACTGCACGAAGGGTACTGCGCATATCGATTCCTGAGTGCTCCTCGAAGCGTTCGTCCTCGGTAGCAATTAGCGCATTGACCAAATGGTCGGGGAGATCTTTGTATTTGACAGGGGTACGGTTGTCATTGAAATAGAATTTTCCCAATACCTTGCCATCAGAGGAATAGATGCTCGAAGCTAAGTTTGACTCTGGGTTCTCCAAACGCTTGAAGTCGGGCATTTCTCCGAATACTCCCCAGTCGGCCAAAAGGAAGACTAAAACAATGGATAGGATACCCGCGAAGAAGGTACCCCAAAAGATTTTCAATAATTTCTTTCGAGTAGAAGGATTTGGTTTCTTATGGGTGTCTTTAGTTGCCATAGGTTATACTTGAGTTATAAAGAGTCGAAATAGGGGACAAAAATACAACATTATTTAGAATTATCGGCTTTCCAATAGGAAATTATGAATAATTTAGAGACCGGCGCCCCGTAACCGAAGCCAAATCTTTGTATGGAATTAATAATTAACAACTTGGTTACTGATAAAAATATCGCTAAAAACCGCTGGAACTGAAATGTTTTTCTTACCTTTGCCAAAAGAACAGTAAGCAGTGAACAACTACTCAAAACTCAAAACCTCACCCTTGAAATATTCTTTTATAGTACCGGTATATAACCGTCCTGAGGAGGTGAGAGAACTTTTGGAAAGCATAGTGGAGCAAAGCTATATGGGTGATTTTGAGACCCTTATCATAGAGGATGGCTCAACGCTCTCCTCAAAAGAGGTGGTGGAGACCTTCGCCGATAGGACTAAGATAGTCTATCTGGAGAAGGAGAACTCCGGCCCTGGGGATTCGCGTAACTATGGTATGCAAAGGGCTTCGGGAGATTACTTTATCATCTTGGATTCCGATTGCTTGTTGCCACCTCATTACCTGGAGTCGGTGGATGACTTTCTCTCCCACCACTATGTGGATTGCTTCGGTGGGCCAGATGCAGCCACGGAGCACTTCACCGATCTTCAGAAGGCGATTAACTACGCGATGACCTCCTTGCTCACCACCGGAGGTATACGAGGGAATAAGCACCATGTGGGCAAGTTCGAGCCACGTAGCTTCAATATGGGGCTTTCCCGAAAGGCTTTTTCCCTTACTGGAGGCTTCGGCAGGATACACCCAGGGGAAGACCCTGACCTGAGTATTCGCCTGTGGAAGGCTGGGCTGCAAACCGCCTTTGTAGAGGAGGCCTTCGTCTATCACAAGCGCCGTATCAGTTGGTATAAATACTATATACAGGTGAAGAAATTCGGACAGACCCGCGCTATCCTTAACCGCTGGCATAAGGAATCCAGAAAATTAGTACACTGGCTGCCGACACTTTTTCTTATAGGTTTTCTCTTTTCCTTAGGGATGTTAGTCATAGGACAATGGGCTTTTCTCTTTGTATATGTAGCCTACTTCCTGCTTATTTTTGCCGATAGCAAGCGCCTCAATCACAGCAGCAAGATCGGAATTTGGTCTATATGGGCAGTTTGTATCCAATTTTATGCCTATGGTACAGGCTTTTTAGGAGCCACATTGCGGTTATTTTTCTCAAAAAAGGAGCCTGAGGCTTTATTTCTTAAATTATTTTTCAAAAATAAAAAACTGTAAATCAATGAGTTAAAAAATATTTTCAAAAAAGACGAAAAAAAATACTCAGAAAGTTTGTCAGTTTCAAAAATTGTTGTACCTTTGCACCCGGAAAGTTGAGAGAAAAACAAACTTCTCCAAAAAATAAAACATTCCTCCTTAGCTCAGTTGGTTAGAGCATCTGACTGTTAATCAGAGGGTCACTGGTTCAAGTCCAGTAGGGGGAGCAACAAGGTAACGCACTCATTATAAGTGCGTTACCTTTTTTTTAAGCCTAAAATCTCGTTTGTACTTTCACTAAAACGTCATGGTAAACGGGATGATTAAGGGGCAATGTTGTGTGAGATGAGTCACTAACCACTAACAACTCATAAAAAACTATGGAAAAAATTTGGTAGTCTAAGAAAAAAAATATACTTTTGTCTCACGAAATGAAAACACTTTTTAGTATTAAAAAATCATTTAAACTATATACCAATGGAATATCGTATTGAAAAAGACACCATGGGTGAGGTAAAAGTTCCCGCAGACAAAATATGGGGAGCTCAAACAGAACGTTCTCGTAACAACTTCAAAATAGGAGCACCTGCTTCTATGCCTAAAGAAGTAATCTATGGATTTGCTTACCTGAAAAAGGCTGCCGCTTATGCCAATTGCGAATTGGGTGTGCTCCCACAGGAAAAACGAGACCTTATAGCAAAGGTATGTGATGAAATCTTGGAAGGCAAACTGGACGACCAATTTCCTTTGGTTATTTGGCAAACAGGATCCGGTACTCAGTCCAATATGAATGTGAATGAGGTGATTGCCAACCGTGCGCAGCAGTTGGCTGGCCGAAAAATAGGGGAGGGAGAAAAAGTCCTTCAGCCAAATGATGATGTAAACAAATCTCAGTCCTCCAATGATACTTTTCCTACCGGTATGCACATTGCTGCCTACAAAATGGTGGTAGAGGTAACCATTCCGGGCTTAGAAAAACTTAAAAATACACTCCAAAAGAAGTCAGAGGCCTTCAAAGATGTGGTAAAAATAGGTCGTACCCACCTGATGGATGCAACACCTTTGACCTTAGGTCAGGAGTTCTCTGGTTATGTTTCTCAGTTAGAACATGGTATCAAGGCCTTGAAGAATACCTTGGCACACCTTAGTGAATTGGCTTTGGGAGGTACCGCTGTAGGGACAGGTATCAATACGCCTAAGGGGTATGATGTGTTGGTAGCCAAGTATATAGCTCAATTTACTGGACTACCCTTTGTCACTGCTCAAAACAAATTTGAAGCCTTGGCCGCTCATGATGCCATGGTAGAATCCCACGGAGCGCTTAAGCAAATCGCCGTATCACTCAATAAGATAGCCAACGATATTCGCTTGATGGCCTCTGGCCCTCGCAGTGGTATAGGGGAAATCCTGATCCCAGCCAATGAGCCAGGAAGTTCCATCATGCCAGGAAAGGTGAATCCTACTCAGTGTGAGGCGGTGACTATGGTGGCCGCTCAGGTGATGGGTAATGATGTAGCAATAAGCGTAGGGGCTACCCAAGGACACTATGAACTAAACGTATTTAAGCCGGTCATTTGTGCCAACTTCCTACAGTCAGCGCGCTTGATTGGGGATGCAGCAGTGAGCTTCGAGGAACATTGTGCTGCCGGAATTGAGCCTAACTATGCACGTATCAAAGAGTTGGTTAATAACAGTCTCATGCTCGTTACGGCACTCAACACTAAGATAGGCTACTACAAGGCTGCCGAAATCGCCAATACAGCTCATAAGAACGGTACTACTCTTCGTGAAGAAGCTATCCGCTTGGGCTATGTTACCCCAGAGGAGTTCGATGCATGGGTACGCCCTGAAGATATGGTAGGAAGTCTCAAATAAGAAAGTAAACAAATAAATATATTTAATAAATATGGCAAGTACAGCTGATATTAAAAAAGGATTATGTATCCGTTTCAATCATGACATTTACAAAATCATCGAATTTCTCCATGTAAAGCCTGGAAAAGGGCCTGCTTTTGTGAGAACCAAACTCAAGAGTGTTACCACTGGGAAAACCATAGACAACACCTTCTCTGCTGGACATAAAATCGACGATGTGCGAGTGGAGACACGCTCTTTCCAATACCTCTATCCTGAGGGAGAAGAGTTGGTATTCATGAATGTAGAGGACTTCAACCAAGTGCATATCCGCCGCGATATGCTGGACTATCCAGACTTGCTCAAAGAAGGGGAAGTGGTGATGATTATATTCAATGCCGAGGATGAAACCCCCCTTTCAGTGGAAATGCCTGCCAATGTGATTCTTACCGTAACTCATGTGGAACCAGGAGTAAAAGGAAATACCGCTACCAATGCTACCAAACCTGCAACCGTGGAGACAGGCGCCTTGGTCAATGTGCCTCTTTTTATCAACGAAGGAGATCGCATCAAGGTGGAAACCGAAAAAGGTACCTATGTGGAGCGTATGAAAGATTAATTCTTTCTTTTCTGTCAGAAAAAAACCTTTGAGCCCAAGGCTCAAAGGTTTTTTTAGTATTTTATTTCAGAAAAAGCGCCATCTTTTCTTCTTCTTTAGCACGCATCTGTTGGGCTTGTTCTTCCGTCTTGTCCTTATAACCACATAGGTGCAGGATCCCATGAGCCATCACCCTAAGTAGTTCCGTGGCAAACTCCACCTTATAGGAGGCGGCATTCTCCCTTACTCGGTCGATAGAGATATAGATATCACTGGAGAGCAGATTGTCCTTGCCATAATCGAAGGTGATGATGTCCGTAAGGGTATCATGCTGCAAGTAGTCTACATTGATCTTGTGTAGATAAGCATCATTGCAGAAGATATAGTTGATATCTCCTTCTTTCTTGCGCTCGGAGGCAATAATGAGCTGTACCCAACGACGAAAATCACTCTCTTCCTCAGGTAATTCAAAAGGAAGCTCATAAAAGAAATGTATCATATAATAAAAACAAGTTTTGCTAAGCAAAAGTATAAAAAAAGCTCGAAAATAGAGTAGTTTATTTTTCCAAAATACAATCTATCTTTAGTAAAATATCTTGAATGGAAATTGTCTCTATAGATTTTTCGTAGCCTTCAGGGTATTTGTTTCCAAAGACAGAGGTTGGGATGAGCGGATATTTGGCTCTGTCGGCTACCAGGCAATAGTCCTGAGGCTGCCCATAAGGGGCAAAGCCCGCATAGGGGTGGGTAACTCCCCATAGGGTGAGGGTGGGAACACCATACTGAGCTGCCAGATGAGCATTACCGCTGTCCATGGCGAGCATCAGTTGTAGGTGAGCAATTAGGGTTAGTTCCTGCGAAAAACTCAACTTGCCAACCATCGGTACTACATTGGGATAAGAGGGCATTCCATTTACTAATGCTTTTTCTCTTTCTCCACCTCCGAAAATAAAGATTTTCCCATTAGGATAGTGCTGTGAGAGGTAAGCGAAGACCTCCTTCATACGCTCAAAAGGGTATTCCTTACCTCGGTGGGAGGCAAAAGGGGCAATTCCTATGTTTATTTCAGGACTAAGGAGGAATTTTATTTCCTCATCTAAGGTTGGTTTAGGAGAAAAATAGGTCTTATCCCATGCTATAGGGTAGCCCAAATCTGCAAAAGTATCAGCATAGCGCTGATAAGAGGGTTTCAAAGGTGCGAAAACCTTATTTTGGGCACGCGTGAGGGCTTTTTTCTCCTTTCTTCCCTTGTCTATTTGCTCAAAAGGGATAGCTGTAAAGGCGAAGAAGCACTTTAAGATGTTTGTTCTCAATACATTATGTAGGTCAGCTACCTGAGTGATTCCTTTTTTTCTCAGGGCCTGGAACAGCCGATAGAGGCCGATTATGCCTTTGTGAGCTCCTTTCACCTCTATGGGGAAGACGGTTGTCTGGGGTAGGTGGGCGAAGAGGGGCACCCATTGGGGGCGGGTGAGTATGGTGAGCCTTAGTCCTGGATACTGTGTGGTAAGGGCGTTGAGTACCGGAAGGCTGATGGCTACATCGCCCATAGCCGAGAGACGGATGACCAAAAGGTGGGCTTTATTTTCCATTGGCAGGAGAGATTTCGACTAAGATAGGGCAGTGGTCGCTGTGCTTGGCCTCGGGGAGGATAGCGGCCCGTACCAAACGATCGGCCATGGGCTGGGCTACTAAGCAATAGTCGATACGCCATCCTTTGTTGTTTTGGCGCGCATTGGCACGGTAGCTCCACCAGGAATAGTTATGCGGTTCCTTGTGGAAGAAGCGGAAGCTATCGATGAAGCCGCTCTTGAGGAAATCGTCCAACCACTTGCGTTCCACCGGAAGAAAGCCCGATACATTGGCATTGCGTACCGGATCGTGAATGTCGATCGCCTCGTGACAGATGTTGTAATCCCCACAGATGACAAGGTTGGGGTAGGACTGCTTAAGCTGGTTGATATACTGCTGAAAATCAGCCATAAACTGTAATTTGTGATCCAACCTATCTATGTTGCTACCCGAGGGCAAATAGAGGCTGATAACCGAGAGATCCTCATAGTCCGCCCTGAGGATACGTCCCTCCTGATCCATATAGTCGATACCGGAGCCTACTTCCACATGCTTGGGTTCGGTCTTGGAGAGGATCGCTACTCCGCTGTAGCCTTTCTTTTGGGCTGAGTGGAAGTAGTGATAGGGATAGCCTGCGGCCTCTAAGGCAGAGAGGTCTATTTGGCTTTCTAAGGCCTTGATCTCCTGCAGACAGATTACATCGGGCTGGGCGGCGGAAAGCCACTCGGTAAAACCTTTGGTCATAGCTGCTCGTATCCCATTTACATTATAAGAGAATATTTTCATGGTAATTAATTAAGAGGAGTCTTTTTATAGGTTCAAGAAGTTCATAAAAATATGTTTTGAGAGACAAAGATAAGAATAATTTGTCAATTCCAATTAGCAAATTATTATTTTTTCTTTGCAGAAAAATTTGTATCTTTGCACCAATTGTAGCCTAAAAGATCTTATATGGCAAAAATCAAATACTACTATGACCCCGAGACCCTCTCTTTCAAACAGATAAACAATAGAAAGAGAAGGCTCAAGTATATACTTTTCTTCTTGCTTTCTTCCTTGCTTTTTGCGCTGATTATCATCCTTATCCTCTATAATATCAATTTCATGCAGACCCCTAAGGAGCTTTCCATGAGGCGAGCCCTGAAGGAGAACGAAACCCAGTTTGCCATTCTCAATAGGAAAATGCAGCAAATGCAGGAGGTGCTCGACCGTATTGCCGAGCGAGACAATACCCTTTACCGCACTTATTTCGAGATGGCTCCCATCCCTGATTCCCAGCGAAAAAGCGGCTTCGGAGGGGTGAACCGATATGAAGAATTGGAAAAATATACCAACTCTACCCTGCTTATCAATATGACTAAGCGCTTAGAAACCTTACAAAAACAGCTGGCCATACAGTCCAAGTCCTTGGATGATATTGCAGCCTTGGCCAAGGAAAAGGAAAAGCTCCTACAAGCCCTCCCTGCTATTCAACCTGTACAGAACAAAGACCTCAAGCGTATGGCATCGGGCTATGGCTTCCGTACTGACCCCTTTACCAAGGTTAAGAAATTCCACTATGGGATGGATTTCTCTGCTCCTACCGGTACCTCTGTCTATGCTACAGGAGATGGGGTGGTGACCCGAGCTGATAATAATTCTTCCGGCTATGGCGAACATATCCGTATCGATCATGGTTATGGCTACGAGACCCTCTATGGGCACCTAAGCCAATACAACGTTCGCCCAGGACAGAAGGTCAAGCGAGGCGATGTCATCGGCTTTGTAGGCAGTACTGGCCGTTCCGAAGCACCTCACTTGCACTATGAGGTGAAGAAAAATGGCGAACACCTCAACCCTATCAACTTCTACTATGGTAGCCTTTCGGCTGAGGAATACGCTGAAATGCTTAAGAAATCTACCCAAGGAAACCAATCTTTAGACTAATGGAGGTGCCCAATCCTAAGCGTTATTACTCCATAGGCGAACTGGCCAAAGCCTTTGGGGTCAATCCTTCCAAAATCCGCTTTTGGGAGAAGGAATTCGACTTCCTTTCTCCCTCCAAAAGTCTTAGCGGTACCCGCCGCTATAGTCAAAAGGATGTGGAAAAATTTCGCTTGGTGTACCACTTAGTCGAGCAGGAGGGCTATACCCTCGAAGGAGCGAAAAAGAAGCTCAAAAATGAGCCTAAAGAACTACTCTCTACCCTTGAAATCATCCAAAGGCTCCAGGCCATCAAGGCAGAACTTCAGGCAATTAAGGACGAACTATAGGTCATCTCTAAGCTCTAAAAGTGCCACATTCTCAATATGATAGGTCTGTGGAAACATATCTACAGGGCGTATCTTCACCACCTTATACTTCTCTTCCATCAAGGCTAAGTCTCTGGCTTGGGTGGCGCTATTGCAGCTGACGTAGACCACACGCTCAGGGGCGATACGTAGAATCTGGGCTACTACGTCCTTGTGCATTCCATCACGTGGGGGATCGGTGATAATCACCTGTGGGGTGCCATGGGTGGCGATAAAGTCCTCGGTGAAGACCTGCTTCATATCTCCTACGAAAAAGGCAACATTGTCTATTCCATTGACCCGCGCATTCTCCTTGGCATCGGCGATAGCCTCGGGAACAGCCTCTACACCTATCACCTTCTTGGCTTTGCGAGCGACAAACTGGGCTATGGTACCGGTACCGGTATAGAGGTCATAGACGAGTTCCTCCCCGGTGAGGGCAGCAAAATCACGAGTCACCTTATAGAGTTCGTAGGCCTGGGTAGAATTGGTTTGGAAGAAGGACTTGGCGTTGATCTTAAAGCGCAGTCCCTCCATCTCTTCATAGATAAAATCGCGCCCATGATAGCAGATGACCTCCTGATCATAGATGGTATCGTTGGGCTTGCTATTGATGATGTACTGCAAGGAGGTAAGGGAGGGGAATTGGGCTAAGAGATAGTCTAAGAGCTGCTCCCTATTTTCCTTTTGTTCTTCTAAGAATTGGATCACCAGCATCAGCTCCCCGACGGAGGTGATACGGATCATCATTGTGCGCAGCCAGCCACTGTGCGTACGAGGATTGTAGAAGCTATATCCGTTGGCAAGGGCAAAAGCCTTGATACTGTTGCGAATAGCGTTGGACGGATCCTCCTGAAGGTGGCACTTACGGATGTCCAAAACCTTATCCCAAGCCCCAGCGATATGGAATCCCAAGCCCTGACGTACCTCGATCTCCTCCTGAGAGGCGATTTCCTCTGGGGTGAGCCAACGGGTTTCGCTGAAGGAAAACTCTATCTTATTGCGGTAGAAATACGGCTTCTCACAGCCTAAGATCGGCAATACCTCTTCGGGGGTAATCCCTCCCAAGCGCTTGAGGTTGCTCACTACCTCCTGCTGCTTGTAGTGCAGTTGGCTCGGATAGTTCATATGCTGCCATTGGCATCCTCCACAGTAGTCAAAGTGCTCACATACAGGGGTTTCTCTCAAGGGAGAATAGCGATGGAACTTCACGGCTACCCCCTCGTAGAAGGCTTTTTTCTTTTTGGTAATCTGAACATCCACTATATCCTCAGGAACGGCATTGCTGATAAAAATCACCCTCCCATCAGGAGCATGTGCGATGCTTTTTCCCTTGGCACCGGCATCGGTTACCGTAATATTTTCTAGTAATTTCATTTGCACGTCATTAGTCACTAATAAAGGGGCAGGGACAAGCAATACTTATCCCTGCCATTAATGGTTGTGATTCTAAATTTATAAAAATAAGATTATTGAGCCAATACAATGATTTTATTATCTTTTTGCTCTACGACACCTTCGGAAATTTTTAAGCTACGTTCTCCACGAGGGGAGTGGTCGCTCTGGGCGAAGTATTCCTGGGCAAAAACCTTAGGGGCTTCACTTTCGGCAAAGGTGATGGTGCCTTTTTCTAAGAGTGCTACAATAGGGGCGTGGTTTTCAAGGATTTGGAAAGATCCCTTTGCACCAGGCAGGGTGATGATACTCACCTTACCCTTGTAGAGCACTGCCTCTGGGGTTACTATTTCTAATATCATAATAGGTCTTAGTTTTGGGCTTCGGCAAGCATTTTTTCACCGGCCTCGATTACTTCTTCGATCGTTCCTTTAAGGTTGAAAGCGGCTTCGGGTAGGTGGTCAAGCTCTCCATCAAGAATCATATTGAATCCGCGGATAGTGTCCTTAATATCTACAAATACCCCAGGGATACCGGTAAACTGTTCGGCTACGTGGAAAGGCTGAGAGAGGAAACGCTGTACCCTACGAGCGCGTGCTACGGCGAGCTTGTCCTCTTCGGAGAGTTCCTCCATACCAAGGATGGCGATGATATCTTGGAGTTCTTTGTAGTGTTGGAGTAATTCCTTCACACGTTGGGCGCATTCATAGTGGTCTTTGCCCAAGATTTCAGGGGTAAGGATACGAGAAGTAGAGTCCAATGGGTCTACCGCAGGGTAGATACCCAGCTCGGCGATTTTACGGGAGAGTACCGTGGTGGCATCAAGGTGTGCAAAGGTAGTAGCAGGTGCCGGGTCGGTAAGGTCGTCCGCTGGTACATAGACCGCTTGTACGGAGGTAATGGATCCTTTTTTGGTAGAGGTGATACGCTCCTGCATAGCCCCCATTTCAGTGGCCAATGTAGGCTGATAACCCACAGCCGAAGGCATACGGCCGAGCAAGGCAGATACCTCAGAACCCGCTTGGGTGAAGCGGAAGATATTATCCACGAAGAAGAGAACGTCTTTGCCATCCCCTTCGCCAGCGCCATCGCGGAAATACTCGGCTATGGTAAGTCCCGAGAGGGCTACACGGGCACGTGCTCCAGGGGGTTCGTTCATCTGTCCGAATACGAAAGTTGCTTTGGAATCCTTAAGGGCTTTTTTGTCCACCTTGCTAAGATCCCATCCACCTTCTTCCATGGAGTGCATGAAGTCATCCCCATATTTGATAATTCCGGATTCGAGCATCTCTCTCAGTAGGTCATTCCCCTCACGAGTACGTTCGCCCACTCCAGCAAATACGGAAAGTCCTCCGTGTCCTTTAGCAATATTGTTGATAAGCTCCTGGATAAGAACCGTTTTTCCTACCCCAGCTCCTCCGAAGAGCCCGATTTTACCACCTTTGGCATAAGGTTCGATTAGGTCAATTACCTTAATCCCAGTGAAAAGGACTTCGGTAACGGTAGATAAGTCCTCGAATTTGGGAGCTTTACGGTGAATGGGTAGGCCATTTTCTCCACTTTTAGGCAGGTTGCCTAGCCCGTCGATACCATCACCGATTACATTGAACAAACGTCCAAATACTTCCTGACCGATAGGCATTTGGATAGGGTGCCCAGTGGCCACCACTTCCATTCCACGGCTAAGCCCTTCGGTAGCATCCATGGAGATGGCTCGTACCGTATCTTCCCCTATGTGGGACTGTACTTCCAAGATCAGCGGCTTGCCTTCCTTGCTAACAATCTCCAATGAATCATAAATTTTAGGCATTTCCTTCTCCGAAGGAAACGTAACATCTACCACAGGACCAATCACCTGTGCTATTTTACCTTTGTATTGTGCCATATCTTTTATTTAAAAAAAGCGCATTTATTTTTGTGTGCAAAGATACATTTTTTATTTGAGAATAGCAAAAATATTTTTAGTTTTTTAGTGATTAGTTCTTAGTTCTTAGTTTTTAGTGGTTAGTGGTTAGTGGTTAGTGATTAGTGGTTAGTTTTCAGTTGTTAGGAATTGAGTGCCTTGTAGGGGCTAATGGCAATTAGCCTTCATTAACCATTAATCATTAACCATTAATCATTAATCATTAACCATTAAAAAAAGATTTGTTCATTAAAAAATAAATATGTACCTTTGCCCCCGATTATTAATAGAGGTCGTGTACCTCACAAGTCTTATTATATGCCTGTAAAAATTAGATTACAAAGACATGGTAAAAAGGGGAAACCTTTTTACTGGCTAGTAGCCGCTGATGTACGTGCTTCCCGCGATGGTAAGTTCCTTCAAAAAATTGGTACTTACAACCCTAACAGCAACCCCGCTCAGATAGACCTTGATATAGATGAGGCTATTAAGTGGTTAGGCTTTGGGGCGCAACCTACTGAAACAGCGCGTCGTATCCTTTCTTACAAGGGTGTATTGCTCAAATACCACCTACAAGGAGGCGTGAAGAAAGGTGCCCTTACCCAAGAGCAAGCCGATGCTAAGTTCGAAGCATGGCAAAAAGAAAAAGAACAAAAAATTACTGCTAAGAAGGAAAATCTCCACAAAGGAAAGGTATCCGCTAAGCAAGAAAGCGTAAAGGCTGAACAGGCCTACAACCAAAAACGCAAAGAAGCGCAAGCCGCTAAGGCTCAGGAAGCTGCCGCAGCTCCAGCCGAAGAAGCTACTGCTCCAGAATCAGAAGCTTAATGAGGAAGGAAGACACTTTCTTTGTCGGTACCATTGTATCCAAATTTAGCTTCAAAGGGGAAGTCCTCGTCAAAACAGATGGGGATGATCTCTCCTTGCTCGAAAATAGGGAATCAGTCTTTGTCGAACTCGGCAAGGATCTGATTCCTTTTTTTATTGAAAAATGCAGCTATCACAAGTCCAATTTGCTTAGAATCAAGTTCGAAGAGGTCGATACCGAGCGCGATGCCGAAGCACTGCTCCGTCATCATCTCTTCCTACCCCTCTCCCTACTGCCTAAGCTTACGGGCAATAAGTTCTACTATCATGAAGTGATTGGCTTTGAGGTCTTTGACGTTCATTATGGTAGGGTAGGGGTCATCACCCATATCAACGATAGCTCTTCCCAACCTATCTTCGAAATAGCACACCAAGGCCAGCAGATTCTCATCCCTCTACATGACGATTTCCTTAAGGAAGTCAACCGTAAAGACAAGAAAATTACGGTACAAACCCCCGATGGGCTTATTGAACTCTATATTAATGGCTAATTGTTAATGGTTAATGATTAATGATTAATTATCAAAGGTTAATGAGGGCTATTACCATTAGCTACTAACCCCTAACCACTAATCCCTAACCCCTAATTTGGTATGATTTTTGTGGTCAAAAAACTAATTTTGCATACTTAAAAAGAAATCTTATGGCTTATACACTTACTATTACCAATGAAAGTCCTCAGGCCTTGGCTTTTATAAAAGAAGCTAAGAAACTTGATTTTGTAAAAATAACCAAGACCAAGGAAACCAAACCAAAGGTAGAAACCTCTGTGGGGGATGAATCTCGTGTATACAATGCACAGCAAGAAAAATTTAGAAGAAAACTTCTTAAGGCTCTCAAGCAAGCTGATGATGTCCGTACAGGTAAAATAAAGGCTGGAAAATTAGACGATCTACTTAATGAACTATAGTTTTGACTTTATACCTGATTTTAAAAAGGATTTAAAAATCTTAGCCAAGAAATATAAGAGTTTAAAACAAGATATTGAAAATCTTAAGGCTGAAATAGAAGCAAATCCTGATATTGGTGTTCATTTGGGAGGAGGGCTCAGAAAGATACGTCTTAATATTACTTCCAAAAATCAAGGTAAAAGTGGAGGTGCACGTGTTATTACCCATGAACTCCTTGTAAAAATAGAAAATGAAGAGGAAATGTCTGTTCTTTTTATTTCTATCTATGACAAATCAGAATATAATACAGTTGATTTGAGTATAATTAGAGAAGTCGTAAAAGAATATAGAACAGAGAGTAACAACTAATCACTAACCCCTAACCCCTATTTTATGCGCTATCTTCCTTTACTTCTTCTCCTTTTAGTGGCTTGTCATGCTCCTAAGGCGACACAGCAACACAAGCATACGAAAACCAACTCAACGGTTTCGAAACCCACTACAAAGCCTTCAGAGAAGCCAGCGGCTAAGGCTGCTATAGGGGAGCGTAAGGCCAATGCAGTGGCTACCTATTACCATAATAAGTTCAACGGACGAAAGACTTCCAGTGGAGAAGTCTTTAGCAATCAGAAATTTACAGCAGCCCATCGCACTTTGCCCTTTGGCACTCAGCTTCGGGTG
Source organism: Capnocytophaga sp. oral taxon 863 str. F0517 (assembly GCF_000466425.1). Classification (GTDB taxonomy): domain Bacteria; phylum Bacteroidota; class Bacteroidia; order Flavobacteriales; family Flavobacteriaceae; genus Capnocytophaga. The sequence continues at coordinate 316,882 of NZ_KE992171.1, forward strand.
ACCAATCCGCTCAATGGTAAGTCGGTGGTGGTAAAGGTCAATGACCGTGGCCCTTTTACCAAGGGTAAAGATCTTGACCTCTCCCATAAGGCCTTTATGCAAATCACCGACAATCCTAACAAAGGAAACCTTTCTGTCCTTATAGAAGTCCTATCAGAATGAAATACAAGGGCGTTCTCCTTTTCCTAATTCGAGAGAATATCATCGTAGCTACTGCCGTCACAGCCTTGGCTATCAGTACCTTGCACCTCTTCCACCAACCGATGGCCTATGCAGCGCTTTGCTCCCTATGGGTGGGAACGATACTTTCCTATTCCTTGGCCAAGGAAGGCCAATTGCGATACGACCATCCTTGCTGGTGGGTTTTGGCAGCTATTGCCTGTGGGGCTTTTCTTTTTCTCTCTAAAGTAGGGCAGGGGCTGCTGCTGCTCTCCGGGCTGCTTAGTATGGCTTACAATGCCCCCTACCGATGGGCAAATCTCCGTCACCTACCCTTTCTCAAGGTGCTCATCGTCGCCCTTTGCTGGGTCTTAGGGAGTGTATATCTTCCCCTTTCTGAAACCCCGATTCCCTTGTTTTCCAAGCCTGTAAGTCTGCTCGCCCTACAGTATTTCCTATGGGTGGTGGTGCTTATCCTTCCCTTTGACATCCGTGACCGTTCCAGCGATGCGGCCTCCCTGTACACCCTCCCCACCGCCTTGGGTACCGTGAAGACTAAGGTTATCGGTAGCTTCCTTATGCTCCTCTATATGTGCATCGCCTACAGGAGTTATCCCCTGTCGCTTCTGCTAAGGCAAGGAATCGCCGCCTTTCTTACTCTCATACTACTGCTCTGCGCCCATGAGCGACAGTCCCCCCTCTATAGCGGCCTATGGGTGGAGAGTATACCGATTGTATATACTTTTTTAGTGACCAATGACGAGTGACCAATGACCAATGATGCAAATCAATAGTTATAGTCAATCAGAAATGGCTTACAAAAGATTGATATGAGTAAGTGTAGGGGCTAATGGCAATTAGCCTTTAAAAGAGAATAAATGAAAGTTTGTTACCTTGTATAAGCATTTAGAAATATTTTTATTGCATAAATTCTTACTTCTCACCCACCTTTTCCTTGACTTTACTTCTTAGATACCGTACCTTTGCAGCTGTAAATAAGGTCACTATTCACTACCCCCTAATCACTAACCCCTAACCCCTAACCCCTAACCCATGGAAGAGGCTATTCAAATACTATGGACTTATGCACGTCGCGAGCCAATCAACTGCAATGGGAAAATGGTAGTACCCACCGTCAATAATAGCATTGCAGCCATCCGCATTATTGCTCGCTTAGAAGGATGGTTTCAAAAAAGTGAAAAAAGAAGATGGAATAGTGAAGAGCGAAACGGAAAAAATGAAAAATCAATAGAACCCTTTAATTATGAGAATACGTATAAAAAAGAAAATAATCACCTAAGTAAAGATATTGAACTAACCCACAAATATAATGAAATAAACAAATAAAATACTACTATAGCGCCAAAAATAGTAGAAAATACCGATGTAGAACCTGTAAAGAAAACAACAACACCTAAAAACTATGAAACCTATAAAAATAAAAACAGAAAAAAAAGCAACTACAAAAGCTTTAGATTTAGAAAATGCAAAGAACATAGCTTCAAACATAGCTTCCTACATACCTATACCCCTAATTTATATGCTAAAAGCCACTTAACGACCGCCTATACCTATCATACAGCCCCTATAGCCCCTACCTATAGTAGCAAACCTACTTGTTTACATGAGCTTCCACCTTAGCGCGTACACTAAAAATATCCTATATGTTAAAATTTTAACTTGTAGAAATAGTGTTTTTTTAAGCAAAAAATATTTTTCGAAGAGATAAGTCGTAAAATTGAAAAAGAATTAAAAAAGGTGCTTATTATTATTTTTTCAATTTTTGATGATTAATAATTGGTCACTCGTCATTGGTCATTGGTCACTAGTCACTCGTCATTAGTCACTGGTCATTCGTCACTAGTAACTAGTCATTAGTCACTCGTCACTCGTCACTACCTCCTTGTTATTATAAAAAGGTTATTAACAATTAACATTTTTCGGTGGATAAAAAAATAGAAGAAAAAGTTCGTAGGTTGAAAAAAATGATTATCTTTGCCCCTTGAATAAGTTAAATACTTTTAATTGTTTAATTATGAAGAAACTAAATGTTATTAGGTGTATCTTCTTGATAATTATGCTTTTAGTGCCTTTCTTCCCCTCTGTTAGAGCGCAGAATTGCGATCCGAATATTCTCAAGGCATTGGAGCAAACACGTGTTACAGCCTTTGACAAGGTAACTAAAGGGGAGATAGGGAGTCTCTTTATCAAGTATCCTATGAAAGGAGTTACTTATACCTTTACGGATCAGGCGGGAACAAGCTATAGCTATACCCATTCAGGAGGATCTAATTCCGCGGATGTATCGGTGGGTGTGGTTAATACCGAGCGTAAGTTCGCCCTCAAGGCAGTCATGGGAGATTGTGTCTATCAGACCAGCTTTATTTACAAACTCACTCCTGTAACTACTCTTGGTATTGCAGTAAGGGTAGAACATGAGTGGTGTAATGGTGCAGGTGCTCTCTACTATAAGATAGTAGGTGGGGATACTACTAAGTATGACTTCTATCACAGATTGCAGGGAGGAGCTTATGCAGGGCTTTCTTCTCCTGTGGGTGGGGTGACTACCTTAACTTCAGGAACTTATGAAGTGAAGGCCGAACCTAAAGCAGGTGCTCCAGCAGTAGCTCCTGTTTCAGGACTTCAGATAAGATCTTTGAAGCAAACAGTGGATTATACCCTTACCGATCTTCCTTCTAAATGCACAGGGCAACAACCTGGATTACGTGTGAATGTTACCTCCGGAAGTTATCCGCTCCTTTTTAGTCTTTATGATAATACAGGAACAACGCCTGTACCGGGTTTTTACCGACAGACTTCTAATGTTTTTACCAATGTACCTCCTGGCAACTATAAGGTAAAGGTAGAGGACTTTTGTGCAATCACAGGGGGTGATGCTACTGTAAAGGGTCATGTTGTGCCTAATACGATGATTGATTTTACGGATACCTACCTTAATACTATGCAAGAATATGGTTGTGATTACTTAAGTTTCAGTCAGCTAGGGGTTAAAGGTGATAATTTGAGAGCAGCTTTTGAAGCAGGGAGTTTGCCTTTTCCTTTTACTTTGAAATTTGAGCTAAAGGAACCAGCTCCTTCAACTACTGTTCATACGGTAAGCCGTACCTTTAACAACCAGAATGATGTATCTTTATTTTTATATGCTCATCCATATGCTACAGACCTACTGCTTGTAAAAGAGAATCTCAGGGGGGAACGTATCCCTAAAAAGGCGGGACAATGGGAAATAAAAGCAATTGTCTCTGCTTGCGGGGTCAATAAAACCTTAACGGCTAAAACAGTTACTTTTAAGAGTCTATTTGATGACTTTGCAGTCTATGAAGGAGGTGCTTCCCAAACTACGGCTTGTCATTCCACAAACATAGTACTTTCGAATACCACTCGTATGGACATCAGTATAGATATATATGTGGTAGTGGATCAGGCACCAGCCGGTTTCAAAAACGAAGAAGCAGGTTTTTTCAAATTGACTACAAGCAATCCTCTATTACATAACAAATATGTGAAGAAGATCCATTACTATGGAGCTGCTAATAACGCTTATCCTATTGTAGCTCCTGAATTTATAAGTCAAGGGGATCAGTTTAAGTTCCGTGTGGTAGATGCCGAATGTGATCCAGATCGTAATTCAGGAGAACTTCCTTTGACAATTACTCACCCAACTAATAATGAACCTACTGATTTATGGATTCATAATACACAAAGCTGTAGAGGAGTTACCTCTACAGGGGCTCCTTACGGAACATTCTTATTTAGTAGAACAAGAGGAAGTGAGATTACTGAGATAAAAATTCTCTCTTTTGATGGTAATCCTTCTGATTTGAATTTTACTTTGCCCTATACTTTACCCATATCTAATCGTATTAATAGTGATACTTGGGCACTTTATGATCTTCCTGCTGGTAAGTATGATATCTCAATTACCAATAGGTGTGGGAATACGAAACTGTGGCCTAACCAAAAACTTTTTGGGGAAACCTTTTCCTTTACTTGGTCAGAAGGTTGTACACCCTCTCTTGCTGCTATTATTGGTCAGCCAGAGGTAAGAGCTTACCAATCCTATTCAGTAAATTACTTTGTACAGCATTTTGAGAATGGGGAATGGAAAGATGTGGAGCGTATAAATTTGAATTCATCAGCTCTATCCACTTCTTACAATAAGACTTTTACCGAAACTAGACTAAAAGAAGGAAAGTTCCGTGTGTTGCGTAAGATTAAGTATGGAGACAATGGTAAGATTTGTGATATTGTAGTATCTGAAAAGGAATATATAGGAGATTTGAAAAATCCAACGGCTATAGGCGCTGGTTGCCCTAATGGCAAATACCATATTGCTATCATAGCCAATGGAGGTACTCCTCCTTATACCTACGAATGGGTTTCTACGACTCCCGTGGGCTCTACGACTCCTGTACCTTCAGGACATCCAGCGCAGACCAATGATAATTTCTTTGTTGATCTGACTAATAGTGACCCTAATACCACTTATACTTTTGCCGTAACCGATGCTTGTGGAAATAGAAGAACAGTAGATACTAGTCTTGCTGGTGTAGCTACGCCTGAAATTAAAGTTGATGCAGGAGAAAACGCATTCTATTGTACAGGACAACAAGCTACCCTTTCTTTGCCTAACATAAAAGGTATTACCGTAAAATGGTATCGTTCTGATGCTCCTAGCACTATTTTAGGAACAGGTAACTCCTTGACTATAACGGTTGCTCCTGATGATTTTGTTACAGGAAATACGTATATGGTAGAATTGGAAATGCCTGCTAGGCCTGATGTAGCCTCTTGCATTAGTGATGCTATTAATAATAATTTTGCTTATCAGTTCAAATCAAAGAACTTTGTTACTCCTATTCCTCCTACACGAAAGGATATAACCATCTGTGCAGAAAATAATACCACTCAAGACCTGACACAGTTGTTCCAAAATATCCCTACGCTCTCTCCTGGAGTAACTGCTACTATCCGAGAGAAAACGGGAGCTATTTATGTGCCTGATAATAATACTATTACTATCGGAAATATGAAAGGAGAGTATACCTTTGTATATACGCTCTATGAACCTTGTAGGAAAGTGATAGGCACTCCTGTGGAGGCTACTCTTACAGTCAATCGGAAGATAAATCCGAATACCAAGCCGAACATAAAGATCTGTGATCCATCTATTACGATGGATGTGCTTAAGTCTTTAGTGCTTGCAGGTAGCCCAGAGGTAGCTTCATTAGCTCTTGATTTTCATTGGTATCAAAATAATACAGATGCACAAAATCAGCAAAATGAATCAGCGGGAAGTTACGCTATATCACTGAGTCCAGGTCAGAAAAAGACCGTATATGTACGTTACTCTAAGCTCGGTTATTGTTCAGGAGAACCAAAGCCTGTTGAAGTTGAGAGAGAGGCAACAGTAGCACCTAAAGCATTGACTAACCCAGACTGTAGTGTCACTACAGTAAGGACGCTAAAAGCTTTAGTAGACCCTGTGGATAGTGCCAACGTAATTATTTATAAAAATGGTACTGAACTAGGGGATGATATGTTGATAGAGGAGTATACTCCTACTATGTATACATATTCTAAGCGACTATATCAATGTACCCCTCCTGCACAACCATTGACCTTTAGCTATAAGGAACGTACAGCAGCAGCTCCTCAGCAGGTAGGAGTATGTACTTTCCGAGGATATCAAAATGCACCATATGTAAAAGTAGCCGATATTAAGTCTAAAATTCAGGTTCAATATGTAGGTAAGACCATTAGGATTTATCAAAATAGTTTAGAACTTAGTGCAGCAAATGCAGATGTTAACTTTACAGCTACCGATGTTTACTTTACTGTGGAAGAGTCTGGAAAGTGTCCTTCTCTCCAACAAAAGGTAACCCTACAGCAGGCACCTTTTTCAGTGGCTACACTGCTACCTGCACTATCTATTTGTGAGGATACAACCATAGCAGAGCTGAAGGCAGAGATAGGAGCACAAGGACTTTCAAATGTAAGAATTTATAGTTCAAGTCTCGCTACAGAAGAAAGCGATGATAAGTTTGTAGTATGGGGTAATCCTTATTATTATAGAGTAGTAGAGACGGCTAAGTGTCCTAGTGATTTTATACCACTGACCTTTACCAATAAGGGTAATAAGACGGATGCGACACCACGCCGCTTTGAGGTGTGTATTGCACAGAGTGCAACAGCTCGTGTGAGTGACTTAAAAGCCATAATAACAGGTGGAGATGTAAGAATCTTTAAGCGCAACAATGATAATACTTGGTCTGCTCCTTTAACAGATAATGAAGCCGTGAATGAAAACGATGCTTATTTCTATACTTTACGAGCTTCAGGTAAGTGTCCAAGTGACAAGACACCACTTATTTTGGCAATTACCCGCAAGACCACAACGCCTACCGCTCCACCGGATCCTATGTGGTGTAGTGGCAAGAAAGTCTCCGACCTAAAGACCTATATTGCCAGCAAAGGAGTTACAGGTACTATCAAGATCTATGAGAATGCAACTGCTACGACCGACTTGGCCGATGCGACCGTCTTGGAAAAGAACAAGTCTTATCACTTTACCACTCATGATGGGAATCCACAGCGTTGTGAAAGTGACCGTGTGGCCTTGACAGTAACCATCTATGCGAGTCCTGCCATCACCACTCATCCGCAAACGCCAAGTACCCCTCCTTGTGGAGGTAGTCGCCCTACCCTTTCAGTAGTGGCCACCGGAGACGATATCTCTTACCAATGGTATAAGAATACAACCAATGACAATACCTCAGGTGAAATTATCCCAGGAAAGACCTCGGCTACCTTCGACCCTCCTACCGATAGGGTAGAAACCACCTACTATTATGTAAAGGTATCCAGTGGTAAGGGCTGTGCAGCAGCGGTAAGTAACACCGCCAAGATAGAGGTTACCAAGCCTACAAAGATCACTCGCCAACCCGATAATATAAGCCATTGTTTTAGAGCTTTACCACCACCAAGTAGGCTTCAAGTAACAGCAGAAGGTACCGGTACCCTTAGATATCAATGGTATCTAAAGAACAACAATTATCCATCAGGTAGAGCTGTACCTAATGTACCAGGAAATACTGGGCAGGATGCTTTCTATAATCCTCCTATAGATAGTCCTCATACAACTACCTATTATGTCGAAGTAACCAGTGACTGTGGTACGGTAACTAGTGATGAGATAGTGGTAGACATCATACCTTATCCTAGTTTCAAGTCAGGTGGAAACCTAACGACTAATGATGAGGCTACCTACTGTAAGGGAGATATTTCTGTACGCAAGCTCAAAGTAGATGTGCAACAAGGTAATGGTAGCCCTGTATATCAATGGTATAAGGCAACTTCCCCTATGGGAATAGGGCAAGAGATAGCTCGAGCTTGGAGTAATGAATATACCCCTGATGTAAGTGAAGCGGGTACATTCTATTACTATGTAACTGTAAGAAACCAACAATATTGTACAGAAGAACTTACCTCTTATAAAGCTAAGATTGTGGTCAATGAAACCACTGCAATAGTGGATGACTTATCGGAAGATGAAGTGAAGTACTGTAAGGGGGTTACTGCCACCGCACTGACAGTCAAGATGAAGGGTACGCCCAACTATACCTACACTTGGTATAGGGCAAGAAATACTACCGAAACAGGTACAGTGGTAAGAACCCAAACCAGCGCTACGGCTGTACAGGATTCTTACACTCCTTCCGCTGCCGATGAGGGAACCTTCTACTACTATGTCGTGGTACACAGCTCTTGTGGTGCTGATAAGACCAGTAAGCGTGCGAAGATTACCATAACTAAGCATACCGCTATCAAGACCGATGGCAACCTGAGCACCACTGAGGTGGAATATTGTAAGAATGCGACGGCTACCGCCCTTACTGTTAAGGTAGAAGGAACCGCTCCTTATACTTATAAGTGGTATAAGGCCGACAATGCCACCGATATAGGTGATGAAGTAAGAGCTGAAACTGACTCAAATAGTGATCAGGATAGCTATAGACCAGCTACCGATGAAGTAGGTACCGCTTATTACTATGTAAAAATAACCGGACATTGTGGTGCTGAGGTAACCTCCAATCGTGCGAAGATTACCGTGACCAAGGATACCGCTATCAAGACCGATGGTAATTTGAGCACCACTGAGGTGGAATATTGTAAGAATGCGACACCTACCGCCCTTACCGTCAAGGTAGAAGGAACCGCTCCATTTACTTACAAATGGTATAAGGCTGATAACGCCACCGATGCAGGTCAGGAAGTAAGAACTGAAAACAACTCAAATAGTAATGAAGATAGCTATACCCCAGTGGTTACTACCGTAGGTACTGCTTATTACTATGTAAAAATAACCGGACATTGTGGTGCTGAGGTAACCTCCAATCGTGCGAAAATTACCATTACCAAGCCAACGGGATTCAAACCCAATGGTAACCTAGATACCGATGAGGTGAAATACTGTAAGGGTGCTACCAATGTTGAGCCACTTTCGGTAGAGGCCGAAGGTACCGGAAACCTTACTTATCAATGGTATCTAAAGAATGACAATTATCCGTTAGGTACACCAATAGCAGGACAAACCACCGCAACCCTCGCCGCTTCGGCCATCGAAGTGGGTACTCGTGGTACGACTTATTACTATGTCGTGGTACATAGCGATTGTGGAAGTGATGTGACTTCGGCTCGTGCCAAGGTGACCATTACCGATCCAGATACCCCAACGGTGAGTGCTCAGACTTTCTGTAATGCTGCTACCGTAGCGAATCTTGCACCGCAAGGTACGGATATCAAGTGGTATGATGCAGCTGCTGGAGGCTCGCTCTTGACAAGTACTACAGCACTTGTACATAATAATAAATACTATGTAGCCAAAGTACAAGGAGGCTGTGAAAGTGCCCGTGCGGAAGTAACCGTAACGATCATTTCCTTAGCCCAACCGATAGTCTCTGAAGACACCGCCGCTACTTGTACGACAATCAGTAAGGCTAAGA
>NZ_KE992172.1:0-908 GCF_000466425.1 Capnocytophaga sp. oral taxon 863 str. F0517
CCATACCCAAGGAGAATTTGAGCAAGATAAAGCTGTTTGAGGTTTTGGTCACCGATGGAAACAAGCTCTACGAAGGGAGAGAACCAATCTCTGGCTATGATGTGGCTACTTTTGAGGTTGTTCCAGGGCATTATTACTATCTGTATGACAAGAATGGGGTGTATAATTGGCGTAAAAAGCTGCCTTTCCACTATACAAACCGCCCTGAGTATGGGAAAAACTTTTTCTATGTGGGTGTTCAGAGACTATTTATCTATGAGGATCAGGCTTATTATAATGGTTATGACGATAGCCTCTATGTACCTCACCTCACCCCTCGGCAGTTGGCGTTGCTCAAAGAAGGAAATACACCTCTAAGAGAATTATTCCCTTCCCAAGACGATAAACAAAAGAATAAAGAAATAGACACCACAGGCTTTGAGCAGCTTTCCTATCCCTTTTGGAGACACCAGGGGCAGGTTTATCATTTGATCTATAAGGAGTGGTATGATAATAACCAACATGATTGGAAGAGCGAACGCCGATATGTAGTAGTAAAGGGTTATGACAATGCTTCTCTAAGGGTAGTACCCAATGGTTTCTTAGCCGATAAAGATTATTGGTATGGTGGTACTACAAGGCTGTTCCCAAGCAAGGACGTGGAGCTTTTGGCTATCTATGAGGGCTATGAGAAAGGCTGGGGTATGGATCCCGCCCCTACTCCTAATTTCTATCTCTTTAAGAATGCCCAGGGGTATTGGCTGGCCGAATTAAACGGAGAGGGGGCAATGTGTCCATTAACCAATGATCAAGCCAATAAATTATTAAACCGACAATAGCAACTCAAAACTCAAAACTCAAAACTATCATGAATCGTCTCTTACTTTTTACGTTATTACTCGTTGCTTGCAAGCAAAAGCCTGTGGAGC
>NZ_KE992172.1:1008-10581 GCF_000466425.1 Capnocytophaga sp. oral taxon 863 str. F0517
GGGGCAATGTGTCCATTGACCAATGAGCAAGCCAGTAAATTATTAAACCAATAATAGCAACTCGAAACTCAAATTCTTATGAAAATAGTTTCAATGATAATCCTGTTGTTTTGCTTCTCCCTACAAGCACAACAGAAGCGCTGGCAATTGGATAGTATTCAGCAAATCCAGTTCTATTCTGGCGAAATGGAATATGTATATAAGACACTCCATCAGTCCTATAACCCTAAGAGAAGAATAGTTACTAAAATAAATGATATAAAGGATTCTTATAGTAGTGATTATATGTATATTTGTAAATATAACAAACAAGATAGCCTTATAAGTGAAATTAAAAAATATCGCAAAAAAAAGAAATGGAACGAATATGAAAAAATAATTTATAAGTATGCTTCAAATAAAATAGAAATAAAAAGATATGGAATTGATGAAAAAGGAAAGTGGAAAATTATTGAAATGGTTTATTTAGAGAAGATAGAAGGAAAATTATATTTGAAAAAAGAAAAATATAGAAGTACTAATGTAGAAGAATGGATTATAGATATTTATGAACCTTATAAAGAATGGCCTTATTGTAGTGTAAAAGGAGTAACATATAAAGAAAAGGGTACTATAGAAAAAAAATATAATGAAAAAGGACAGCTAATAGAAAGAATATATGAAAATAGTTTTGTTAGTGAGAAAAAAATATTCACCTATAATAATTCAGGAGATATAGAAATCCTTGAACTCTATGATGGAAAAGATGAAAAAGGAGCGTTTATCAGATGGGAAAAGCGGGTATATACGTATGATCCCAATATCTTAAACGAAGAAGTGGTAGACAAATGGCAAGAAAATGATAAAAACAAAACCCCTCATAACGCTATTCTTCTAAAAGAAGTATACAGACCCACAGATGATGAAGGATATGAACTCTCATATAAGCAACAATATTATTATTCTCCTATTCCTTAAGGTTAAATTTATTTGTTTTATTTCTAAATAATTTATATCTTTGCGGCCAAATTTATAAATTCTTTTTATGAAGAAAATGGTAATTATGGCCTTAGGCTTAACCTTTGCGGGCTATGCACAGCAGCAACCCAGCATGGAACGCGATACCTTAGGATTGGAAGAGGTAGTGATCACAGCCAATCGTATAGAGGAGAAGAAAACCGATGCGGTAGCCAATGTAACGGTTATCGATCAGAAGAAACTGCAACAGTTTATTAAGATCGCGCCCGATATGTCGCACCTTATTGGAATGATTGAGCCTGCCATGGCGCTCTCTACCAATACGACTAACAACCGCTATCAGAGCTTACGCGGACGTGCGCTCTTAGTGCTTATTGATGGGATCCCACAATCTACGCCCTTGCGCTCTACTGACCGCGATATACGCTCTATAGACCCTGCAGCTGTAGAACGTATTGAGATTGTCAAGGGGTCTACTTCTATCTACGGGAATGGTGCCATCGGGGGGATTATGAATATCGTAACCAAGAAAGCACCCAAAGGAGTAGCTTTCTCCGGACACACCTCCATCGGAGCTTCTGGAAGAGATTCTTTCAAGGAAAATAGGGGCTTTGGCTACCGCTTCAATCAGCAGTTCTCAGGTCACTACAAGGGCTTTTCTTACCTTTTGGACGGTGCCTTGACCCAAACCGGTTCGGCTATAGATGGGGCAGGGGAGTACATCTCTCCACGCTATGGCTTGGGCGATGTGCGTACTTATAATGGACTTATAAAGCTCGGCTACCAGTTCGATGACGATAACAAGGTGGAAGCCATGTACAACTACTATCAGAGCTTGCAGCATACTCCTTTAGTAGCCTCAGGCGGGAAATATCTACAACGTCCACGTATAGGAATCTATGGTAATAAGCCTGCGGTAGCCAAGGACGAAGGAATGCCTTACAACCATAATGCCTATGTGAAGTTCAATTCTAATAACATCTTCAAAAACACAGACTTAGAGCTTTCTGCCTTCACCCAACACCAGTATGCTGTTTTTGATTATCGCAAGCATAATGCTAGCAATCCTCGTTGGGAGAGCACCAGTGGACAGGCAACTGTAAGAGCGGAGAAATATGGTATCCGTACCCAGCTCACTTCCAAAATCCTTTTCTCTGAGGATATCTTTACCCAAGTGCTTTATGGATTGGATGCCTTGATCGACAAAACCAGCCAACCACTGGTAGATGGTCGCTATTGGATGCCAGAGCTAACAGCCTATAACTCGGCTCCTTTCTTACAAACCAAGACTACTTTCTATCGTCATTATGTACTCAAAGCAGGACTTCGTTATGACAAGATTGATGTAAGCGTACCTAGCTTCGAAGTATTGCGTCTTCGCAATACCGATCGTCGTATCTATGTAACAGGTGGTGAGCTCAAGTATAGCAACCTTGCCCCCAATGTAGGGCTGGCTTACAATGAGTTCAAATACTTCCAGCCTTTTGTCTCCTACTCACAAGGTTTTTCTATCTATGACTTAGGGCGTACCCTTCGCGCAGCGAAAGATGGAGTACAAATCGGTCAGGATATCCTCTCTCGTATCAATACAGAGCCTGTTACTACCGATAATTATGAGGTAGGTGCTTATTCACAGCTTACCAAGTATGTCCACCTAAGTGGTTCCTACTTCTATACCTATGCCAAACTTGGTAGTGACCTTAAGGGAGTGCATGGTTTCTGGGTGGTGGATAGAAGTCCACAGAAGGTATATGGTTTTGAGGTCAATGCCGATATCTATCCTACCGACTGGCTTACCCTCGGTGGTAGCTTTATCTCCTTCGAAGGAAAGAAAAAATCTACCGAAGGAGGCCCATGGGATGAGTATATGAGTGGTACTTCTATTCCTGCTGCCAAGGCAACGGCTTATGTGAGAGTTACCCCAACAGCTAAGAGCTACCTTCAGGTCAATTACCTACATACAGGTAGTCGTGATCGCTTCTCTCCAGACCCTGTAACAGGAATATACGAAGAAGGACAAGGCGTAGTTTCCCCAATCGACCTCTTCTCTCTTAGTGCAGGTTATACCTTCAACAAGAACCTATCCTTAGGCTTAGGGGTAGAGAACCTCGCTGATAAGGTGTATTATACCCCTGCTTCTATGCTCGTTGCCCGAGATGCCGAATATGCTCATGGTAACGGCCGCTACTTCAACCTAAATCTTACTTACAGATATTAGTTTTTCAGTAATCAGACCTCAGTATTCAGTGGTCAGACGTTGGAGGTTAGTCGAATAGACGGACTTCTGATGCCTGACCACTGATTTTTGTTGATTCCTTAACCTTCTTTTTTATTGTATAAATTCTTACTTCTTACCTGCTTTTTCCTTGACTTCCCCCCTTCAATTGTCGTAACTTTGCAAAGTCAGTCGTTAGTTTTTAGTTTTTAGTGATCATCATTAACCATTAATCATTAACCATTGACCATTAATCATTAATCATTATGGAAGAGGCTTTATCAATACTTTGGACATACGCACGTCGCCAGCCGATAGAGAGCAATGGGAAGACCATAGTGACTACCTATCATCCCCAGTCCCGTCATCTTCCCTGCCATGAGGTGCTCTCATGTTTTGATAAAGGAGCCTTCAGACTGCCCCAACCCCGTAAGGTTGGGCACCAAGGCTCCTGTATCAAAGCTGATAACAAGAACTGCAACCAAGCGAGCAAACCCCGTAAGGTTTCTCCTCCCTATCCCTATATCGCAGCAGACTTGCACAAGAACGCCCCCTTGATGGAGCCCCCTATGATACGGCATCATGTAGCAAATGACAACTATCGAGATGATGGAGAACGGCTAATAAGCTCACGACCACCACCTTTTTAAGTGAAAAGGGATTAGTTGTTAGTCATTAGTCATTAATCATTGATTAAGACATAATTAAAAGTTAAAAAAAAATCTTTTTCGTTTTTTTTTTAGCAAATTTGCATCCTTAAAAATTAACGGAAATGAGATTGAAAATTTTCTATGCGTTTACGCTGTTTTTTATAGCTATACAAGCAGCATTGGCGCAACAAGTGACCGTCACCGGGACGGTAAAAGATGCTCAAGGTGAGCCTATCTTGGGTACTTACATCCTTATCAAAGGAACCAGTCGAGGGGCTACCACCGATGATAAGGGAGCTTACAAGATTGAAGCCAATGTAGGCGATGTGCTCTACTATTCTTTCTTAGGGATGACCCCTATGGAGAAGAAGGTAACTCAAAAGTCGTCAGTGATCAATGTTGTTTTGCAAGAGGAGGTACAAGAAATCGATACCGGCCTTGTTTTTACTGGCTATGGAGCTCCCAAGGTAGGGAGTAAGACGGTAGCTTCGATAGCAACAGTACAAGGGAAAGATATAGCCGAATCCTCCAGTGCCAATGCCATGGACTTGCTCGCGGGGCGTGTAGCAGGTATGGTAGTGACTACAGGCTCAGGGAGACCTGGTGCTTCTTCTGATGTCTTGATACATGGTTTTAATAACTTCCAATCGGCATTAGAGGGTAGAGGAGGAATTCGCAATCAAAAACCACTCTATATTGTGGATGGGATTCAGGTGAGTTCTACAATCATGTCAGATCTTAATCCTGCCGATATTGAGAGTGTAAGTGTACTTAAGGATGCAGCTTCTACTTCTATCTATGGTTCTCGTGCTGCCAATGGGGTGATCCTTATTACCACAAAGAAAGGGAAATATAATGAGGCCACTAATATTACCATCAGTCATCAAACAGGATTCAATGCCATTACCGATGCCAGTCGTAAGTTCTTCGATGATATGATGACTCCACGTGAGTATTTAGAGTTTTGGGCACAGAGAGACCCGGCAGAATTGCGTTCTGCAGCAGGGGTATCAGGCCGTACAGAAGCAGATACACAGCGAGCTGTAGAGAAAATCTTGGCTGAAAATCCTTACAATACCCGTTGGGATAAGGTATTCTTCCGTGATTTTGTGCCTACCTCTCGTACCGATGTCTCTATTTCAGGAGGAACCAATAGTACTACTTATTATCTATCATTGGGCTATCTAAAGCAAGAAGGATCTACGCTGCCTTCGGTGGACTATTATCGATACAATATTCATTCTAGCATAGATACTCGAATTAACAAATGGCTTAAGGCAGGTTTTTCTATAGCTGCGGATTATACAGAAAGAGAAGGGGGCAGCTCTTACTCTATGAATATATTGACTTTGCCATTATATACTCCTAAGAACCCTGATGGAACACGAAAAGATTATATCAGAGGACTTACTGGGAGAGGGACAGGATTTAACCATCCTGCTTACGAAGCGGAAAAACATCCACAAAGTACTTATGGAGAAGATGTAATGCCAATAGGGTACCTTATGGTTGAACCTATTAAGAATTTAGTATTCAAAACCCAAGCAGGGGTACAATATAGTGCAGGTGATGATCAAAAGAAACTCCTACACTCTTATGAACCTGTATATGGATTTGAAAATACAGCCAGTACAGAGATGAATACAAGTAGATCTTTCAAGAAAACTTTCACTAACACCTTAGAGTATAAGTTTTTAGTAGGAGATTCTCATAACTTTACCGCTTTATTAGGCCAAGAATCGGTGGAAGATATCTACAAATCACTACAGGCAAGAAGTGAGGGACAGCCTTCAGATGGGTTATCTGCTTTGCGTAATGGAACAGAAAAGTATTCGGCAAGTGATCTAAAGTCTGTCTCTGCATTTAATTCTTATTTCGGACGATTGGAGTATGACTATCAGAGTCGTTACTTCTTGGATCTTTCTGCACGTCGAGACGGCTCTTCTAACTTTGGGGCCAACAACCGCTATGCCAATTTCTGGGCAATAGGGGCGATGTGGAAACTCAAAAAAGAAAATTTCCTAAGGGATGTAAAATGGCTTACCGATTTGAACTTGCGTTTTAGTACAGGATCTTCTGGAAATGCAGGAGGAGGTAATTACAGAAATATAAACCAAATAGTAACCTCTACACCCTATAATTCAAAGACAAGTTATAGTCTTTCCTTATTAGGAAATCCTAATCTGCGTTGGGAAGAACAACGCAAAACAAGTGTAGGAATCAATGCTGTGCTCTTGTATAATACCTCTCTAACCCTTGAGTATTACCATCGTGAGACCATTGGAGCTCTTGCTTCTCAGGATAATAACTCTACCAGTGGAGATACACAACTCTATGGAAATACTGGAGGAATGCAGAACCAAGGATTAGATGTTACGCTCTCCTCACGTGTATATTACAATCAGGATAATAACCTAAGTGTTCGCCCTTATTTTAACTTTAACTATAACCAACAAAAAATAGTTTCTATCTTCCAGGGAAGACAGACTTTTGTCAGTGGAGGTAGTAATTTTGGTTACAAAGTAGGAAGACCTCTCGAATATGCTGCTGTAATTCGCAAGGGAGTAGACCCTAATACAGGACTTACCCAATGGTATATCCCAGGAGAAGATAAAATGGAGCAACAGACTGATGACAATCAGGTAACTACAGAATATACTACTGCCTTAGCGCAAACAACAGGAAAGAAAATGCATGCACCTATCAATGGTGGTTTTGGGTGGAATATTACCTATGGAGGCTTCTCCTTGGATATGAATTTCTCCTATGCTATAGGAAAATGGATGATGAACTATGATATGAAATATATAGAAAATCCCAATCGTTTTGCAACAAATAACCTAAGTAGAAAAATACTTGATTATTGGAAACAGCCAGGGGATACAGGCACTCGCCATCCTAAAATTACCCAAGAAAATTTTGTTGAAGATGCGGACTCTCGTATGATACAAAAAGCGGATTTTCTCCGTCTCAAATCCATTACCCTTAGTTATCGTATCCCTAAGGAAACTATAGAACAGATAGGATTTTTCCAAGGCGTGCGACTTTATACGACAGCACATAATATCTTTACGATAACTCCATACGAAGGGCCAGATCCTGAATATGCAGATTCTATCTCCACAGGTGGTTATCCGCCATCAAGACAAATTGCCTTAGGTGTTGAACTTAAATTTTAAAAAGTATGAAAAGAATATTCCATAAATTACCACTATATATCCTGGCGGCGCTTACCCTTCAGAGCTGTGCCAAATTAGATCAAGAGCCCTATGGGATTCTGACAGATACCAGTGCTTTCCTCAATCCAGAGGATGCACAATATTGGGTTAACGGAATGTATGATGGTTTACGCCAAAATACTTATGGGGATGCGATGTACAGCTCCGATGTACAAGCTGACTTCCTCAATGCCGTACATACAGATCTCGAAGTACTGCCGCAGCTACATCGTTGGGCTTCCTTTACTTCATCTAATGAAAAAGTAGCCTCCATTTGGCAGAGTTATTTTAAAGCCATTCATAATATTAATATAGCGATCAATGGGCTCCCTACGATCCCTACCAAAACAGAACAGGAGAGAGATAAAGTAGCGAAAAACTTAGGGGAACTTTACTTAGGACGCGCTTATTATTATTCGTATTTGTTAACTCATTATTGTGGGGCTTATGACGAGGCTTCTCTCTATGGGCTTCCTATCCTAAAAGAACCTAAAGTCTCTGATCTCCCTGCCCCTAGCTCCCTGAAAGCCACTTATGACTTTGTATTGGAGGATATAGCCAAGGCTGAACTACTATTGGCGAATACTCCAGGTACAGAAGGAGCTACCACCTTTACTCGTGATGCAGCCAAAGCGCTCAAGGCGCGTGTCTTGCTTTACAAAGGAGACTGGCAAGCCGCTTACGATACAGCTCAAGCGCTTATAGCCACTGACACTTACCCCTTAGCAACTTCAACTTCTGTAAGTATTCTAAGAGCTATGTGGGCAGAAGATACCCCTACAGAAAGTATCACACAGCTCTTTGCTGCTCCTCCTGCTGGAACAGGACTGAGTGAACTCCCTAAAGCTAATAATATTTACATAAAGGCTACTTTTGATTATAGAACAAGAAGGTTTTCATACAAGCCGAACTATATTCCTACTAAGGCTTTCTTGAACTTATATCAGAATACAGACTATAGAAAGCAGGTTTATTTTCAAAAATATTCTATAACCTATGGAGGAACTACCTTCCGTGATATCTATTTTGTAAATAAATATCCAGATAATAATAACCTAAAGACTAATTTTTCAGGGCTTCCTACCTATATGCACAAGCCGAAATTGTTCCGTATAGCTGAGCAATACCTTATCGCGGCAGAAGCAGCTTATAGGAAAGGAGATGAAGGCTCTGCTAAGAGCTACCTTAATCGTTTACGCCGTTCACGAAATCTAACCACTGATGTTACTGCTACAGGAGAAGCTCTCTTTACCGAAATCCAAAACGAACGCAATCGAGAGTTGGCCTTCGAAGGCTTCCGCTTGCACGACATCAAGCGTTGGGGCTTAGGGGTTGTACGTGGTACTCCACAGAATGTAGATGCTATCATATCTACCCCCCCTGAAGAATATTACCAGCTCAATATCCCTGCCGGTAATTACAAACTCACTTGGCCTATCCCTGCTGCCAATATTACTTTCGAAAACGGCCGCTGGAGACAAAATCCAGGCTGGTAATCTAACAAACAAAGGCCATCTTTGGATGGCCTTTGTAATCTAAAACAATATCGGCGGTACCCCTCGGTACCGCCGATATCACTATTTGTAATATTCAAATTTCTGTTCTATAATAAGGTAAGGTTCGCCATTTTCACTTTCAGTCCTCTTGATCCAGTTCTTTTTCTTATCATACTCATAAGTATAGGTCTTCTTTTGAATAAGCGTATCAGCGCCTTTGTATACAGCATTCTCGGTTTCATTGCCTTCTGTATCATAAGTGGAAGTAACCTTTTTTAGGAGCTTGCCCTGAGCATCATAGGTAAGTTGCTCTATGGGATTTCCTTTAGCATCATTCTTGTAAAGGGTCTTGGAGGTGAGTTCGTCCTTACTATATTTGTCCTCTTGGATAAGGTAGCCCTTATCATCATAGGTAAAAACCTTTTTCTCATCACATTCCCCACCTACACAGTTGGATTTCTCTATAAGTTGCTGCTTCTCATTATACTTAGAGAAAGTACTCATAAAAATCGACCCCTTGTCGGTCAAAAGGTCATGACGGGTACGATTGCCTTGCTTGTCATACTCATAAAGGTTGGTTGAGAGCACTTTGTTGTCCTCATCTTTGGAGACAGATTCCGTTAGGTAGCCTTGGCTGTTGTAGGTATCATGATAGGACATGATCATACCATTGTTATTCACTTGCATCTTGGTAGTACGTCCCTTGGGGTCGAACTCCGTAAGTAGCTCCGTATTCCCTCTGAAGGGCTTGCCTTGCTCATCAAAACGATAGTCCAGTATGCGATACGTTTTCACTTTTCCTTTGAGTTTCGCCGCATCCCAACCGGTTTTTTTGTTCTGACCGAAGGCGACGGTACCTGCTAAAAGCAGGATAATTCCTAATTTCTTCATTTTTTGGAAAATTATTCTTTTTAGAGGGCAAAGATACAAAAGATAATTGTTAATGATTGATGATTAATGGTTAATTGTTAATTGTCAATTGTTAATTATCGTTAGTCACTAGTCATTAGTCACTAGTCATTAGTCACTAGTCACTA
>NZ_KE992172.1:10681-35537 GCF_000466425.1 Capnocytophaga sp. oral taxon 863 str. F0517
TAGTCACTAGTCATTAGTCATTAGTCACTAGTCATTGGTCACTAAATTAAAACTTGATGCAAAAAAATTTTCTCATTACAATAAAATATAGTACTTTTGCAATTCCAAATCATACGAATCATTTTATGAAAATCTCATACAATTGGATTAAGGACTTTCTCAAGATAGACTTACCAGCAGAAAAAGTAGGCGAACTCCTTACAGACTTAGGCTTGGAGGTAGAAGGTATCACTCCTTACGAAAGCGTAAAGGGGGGACTTGTAGGGGTGGTCGTAGGCGAGGTACTCGAATGCGGCAAACATCCCAATGCGGACAAACTAAGCCTGACGAAGGTTGCCGTAGGAGAAGGAAAGATACTGCCAATTGTCTGTGGTGCGCCCAATGTGGCCAAAGGTCAGAAAGTAGCTGTGGCTACCATCGGTACGACCCTCTATGACAAAGAAGGGGAGGCCTTCAAAATCAAAAAAGGAAAAATCCGAGGCGAGGAAAGCCATGGGATGATCTGTGCTGAGGATGAACTGGGATTGGGCAACTCTCATGAGGGAATCATGGTTTTGGATCCGTCCCTACCGGTAGGCAAACCTTGTAGTGAGGTCTTCCAGGTGGTTTCCGATACTGTTTTTGAAATTGGCCTCACCCCCAACCGTGCCGATGCGATGAGCCACTTAGGGGTAGCCCGAGACCTCAGAGCAGGCCTCTTGCAACGCGGCACCAACAAGGAAATCATCACCCCTTCGGTGACCGACTTCTTCGTTGATAGCCGTTTGCTCAAGATCGATGTGATGGTCGATAATAAGGAACTCACCCCTCGCTATTGTGGAGTGACTATCTCCAATGTGAAGGTAGCCCCTTCACCTGCTTGGCTACAGAACCGACTCAAAGCGATAGGAATCACTCCTAAGAATAATGTAGTAGATATTACCAACTATGTCCTCCATGATTTAGGCCAACCGCTCCATGCCTTCGATGCCTTGCGAATAGCAGGAAAGAAGATTATTGTGCGCAATGCCGCCGAGGGGGAAAAATTCCAAACCTTGGATGGGGTAGAGCGTAGCCTATCGGCTGAGGACTTGGTAATCTGTGATGCGGACAAGCCGCTATGTTTGGCAGGGGTTTTGGGTGGTACCAACTCCGGAGTGGGGGCAGATACGACCCATGTTTTCCTCGAAAGTGCTTACTTCAACCCTGTAGCTATCCGTAAAACAGCCAAGCGACATGGTATCTCCACCGATGCTTCTTTCCGCTTCGAGCGAGGAATTAATATTGATGATTGTAAGTATGCACTTCTTCGGGCTGCGATCATGATTAAAAAGATAGCCGGTGGCGAAATCTCCTCCGATGTGGTGGATTGGTATCCTAAAAAACAAGAGGACTTCCAAGTGTTCCTCACTTATGAAAAGATAGATGCCCTTATCGGACAGGTGATCCCTCGTGATGAGATCAAGAGTATCTTGCATTCCTTGGATATCCAAATCAATAGCCTTACCGAAATAGGAATGGGGCTTACAATCCCTTCCTATAGGGTAGATGTGCAGCGCGATGTGGATGTCATCGAGGAAATCCTTCGTGTATATGGATACAATAATATAGAGTTCTCCTCCAAGGTAAGTGCCTCCATGGCGCATGCCTCCAGATATGAGGACTTCAATATACAGAATATAATTGCCAACCAGCTGGTAGGGCAAGGTTTCTATGAAATCATGAACAACAGCCTTACCACTGCCGATTATCAGGAATTATCTGCGGATATTGACCCGGCTAAGGCAGTACAAATCCTCAATCCACTGAGCCAGGACTTGGCGGTCATGCGACAGACGATGCTCTTCTCTGGTTTGGAAACCATCGCTTATAACAACAATCGCAAGCGTTCGAATCTGGCACTCTTCGAGTTCGGGAAGACTTACCATAAGGAAGGAGAAAGCTATATCGAGCCGAAGCACCTCAGCCTTTTCCTCTCTGGAAATCTATATCCTGAGACTTGGAATGCCCCCCAGCAGAAGACAAACTTCTACTACCTCAAGGGCTATGTGAAGGCGATCTTCGACCGCTTGGGTAGCACTGATCTTAGAGAAACTCCCTCTCAGGAGGATCTATTTCAGGAGGGAATTACCTTCTGGAAAGACCAAACTCCTTTGGCATCCTTAGGAGTGGTGAAAAGCAGATTGTTACAGCAATTCGATATCAAGCAAAACGTCTTCTATGCGGATATTCAGTGGGATAACTTATTGAATAATCTCGCCAAAGAAGTGAAATATAAGGAAATACCTAAATATCCTGAAGTGCGCCGCGACTTGGCCTTGCTCTTGGATACGGAGGTAACCTTCGAAACACTTTATCGTATCGCTTTGCAAACGGAGAAAGAGTTGCTCAAAAAAGTAGCCTTATTCGATGTCTACCAAGGGGACAAACTCCCTCAAGGGAAAAAGAGCTATGCTTTGAGCTTTATCCTTCAGGATAGCAGCAAGACTCTTACCGACAAGCAGATAGATAAGACGATGGAGGCGCTCCTTGCGGCTTTCAAAAAGGCAACTGGAGCAGAGTTACGTTCATAAAGAGGAGGAAATATGGATTTTTCATCCAAATTATTGGAAAATGCCGTTTATGAAATAGCACAGCTTCCGGGGATAGGCAAGCGTACCGCCCTGCGCTTAGCACTTCATTTGCTCAAGCAACCCTCAGGGCAAACGGACAATCTCACTGCCGCTTTGCTCAAGCTCCGGCATGAGATTACCTATTGTAAGAATTGTCATAACATATCCGATACAGAGATTTGTGATATTTGTGCTAACATCAACCGTGATGCTTCCTTACTCTGTGTAGTGGAAGACGTACGCGATGTGATGGCTATAGAACATACCGGACAATACAATGGCCTCTACCATGTCCTCGGGGGGAAGATCTCTCCTATCGATGGGATTGGCCCCAATGAGCTCAATATCGGCTCCTTAGTCAGAAAAGTAAAGGAAGGAGGCGTGAAGGAACTCATCTTTGCGCTAAGCAATACCATGGAAGGGGATACCACTAACTTCTATATATACCGACAGTTAGAAGGCTTGGATATCACCACCTCCACCATCGCCCGCGGCATCTCCGTAGGCGACGAACTCGAATATACCGATGAGGTGACCCTCGGTAGGAGTATCCTACATAGGGTACCCTTTCAAATACAGTAGTTAGTTTTTAGCACTAACCACTAATCAAACCACTAATCACTAACAACAAAAATTAAAAAAATGGCAAGATACGAACTGAAATTACCCCAAATGGGAGAAAGTGTCGAGGAGGCAACCGTCTCTTCTTGGCTCAAAAAGGTTGGAGATACGATAAAAGTAGATGATATCTTGGTAGAAGTAGCTACGGATAAGGTGGATTCTGAAATTCCCAGCGAAGTATCAGGAGTAATTACGGAAATCTTGACCCCAGAGCGTACGGTGGTAAAGGTAGGCCAGCTGATGGCTATCATAGAAACCGACCAGCAACAGCTACAACCTGTAACGCCTCCTACAATAGCCGTGGAGCCTACACCTGTAGCGATACCAGAACCTCAAGAGACTATAGCTGCACAAGTGCCTTATGTACCACAACCTGTAGCGGTAAGCTTGGAGCAAACGCCTCAAGCAGCTCAAGAGGAACCCTTCTATTCTCCTCTGGTGAGAACCATCGCCAAGGAGGAAAATATCTCCAAAGAAGAGTTGGCTACCATAGAAGGGAGCGGCGCCGATGGTCGCCTAACCAAGCATGACCTATTGCGTTATTTAGAAAGAAGAACGACCCCTGCGGTGGCACAAACCATCCCTACTACGAATATAGAGGCACAAGCTACCCCTACTACAAATACAGAGGTACAGCCTGCCCCTATCACGAACATAGAGCAACAAGCTACTTCTACTACGCAAGAGGAACAACTTACCCCTATCGCTGACTTAGAGGCACAGATAGCCGATCCTTCTCAAATAGAGAACAAATTGGGAGGCTCTCCTTTTGTGGAAGATATAGCTCATGAGGCACTTCCGGCAGCACCTACCCCTGCTGCTCTCCCTGCCGCTTCGAAGCCGGTTGCCCTTCCCGCAGCGTCCACACCTGCTGCCCTCCCACAGGCTACTACACCCGCAGCACTCCCTGAAGCAGCTACCCCTGCTGCACTTCCAGAGGCTCCTGCATCAGTGACCGTTACACCTCCTACCGCTGTAGAAGAGCCTATTTCGGCTCCTGCACTCTCTCCGGTAGAACTCTTGCTCCAACAGAAACAGGCTGCTCAAAAAGCTTCTGAAGAAATAGTGACTCCAACGGTTGCAGCGGAAACCCCTGCCCCAATAGTGGTGGAAGAAACTCCTACGCCTATAGTTGTAGAGGAAACCCCTGCCCCTATAATAGTAGAGGAAAAGCCCGCTCCTATAGTATTGGAAGAAAAGCCTGCCCCTATAGTAGTGGAGAAAAAGCCTGCCCCTATAGTATTGGAAGAAAAGCCTGCTCCAGTAGTAGCGGCTACAACTTATACTCCTTCGCCAGTGGATGACAATGTAGAGGTCATCGAAATGACCCGAATGGGCAAGCTCATCGCCAATTATATGATCGAGAGCAAACATGTATCAGCTCATGCAACCAGCTTTATTGAGGTGGATGTAACTCGTATTTGGAACTGGCGTAACAAGCATAAAAAGGCTTTTGAATCCAGAGAAGGTGAAAAACTGACCTTTACCCCTATCTTTATAGAAGCCGTGGCCAAGGCTTTGAGAGACTTCCCGCTGATGAACATCTCCACCGATGGAGAGCGTATCTTCAAGAAGAAGAATATCAACATAGGAATGGCTACTGCCTTGCCTAATGGCGATCTCATCGTACCGGTAATCAAAAATGCAGACCAGCTTAGCTTAGTAGGACTGGCTAAAAATGTGAATGACTTAGCCAAACGTGCTCGTGAGAATAAGCTCAAACCCGATGAAGTGAAGGGGGGTACCTATACGGTAACCAATATAGGAGCTTTTGGAAACCTCTTCGGTACGCCTATCCTGAACCAACCTCAGGTGGGGATCTTGGCCATTGGGGCAATCCAAAAGGTGCCTGCTGTAGTGGAAACCCCCGAAGGGGATGTGATTGCAATCCGTTACAAGCTCATGCTCTCTCATAGCTTTGACCACAGGGTGGTCAATGGTGCTCTCGGAGGTATGTTCGTACAGCGAGTAGCCAAGTATCTCGAACAGTGGGATCCCAACCGAGAAGTATAGCGCATGCAAGCCTTTGTTTTCTATATAGCTTATCCCTTCCTATGGCTTATAGCACACCTACCCGATAGGTGTCTCTATGGGCTATCGGATGGGATTTGTTTGCTTATCTATAGGATCATTGGCTATCGTAAGAAAGTAGTCAGGCACAATCTTACCCTGGCTTTTCCCGAAAAATCGCTCTCTGAAATCAAGCAGATAGAGGCCGACTTCTACCATCATTTCTGTGATATCTTCTTAGAAATGATCAAAACCATGGGGCTGTCACAAGCTCAAATGCAACAGCGAATGACCTATACCAACAAGGCGCTTATAGAGGATTTTTATCATAAAGGACAGAGTGTAATCATCATGTGTGGGCACTACAACAGTTATGAGTGGCTGCTATCCTTAGCCTCTCAGATTCCCCATACTTCCTATGCACTCTATACCCCTATTACCAATCGGTACTTTGACCGTTTTATACGTCGCCTTCGGGAGAAGTTTCATAGCTATCTCATCTCTCGCTACAAGGCGATAGAGGAGATCCGTCGCTTACAACATGAGGGCGTTCGCTGCGCTTATGGCCTGGCCAGTGACCAATCGCCTTCTCCTCATAAGGCTTATTGGCGTACCTTTATGGGCGTGGAAGTGCCTGTCTTTACCGGAGCCGAGCGCATTGCCAAGCAATTCGACATTCCGGTGGTATTCTGCGATATACAGAAAAAACGTCGTGGTTACTATGAAGCTACTTTTGTGCTAATCACCGAAAAGCCTACCACCACCACAGCTCATGAGATTACCGATACCTTTACCCAGCTTTTGGAACAACAGATACGAAAAGCACCCCACAACTACCTGTGGACACATAACCGGTTCAAACATGCGAAAACAGTAGTTAGTTTTTAGTTTTTAGTTTTTAGTTTTTAGTTTTTAGTTCTTAGTTCTTAGTATCTAATCACTAATCACTAATCACTAACCACTAATCTCTACCACTAAGAAAAAAACTAAAGAAAAATGCTGATTTTCTCATTAATTTTTTGTATCTTTGTCCATAATAATAACGGCAGAAATTTTCGTCATAAAAATTGATATTCTTTATGGATAAATATTCTTTTCTTAATGCTGCAAACACCCAGTTTTTTGCAGATCTGTACGACCAATATTTGGAGAATCCCGACTCGGTAGAAGCGAGTTGGCGCGCATTTTTCCAAGGATTTGATTTTGCTCGTGAGAGCTATGGGGACGATTTCTTTGAGGAGGTAGCCTTCTCTTCGGCACCTACCCAGCCGGCTCCAGCAGTAGCGCAGCCTGCTACCTTACCCGTATCCGATAAGGTAGAGAAGGAATTGAGAGTCTTGAACCTTATCAAGGCTTACCAGCAACAGGGACACCTCTTAGCTCAGATAGACCCTCTTAGAGCACGTCAGTCGGCTGTGTCTTTCTCCTTGGAGAAGTTCGGACTTTCCTCAGCAGATCTCTCCACTGTCTTCGAAGCAGCTAAAGAGCTATACCTGCCTGCTTCTCCGCTTTCGGTGATCCTTAAGAAATTGGAAGATACCTTTACCAAGAAGGTCGGTATAGAATTCGAGCATTTGGACAATGCCGAAGCTAAGAAATGGTTCCAAGAAAAAATATATACGGGGGACTATACAACGGCTTTTTCTAAGGAAGAAAAAGTACGTATCCTCCAAAAATTAGCAGAATCCACTGCTTTAGAAAACTTCTTCCACAACAAATATGTAGGCCAAAAACGTTTCTCCTTGGAGGGAAATGAGGCCTTAATCCCTGCCTTAGATGCGCTTATAGAAGCTGCTGCCGACCGAAAAGGGGTCAAAGAAGTAGTTATCGGGATGGCACACCGTGGGCGCCTTAATGTATTGGTGAATATTTTGGGCAAAAACCTTCAGGATGTTTTCTCCGAATTCGACGGTAAGGATTACCCTAACCCAGAGTTCGATGGGGATGTAAAATACCACTTGGGGCTCACCACCCTTCGCAAAACAGTCAAAGGACAAGAGGTATTGCTTAATTTGGCTCCGAACCCTTCGCACTTGGAAACGGTAAGTGCTGTTCTACAAGGGATTGCACGAGCCAAACAAGATAACCACTATGCCCAAAATCCTTCCCAAGTACTGCCTATAGTGATGCATGGAGATGCCGCGGTAGCCGGACAAGGTATCGTATATGAAGTAATGCAGATGGAGCGCCTACGTGGCTATACCACAGCCGGAACGGTTCATATTGTAATCAATAACCAAATCGGCTTTACCACCAATCCATTTGACTCTCGCTCCACTACCTATTGTACTGATATTGCCAAAGGATTCCAAGCACCTATCCTACATGTCAATTCCGATGATACCGAGGCTGTCGTGCACGCGTTCCTTTTGGCTTTAGAATATCGTATGGCTTTCGGCCACGATGTGTTCTTGGATTTGGTAGGTTACCGTAAATATGGACATAATGAGGGCGATGAGCCTCGCTTTACCCAACCGGTATTGTACAAACTCATTGGAAGCCATCACAATCCTACTGTGATCTATACCGAAAAACTTATAGGAGAAGGGGTAGTTACAGCCAAAGAGATTGAAACTTATGAAGAACAGTATCGCAACTACTTGGATGGTGAGTTAGAAGCCTCTCGAAAGAAAGAACTGACCATCATCAATCCTATCATGCAGAACGAATGGCAAGGCTTCGAGCACATCGCCTCTGCTGAAGAAATGCTCCAAAGAGTAGATACTTCTTTCGATAGAAACAAATTGGATGCCTTAGCCGAACAAATCTCTGTCCTTCCTGAAGATAAGAAATTTATCAATAAAATATCCAAAATCATCAAGGATCGCCATAATATATACTTCAACGAACAGAAAGTAGACTGGGGTATGGCAGAGCACTTGGCCTTTGCAACCCTCCTTTCCGAAGGTTATGATGTACGCCTCTCTGGAGAGGATGTAGGGCGAGGTACCTTCTCTCATCGCCATGCAGTCGTTAAATCTGAAGATGCTGAAGAAGAAATCGTACCTTTGAGAAATATCACTGCTCAAGGAGGCGGCAAGCTCCATGTATATAACTCCTTACTCTCTGAATATGGCGTGTTAGGATTCGAATACGGATACTCTCTTACCACACCTAAAACATTGACCATCTGGGAAGCGCAGTTTGGGGATTTTGCCAATGGTGGCCAAATCATGATGGATCAGTATATCTGTTGTGGAGAGGACAAGTGGAAGAACCAAAGTGGCTTGGTATTGCTCTTACCTCACGGCTACGAAGGTCAAGGAGCCGAACACTCTTCCGCTCGCTTAGAGCGCTATTTACAGCTCTGTGCCACTCAGAATATGTATGTGACCAACTGTACTACTCCGGCCAACATCTACCACTTGCTCCGTCGCCAGCTCAAGGCTTCTTTTAGAAAGCCGCTTATCGCACTTTCTCCTAAGAGTTTGCTTCGTCACCCCTTGGTAATCTCCTCTGTAGAGGAACTCGCAACAGGCCATTTCCAAGAAGTATTGGACGATACTTTAGTGAAAGCTGAAGAAGTAACTACGCTTGTATTCTGTTCAGGACGTTTCTACTACGATTTGCTTGCCGAGCGTGAGAAATTGGGCAGAACCGATGTAGCTTTGGTACGTATTGAGCAGCTCTTCCCATTACCAGTGGAGCAACTCAAAGCCGTAATCGCACGTTATCCTAAAGTAACCGACTATGTGTGGGCTCAGGAAGATCCTAAGAATATGGGAGCTTATGGCTATATGCTAATGAACTTCGACTTAGTACCATGGAGATTGGCAGCCATGAATGCTTACGCTGCTCCTGCTCCAGGTAGCCCTAAGCGACACAAAGCCCGTCACCAAGAGGCTATCGACAAAGTCTTTAATAAGTAACGAGAACTCAATCTCGAGAGACCAATGACCAATGACTAATCCCTCCTTGGGATTAGCCATTGGTCATTAGTCATTAACCATTAATCATTAATCATTAATTATTTTAATTCTAAATAGTGAAATAGATAGTTATTATTAGTTAAAATTGTTTTGCCTTTAAAATGTATCTAACAGTTTGTCAGATAAATATATTTTGTTTCACAGCAGCGAATAGTTAAAAAAAGACTTTTATATATTTTTTAGCATGTAGGTTCAAAAATAATTTATACCTTTGTGCCACTAAAAAAAATTAAATAATGGACTTTACAAATAAAACAATTGGTGAAATTGTAGCAGACGACTTCCGTACTGCTGCTATCTTTAAAAAACATGGAATAGACTTCTGCTGCCGTGGTGGAAGAACGATAGATGAAGCCTGCGAAAAGAAGGACGTAACTAAAAATGAGCTTATTGAGGAGCTTTCCTCCCTTCCTTCAGGAAAAGGTGATACAGTGGATGTAAGTAGCTGGCCTTTGGATTTGTTGGCTAACTATATAGTGAAAATACACCATGAATATGTTAGAGAAAAAACACCTACCTTAATACAATTCTTGGATAAGCTCTGCAAAGTACATGGTGACAGACATCCTGAACTCTTCGAAATAAACCAACTCTTTAACGAAAGTGCGCATGACTTGGGCGAACACTTCCAAAAAGAAGAACGCGTATTGTTCCCCTTTATAGAAAAGCTCGTAAAGGCTTCCCAAACTGGCGAACCTCTTGAACCTTCTCACTTCGGTACTGTAGAGAACCCTATCGAAATGATGAAGCACGATCACACTATAGAGGGCGACCGCTTCGCTAAGATTGCCGCCCTTACCGATGGGTACACTCCTCCAGCCGATGCTTGCAATACTTACCGTGTGACCTTGGCTATGTTGGAAGAGTTCGAAAATGACCTACACCGTCATATCCACTTGGAAAACAATGTGTTATTCCCTAAAGCTATTGCCTTAGAGAAAAAAATAAAAGAGAAAAGTGCTTAAAATTCATAGCAATTTAATTTAAGTTAAAGAACTACTTAGAAAATATCTAAGTAGTTTTTTGCGTAAAAGCATAAATAATAGTATCTTTGTGCGCTAAAACAAATATTTTATGTGGACTTATCTTATAGTGTTTTTAGGAGTACAGCTCCTACAAGGACTTTTTTTATGGAAAGGCTATCAGAAGGCAGGCTATAAGGGCTGGCAAGCCTTTGTACCAGTATGGAATATGCTGATTCTCTTGAAGATTATTGAGCGTCCTTGGTGGTGGATTTTCTTAGTCTATCTGCCGGTGATAGGCAATATCATAGCTATGGTGTTGGCTTATGAGTGGTTGCATGTATTTGGCTATCGAAAAAAACGCTATACCCTTTGGGCAGTACTGACCTTAGGACTTTTTGTCGCTTATGTGATGTATCAGCCTAAGACACAGTATATAGGCAAGAGTGAAGCGGTTATTGCTGAGAATGTTCCTTCTTGGCTCAATGGGATTATCTATGCAGTGGTAGCGGCCTCTACCATACATGCGTATTTTATCCAACCCTACACCATCCCTACTTCCTCTTTGGAAAAGACCCTTTTGGTAGGCGATTTTCTTTTTGTAAGTAAGTTTCACTATGGGGCACGGGTGCCAATGACCCCACTTTCGTTGCCAATGGTGCATGATTCTATTCCTCTTACAGGGCTTAAGTCTTATATTCCTCAACCTCAATTACCTTATTTGCGCTTACCTGGTTTGCAAAAAATCAAGCGTAATGATATCGTGGTGTTTAACTGGCCTACCGATACGGTGCGTATCTTCCGCGATCCTATGAAAATTCATGTTGATAAGCCTGTCGATAAGAAGTCCCACTATGTGAAAAGGGCAGTGGCTGTTGCTGGGGATCAATTCGAGATACGTGATGGAGCGGTCTATATCAATGGAAAGAAGGAGGTTTATCCCGTGAGAGCGAAGCTCCAGACTTCCTATACAATAGATACCGATGCTGAGTTCAGAAACTATTTGGTAAGCCTCTATGGCAGTCAATACACTCCTGAACAGCTGTTGCCTGTTTTCCTATACCAAAGTTTTGGTATTACTGATGCATCAGGCTTTA
The DNA here is from genome assembly GCF_000466425.1 of Capnocytophaga sp. oral taxon 863 str. F0517. Taxonomy (GTDB): domain Bacteria; phylum Bacteroidota; class Bacteroidia; order Flavobacteriales; family Flavobacteriaceae; genus Capnocytophaga. The sequence continues at coordinate 21,892 of NZ_KE992172.1, forward strand.
GTGATGACAATCAATTTGTAGTACAGTCAGCTACCGAAGAAGTAGCTCAAAAGATAGGACAACTCCCACATATAGAGAAAGTAACTAAAATAGTAGCACCTAAGCAGTATAATGCGGCTATTTTCCCTCATAGCAAGCGTTTCCCATGGAGTGAAGACAATTTTGGGCCAGTAGAAATTCCTGCTGAGGGCAAAACAGTACAGCTTACCCAAGAAAACCTTCCTCTATATCAGCGTATCATAACTGAGTATGAGGGAAATACGCTACAAACCGAGGGGAATGATATCCTTATCAATGGACAGAAAGCCACTACCTATACATTCCGTCAGGATTACTATTGGATGATGGGGGATAATCGTCATAACTCCGAAGACAGCCGCTATTGGGGCTTTGTCCCTTTTGATCATGTGGTAGGCAAACCTGTATTGGTATGGATGAGTTTGGATAAGAATGCTAAAGGATTCAATAAAATACGCTGGAGTCGTCTCTTTACTACTGTCAATGGGGAAGGAGAGCCTGTTTCTTACCTTTACTGGGTATTGGGCTTAGGGGTACTCTCTTATGTTGGGTATGAGGTATATAAGAAGAAATACAAAGGAAAAGTAAAGACTAAGAAATAGCATGAAAGCACTCCTACATCCTACTTATTTTCCGACGATTGCCTCTTTTTCCTTATTGGTAAAGGAACCTTGTCTGTTAGAGGTATCGGATAACTACCAAAAGCAGACCTATCGCAATCGTACCTATATCTATGGGGCGAATGGTAAGCAGATCCTTACGGTGCCTATCCTCCATACAGGGGGAGAGACAGGACGACAGCTCTATAAGGAGGTGCGGGTAGATAACCAAGTGGCTTGGCAGAAGCTGCATTGGAAGACCTTGCAGACGGCCTACCGCACTACCCCCTACTTTGAGTATTATGAGGATAAAATAGCTCCTATATTTACCCAAAAACATGACTTCCTCTTAGACCTTAACCTTCGTACCATAGAAGCCGTATTGGATTGTCTTCATATAGACGTGAGCTGGGAGCAGACCACCGCTTACCATTCTACTTACGATGGGGTCACAGACTATCGCTATCTGACCGATGCCAAAGCAGCTTATGAGGTTTCTCAAGAGCCTTATTATCAGATATTTTCAGACAAACATGGGTTTATTCCCAATCTTAGTATCTTGGATTTGCTCTTTCATGAAGGAAATAGATCAATGATTAATGATTAATGCCAGCAATGATTAATGATCAATGATTAGTGACTAGTGACAAGTGATAGATAGTTCATTAGTCACTAGTCGTTAGTCACTTTTTAAAGAGTGGAATCATATAGGTTAGGGTGTAGTTGTAGTTGATACCGAAGTGGCTATCTTCCCATACACGTTGGATACCAGGAATCCAGAAGTTGGGGAAGTCATTGTTCTTATTATAGAGTAAATAAGTAAAACGAACAGAGGCTCCGGCATAGAAGTGCTTGAATAGTTCTACCTTAATGCCCAAGCTGCCCTCTAAGAAATGGGCGGTACGTCCATGATAGGTAGTTAGGATGTCACTTTGGGTGCCACTAAGGGTCTCATTCCAATAGATGTTATGCAGGGTATGGAGGTCATAGCGGGAGACCTCTTGGCTAAAAGAACTAAAGCCATAGCGTGCTCCGAAGTAGATCATATTTTCCATCCCATACCAGTTGGTATAAGAATTATAATCAAATCCTAACTTGATATATTCGCCCCGAGTAGCAAAATCAAAGTAATTGGTGGTACTATTTTTGTTTTCCTTTCCTATTTCACCTGCTATATAATAGCGATTATTCAGACGATAATCACCTACCAACTCCAAGCCATTATAGTTTTTATCGGAAAAAGTGCGTATGAGCTTAGAGATATCAGCCCCTATGCGCAAGCTATAGTAGGCATGAGGTTTCTTGCCTGTTTGTTCTTTTGTAGGAGAGGGCGCTCTCTCCTGGCTTTTTTTCTCTTGAGCAAGGCCATACAAGGAGAGAAAAAGACTAATAAAAAATATGAATACGGGCTTGTTTTTCATCGTTTAATTTTCTAAAAAGTACATGTACGCGCTCTACCCAAGGGGTATAGCTATCTACGGATAGGGAAGCGGCCGTCAGGTTGTCATAGGTTACCTTGTAGCCACATCCTTTGCTTAGGAACACCTGAGAAGGAGTAGCAGTGATTTTCAGTTCGTTAAGGCTTCCTCTGACTAAGGTACCGGTACTATCGATGACGGCGTCTTTGACCAGGAGAAAGGAAGTCTCGCTAGTGGTTAGTTTTAGAGGGATCACGATGGAGTCAGTTGTGGCTATGGGCTGGATGATTTGGTGGCGGTCTTTGCCCATAACCAAAAGGTTATTGACCATTTTGGTACGGCGAGGCGTATCCTTATCATGCACCCGGATGATAAGGCGTGGGGTAAGTACCTCATCGGTACAGATATCGTCATTCTCACAGCCTACAAGCAGCACCACAAGGAAAAGGAATAGGATATTTTTCATAGCAATGGGTATTATACAAAAAAATCCCTGAACGAGCAGGGACTTTTCTTTTAAGGAAAGAAATATTATATTTCTTCTGAATCTCTTAGCTGTTGGATGAACTCCGCTCTTTGGATAACGTTGCGGCGAAGCACAGAGGGCTTAGTGAAGTGCTGGCGTGCGCGAAGCTCTTTCACGATTCCTACGCGGTCGAATTTTCTTTTGTAGCGCTTTAGGGCTCTGTCTATATTTTCTCCTTCTTTAACTGGTATAATAAGCATAGTATAACACCTCCTTTCGTTTACGGGGGCAAAGATACAATATTTTTTTGTACCTACAAGCATTGTTGTGAAAAAAAAGATAAATTTTTTAGCACGCAAATACATTGCGTAATTAATAAGTACCTTTGCAAGGCAAAACAGAAATTATTGTCCTATGATTTTACAAATATATTCGCAAAACCCCCAGCTTTTGGATTTGCTCAACAAGAACCCTCATACCGACTTTGGAATCTATGCCAAGGCCTTGCGCAATGGGCAACTTGTGGGGAATGCCGTTTCCGCTCATCAGTACGATGTGCTTTTCCAAGATACCCGCTATAGTTATTTGCCAGAGGAAAGCAATCAGATTGATTTTCAGAGCTATAGTTCCCCCTTGGTGGTGCTGCATATCTGTAATGAGTTTTTCAAAGAACTCCTACAAGAGCGACAAACCTACTTTCAGCAAGAAATCAAGTGGTTAGGTAAGTCCCGTGGTGAGGTGGATACCTACCCTTGTAGGATAGAGGTCAAAAACCTATATGCCAATTCCAATTGGTATTCCCAAGGACATTTTCTACTGGAACGCTATTTCAAAAATATCCATACAACACCCCTAATAGGGAATAACCTCTCGCTAACGATAGAGGGCAAGAACGTATTTGAAGCTATGAACCTCTTGAGTTTTGTAGCCGTGGCTACCCATATTACCAATACCTATGGGGAATACACCTATATAGATGACCATTTTGCCCAGAAGTACGCTCGTATTCTAACCAATATAGAACAGGTGCCTTACTTTGTCTTCTATCTCTTTATCAAAAGGGCAATAAAGAGCGAACGCCAATTTGCCGAGATCAAGCCCCTATTTGAAGCCTATTTCAAGCAGCGTGGTATGGATATAGACTTCCAGTTTGCCGATACCCATGGAAGCCGTATGAACTTTATTGTCAATGAGCTGGGTATGGATTACCCTATCTTGGATATCGGTTGTGGAGAGCTGAAGTACTACCGTCGTTTTATGCGCAGGAACTATAACTATCAGCATCCTTATTTTGCTACGGATACCGATCCAGAAGTGGCGGCTCATGTAGCGATTCTCAAGGAACGTATGGAAGCCGATAACCTCTATTTCTTTACCTCATGGGACGATTTTCAGTACAAAGAGCCTATAAATATCATACTCACAGAGGTTATAGAACACAATACCCCAGCCCAAGCAGCCGCTTTGGTTAAGAAGTGCCTATCGCTAAATTTCCATAAGCTCATCATTACCACGCCTGATAGCCGTTTTAACTCTTATTACTTTGAAGAAGGGGAGGAAAACAGACGACATGAGGATCATCATTTTGAATGGACAGAAGCGGATTTTCAGGCTTTTATCAAGGAATGTATAGGAACCATGCCGCTTGAGGTTACCTTTTGTGGGATAGGAGACCGAATCAATGGAGTAACCCCTACACAGGCGGTAGTAGTTACAAGAAATGGGCCAGCGGGGGATTCACGCTTCAACTAAAAAAGCAAGAAGATTATGCAAAGAGTAAAATTAACAATAAAACAATATTATTTTTTGCGAGATTTGATAAAACAATCTATAAATACTAACGTTTTCTATAAGGACAATCGTATAGTTATTATTGAGTTATCTGAAGACGATAGGGATAAAATAAGAGATTTAGCATTAGATTATCTTGATATATGTGGTTTTGATAGAGATTATAAACTGACAGAATCAGGAAAATTGGCAGAGGAACTGGTAGACAAATTGTATATTTAGTCTTCTAAAAATAACCCACTATATCCTTGCAGCGTTTTATAATAATTCCTATTTTTGTGCTTTAAAAGCTATGATAAAAAGTCTCCTATATTAGTTTTTAAATGAAGAAGTTTGAAAGTAGTATGTCTAAGATAAAAGAAATTCTCTCTAATTGTCTGAAGAGGATAAATATTCAGATTTTTGTATTTCTGTTTTTTCTCATAGCAACCTTTGTAGTAAGTTTTTTTCGTATAGAGGCGAAGAATGATTTTATTTATAAGCCTTATCGCATCTTATGTGGGCTTTATTTTCCTCTATGTTTATTTTATCCAATAATCTATATAGCAACTTTTGTTTTTGTAAAGAAGGAATATATAAAAAAGATCCTGTTATTTCTTTTGTATTTAGTAACTTTTTATCTTTCATTTTTTTTGTTATATCTACTCTAAGATAGAGGAATAGTGGATTCAAGTATGCTTGTAATGCAAATCAATAGTTGAAAAGTAAGAGTTTGATTATCTAACCGATATTTATGTATAAATATAGAATATTATTTTTGAGTTTTTTATTTTTGATCTCATGTGATCAGCAGGAAAGCCCTAACATTCCTGCCTATTTCTTTGACGAACAAATTAAGGTCAGGGATATAGCGGATAGTACCTCTTTGGAAATATTAAAGGTGACTCTCAAAAAAGAAAAAGGAAAAAGTATAGAAGGCAAATATGCCTATATCAATTATGATTCAACAGAATTTGTTAGAGTTTATTTTTCGCAAATATATGATACTATAACGCCTAAAGATACCATAGTGCTATTTCTTAAAAATAATAAGGATGTCTATATTACTGACATACGACAAATATATGCACCTAAAAGGCAGCCTATCTTTGTTCAATATAGAATAGATAATAAATTATTTAGAAAAGGAGCGGTTATAGAACAATAGTTATAAACGTGAATCATATAGTTGAAAAATGTCCATATAATCTAATTCGTTAAGATGCAATAAATGGCGTCTCTACAGAAGACCAAAAATAATAATATGAAAAAAAACGATTATTCTAATTTTACTAATTGCGGTGGCTTGCCGTAATTCTCAACAAAATAATAAAGCAGACGCGCCTCTTGAGGAACAAGTTCCGCTAAATGAGGATATCATCTCTGAAGAAATTCCTCAGGAAAATGCTCCTGAAATAAATCTGGATTACCAAGCATTTATAGAAAATAAAAATGATACAACTAATATAAATAGAAAAGAGTTGTATAAAATCTTTAAATATGATGAATTTTATGAAAGAGAGGGGTATTATCAAATTCCATATTATGGATGTCCATACAAAGGAAATAAATTAGGAAATGCAAATGTCATTTTAATTCCCAAGACAAAAAGGTTTGATACCTACGCCATTACATCTAAATGCAATGATAATGAGCCTTGTTGGGAAAAAGTAAGACAAGAAATATCTTCGTTATCGATAGAAGAGATCAACAAACATTTTAACGCTGTTATTTTTATTATAGGTAAAAAATATTTGGAATACACACCAGATTTAGAGACATCTTATAATCCTAAATATCCTTATAAGGAAGATGCTTATGTTTTAGAAAATGGCAAATGGTCAATAAGAAAAACATATACTGTTACAGACGAAATAGAGCAAGAAATCCATAGGTTACAGGATAGATATATTGATAGTTTAGTAGAAAAGTATCGATTTCGGGAATAATTTCAAATAAAAAAGCAGCTGGAAAAACAATGGTTGTATCTGTTTCTATGGAATTAGAGCATACATATTTAAAACAAAGAGGCAAATCATTTAAAGCACATGAGTTTTGGAACCTAACAGAAGCTACTCCTTGGGGGCATGCCTCTATGGATAAATATAGACATATTAGTAAAAAATATAAAATAATAAAGGTTATAAAAGGAATGAGTACATTTTGAAAATTAATAAATCATATTTATGGATATAAAAAAAATTATTGATAGTCAGGAATATATAGATATAGTAATGTCTATTTTAGAAATAACTGGAGAAAAACTAACTGAGAGAAATTTAATGAGTGATCAATATCTAAGAGAAGATATAAAAAAAGCTACAATAGAAGGAGAAGTGTTATATAATTTCTTAAAAGATAACAAACTAATGATCATTAAATACGCTATTTGCCGGCAGCAGTATAATTCTTTTAAAAAAGATATATCAGAATTGGAAGGTGATGATTTTAAAGTAGTTAAATATTTAGGACTTAATCCTACTTTCTTAGCATACTATACTATTGAATTAATTTTATTATATAAAGGAAAGAAGGTTTTGAAAGACTATTTAAAAAAAAGAGATATGTCTGTAAATGATGTTTTGAAAAATATTCAAAATGCTTATAATGCATCATTAGAGTATACTTTTTCTAAATAATTAAACATAAACAGATTGTAATAGTTAGATACCCCATAGAAGCCTACAACCAAGAAGGTGAGCTAATATGGGAACGTGAGCAAGACCTTTATGGCAACTCCCGACAAGGCTTTGCTAAAGAGAATTTCAGGTGCCCTTTTAAATACCAAGGGCAGTACTATGACCCTGAAATAGAGTTGTGCTACAATAGGTTTAGGTACTATCACCCTGAAATGGGGAGGTATATAAGTGAAGACCCTATTGGGTTCTTATCTGGGGAGCCTAACTTTTTTGCTTATGTGGGGGATACCAATGCGTGGGTGGATTTGCTGGGGTTGAGTGAGAATTCTTATAATAGAAAAGAAGAAGATATTGAATGGATAACTGTAGGACGCTGGATGAGTGAAGAAGAATATAACCTTATGAAAAAGAGTGATATACCAATAGGAGAATCTGGTGGATTAACTTTTGTTACAACAGGAGGACAAGATTCTTATACAAGGGCAGATAAAGGAAGTATATATGTAGAATTTGAAGTTCCTAAGAATAGTCTAATACAAGGAGGTAAAGAAAATTGGTATAAAATAGTGAGTCCAACAGCAAGTAGATCTCAGAAATATCAAGTTGAAAAACAAGGAGGGGAAATTCCTCCTAAATATAGAAATTTGACTCCCCCTATATTAACTAAATAAATATGAAAGAAAAAATTAATTGTTTTATGAGTAGATTCAGCTCAAAATTGAATAAGTATAAGGTAAATATACATACTTTTGATAATAGCCTTAACGATCCTTTTGGTATTTTGACAAGAATAGATTTTGAATATAAAAATATAGAAGGCTACGTAAGCTTTTATAGTAAGGGAGTTATAAATATAGAAATATTTGATTACAACACAGGTAGTATCATATTTAATACACTACTAATGCCAGAAGATGATTCTACAGAGGCTTTTAATCAGTTTGACAAATTAATATAACTATGATAATAGGAAAGAAAAAAGATATTAGCTTTATTGATATATTAAGTCTCATAAAATGTCCAGAAAAGTATCATTGGAAAATAGTTTGGATATACGCTTTTTATTACCCCTCTAATCTTGTGTATTTAGAAGATAAAATTAATTCTTCAAAAGGATATGACATTAAATTAGAGGATTTAAAAAGACTAATAGAGTCAGTAGGGCAGCTTATTGAGCTAATATTAATTGGTGATAAAGGAATTATAGAAGATTATTCTATTGAAAAAGAGGAAGAAATAAAGAATAAATATGATTTCTTTATAGAATATGTTGATTCTTCTTATTGGGAGATTTTCTCTAAAGACAATGATTTTAGCAACAAATTAAAAGAGTTTGATACCAATTCAAAAGAATAAGGTTACAAATATAACTACGTTGGCAGTATAAGTGGGATGCCTTTGGAATGCTCAAAGAGGTAAGACGCCCTGACAAGAAAAAAGTAAGATAAAATGGTAAAATTAATTGATTTTAAAGAAAATAATATTTGTAGAGGTATGGTATTACGTTGTAAAGGAAAATATCCTTATGAAGCAATTGTTGATTTTTTAGTTTGTGAAACGCCAGATTCGGGAGCTAAAACGTTTCAACTAATAGTTATTTCTGGTTTTAAAGCAGGAGCTAAATATTATCAATTTCCTGAAGAATCACTTCCTAAAGATAGGAGTCGATATGGATTAAGTACTTATTGGCTTAGAGATAATTGGTATAAATATGGATATATTGATTGCCCATTAGAAGATGTATACATTTATGAAAGTCAAGTGCCTACTAAATTTGAACTATAAAATTAATACCATACCTAACATCCTCGTATAGAATGTTATTAATTAGATAACAGCACCACTTAGGTACACCCATAGAAGCCTACAACCAAGAAGGTGAACTGATATGGGAACGCGAACAAGACCTCTATGGCAACTCCCGTCAAGGCTTTGCCAAAGAAAACTTTAGATGTCCGTTCAAATACCAAGGACAGTATTATGATAGCGAGGTTGAGTTGTGTTATAATAGGTTTAGGTATTACCACCCTGAAACGGGGAGGTATATAAGTGAAGACCCGATTAAACTCTTGGGTGGGTTTAATATGTTTGCTTATGTAGGGGATAGTAATGCGTGGGTGGATTTGCTGGGGCTAATAATTTTACAACAAGTTCCATATGATAATCACCCTCTATCTGATAGAGTAGAAGATTTCAGAAGAGAAAATCCTGAAATTTTAGGAGGAAGAAATGTTGCAGTAGCTGAATTAAATAATGGAGATATTATTATAACTCACTCTGATAGATATGGGCATTTTGAAAAATATTTATTAGAGGAATTAGAAAAAAGAAATGCTTTAAATGATGTAAGGCATCTTTATACAGAATTGGAGCCATGTTCTGGTCATGGAATGCCTAATTGTTATGGTAAATTAGATGATAAATTACCTAAAGATCAAATTGTAATGTTTAGTTATCCTTATCCTATATCAGACAAAACTCAAGAGAACAAAAAAGCAAATCAATATCATAACTCATAATTATTTATTTTAAAATGAAGTGTGAAAAAATAGAATTAGGAATTACAGATATTACTAAAGCAAAATTCCTTAATGAACATCTCGTTGCCAATATTAATAACAATACTATTACTATTTTAGATGTTATTGAAGCTAAAGTAATAAAAACTATTAGGGACTTACCTTTTCAATATATATCTGATATATTGTTAGTAGATAATAAACTCTATATAGTAGGTATGGGTATTGATTTTCTAATTTACAATTTAGAAACAAATCAATATTCTAAAATAGTTTTATCTCATACAAATAAAATAGAAGGATCTGCAATTTTAATACTAAATGATTACTTTCTGATAGCAGATGATATTTCTGAAACTATCAAAATATATGATAAACATTTTAGTTATGTTTATCATTTTAGAGTAGGATATGGTGTTAAACAACTCTATTTTGACAGAGAACTTAATCTCCTTATTATTTGTATTTGTGAATCAGAAGATACAGGTTTTCTATTATTTTATAAAGTTGAAGGAATAAATATTATTCCATACAATATACAAATAAAAACTTTTTTTGCCATAAGTGGAATCATAATAGATAAAACATCTGATAAACTTATTATTTATGGAGGGTATCCACCGCTTAATATCCAAATACATAAGTACTCTAACTTAGAGTTTAATAAAGAATTAGTGTTAAATGAAGATTACACTAATGATGTCTTTGGTGTTAATATAAGTGAATCATTCAATATAACTTGTTGCTTATTTGGTAATAATTATCTTCTTTATCCATATAGTGGAGGAGAAGTAATGCTAATCGACTTAATAAATAATACAGTAAAATCTATTTATAACAAAGATGAAATCTATATTTTCTCGTATATAGTTGATAATAAAATTCTTTGTATTTCAAGAGAGGGAGTAGCTACCTATATAAATTGTTATTTAGAAAAATCTTTGAATAAAAATATTGAAAATACAATAAATAAAGGATTTCCATTTCCTCAAGTAGTTGAGGAAAAATCATTCACTTTTAGATATAGCATTGAACCTGAAGAGAATTACATATATTTAAAAAGAATATCATAAAACACCTATTATAAAATCACATTTTAAAGACTATTCTATCTGATGTATATTACTTTGTCTAAAAACGACCAAATATTAAGAGTTATCCATAACTAATATTGGCCTTTCTTATTTTATAGGTAAATAGATGTTTAATTAGTAAAGCTGTCTTGTTTATAAAAATGGTTAAATTGCTTATCTTAACGACTTCGGAGTTCTGCATTCTGCGCACCCTTGCGCACAAGTAGTTTTGAGCTGCTCAAAAGGTTTTGAGCTGCTCAAAACACACCAAGCATTTTAGCCGCACCACCACCCACTTTTTGTGGAGTGGCAATGTGCCCTTGCGCGAATGGAAAGAAACCTTTGAGTTCAATTACAGCACAGGCTTATACGACTTAGGTACTGAGCACAGCCCCACCACTTGGATTTTTGAAGCGGGCTCTTTTGTGCCTTGCGGAAAGATTGTAAATGGCAAGCATTACTCCATCATCACCGACCATTTAGGCACGCCCATAGAAGCCTACAACCAAGAAGGCGCGCTAATATGGGAATGTGAACAAGACTTCTATGGCAACTCCCGACAAGGTTTTGCCAAAGAAAACTTTAGGTGTCCATTCAAGTACCAAGGACAATATTACGACCCTGAAATTGAACTTTGCTACAATAGGTTTAGGTATTATCACTCCGAGACGGGGAGGTATATAAGTGAAGACCCGATTGGGTTCTTATCTGGGGAGCCTAACTTTTTTGCTTATGTGAGTGATACGAATGCTTGGGTGGATTTGCTGGGGTTGAGTTATGATAAACCTATTCATCATATTGCAAGCAATAAACATAAAGCCTATTCAAGTTTATTTAGGTTCCTCTTTAAAAGATATGGTTTGGGTAGATTTAAAAATGGAAGAGAAAGAAAAGATGTTTTAAATGATCCAAAAAACAAAGTAGCAGTAGAAGGGCATAAGGGACCTCATGGGGAAGATTATCATAAAGAAATATATAATCGATTAGAAGCGGCAGGAGCAAGAGGTGAAGAAAAAGCCAGAAAGGAAGGCATAACAGAAGAAAGTAAGATCATAGAACAAGGAGCAAAAGAATTTATTGAAGAATTACAGAAATTATCTAAAGAATGTAGTACGGAAGGAGAAAAACTTAACAAAATTATAACTAAAAAAATATGAAATATTTTAGAGTAAGGGTATCAATTAATAATAGATTATGGAAGAATTTCTTCACTTATATGTATCATTTTTTTTGCAAAGAGAGTACGACTACTTTTGTTAAAAACTATGCAAATAGACAAACTATTTTAGAACTTATTGCTCTCAACGATAAGGGAGAATTTATACTTTCGGAGAAGTCTTTTGAGAAAGAAGAAATGCCATTTTATCTTACAAAAGAATCAATCTTATTAATTAGAGATGATTTTTTTCATGAAGAATTATTTACAGATTTGATAGGTATTGATTTTAGAAATGTAATCGTACAAGGTGAGTTTTCTCATTTTTATGTGATGCTTTCCTTTATAAATATTTTAGATTGTATACATAAAGAAAAAAATAAAAAAAATGAAGTTGACCCATTTAATGGCTTAGTTCTTGATAAAAAAAAAATCCCATTAAATATTGATGGTTTTTTCTTAGATAAATGGGATAGATGGGGAGAATACACCCCTTTTGTAAGTGAAATATTAAAAAATAGGCTGCTAATGCTTGATAAAGCTCAAAAATATTTGCTTTTTGATGAAGTAATCATAATCTAATTTTAAAAATTGAAACTCAAGACAAACTTCTATCTCGCCTGTTTGGCTTGCACCAAAAGAGAACTTTAGATGTCCTTTTAAATACCAAGGACAGTATTATGATCCTGAAATAGAACTCTGCTACAATAGGTTTAGGTATTACCACCCCGAGACAGGAAGGTATATAAGTGAAGACCCAATAGGATTTTTATCTAGGGAGCCTAATTTCTTTGCGTATGTAAGTGATACCAATGCGTGGGTGGATGTGCTGGGGTTATCAAGCTGGTGGTATTACACACGAAAATTTCATGATGATGAAGCCACTAAAATTTTTGGAGAAGGAAAAGGAAAAAGGTTAAAAGATAGAGTTTATGATAAGGAATACGATGGTAAAGATATAGAGTTTAAATCAGCTAATTTTAAAAGAGAGAGGACTCAAAGCGAGATTGATCATATGAATAAGCAAATAGATAAGGATATTAAGTACAAACAATCTGGAGAAGCAAACCCTCATTGGCACTTTCTTAATGACCCAAAAGGAGTACCAGATATGGAACCAATCTTAAAAAGATTAAAAGATAATGGTATTGAATATTCAAGTGGTTCTACTTATAACAATAATAAATAGTTATTATATTATGTTAGATTCTCAATTAATACTTAAAAAATTCATACTTTTAATAAATTCATTCGGTTTTAAAACAGCTAAAAGGTTTTGGCATAAAAATATGGTATCCTTTATAAAACGTTTAGATGATATTCATTATTGTTACATTATTATAGATGCCTATAAAAATAATCCCGTTGAGGTTTTTAGAATAAATCTTTGGGTTGGACCTATTTGTTTTCCTGATGACAGTTTGAGTAGTCTCTCTGCTAACATTAAGTTAGAGATATCTAAGGTTAATACGATGACCGATATATTTTTGGAAGCAAGTGAGAAAAAAATTAGAAATCTTATTGAAACAGATGTTGTAAATACTCTTATTAATTTTTCTAAGAGAGAGATAGATTCACCTTCTATAAAGAATCATAGATATGAAGTATACACGAAATATTTACTACCTTTTTTTCTAAACACTATCAGAAAAGCAGATGGTAATGTTTTTCTGTTAAAAAATAAAAATATCCGAGAAGAAATTATTAAAGATTTATTCAATAATTTAGAAGGGGAAAATAAAGAATATTTTGATAGATTTACACTGCCAACTACAATAGAATATATATCAGATTATTGTTATCTCTACACAATATAGATAGGCTCTACTAAAATTTTTGTGGCACAATTCGTGTGTACTGTGTACGACTATAGTACAGTTATAGATGAACATCTTTTTGAATATTGATAGGTAAGCATCTATCACAAAAACTTTGCTAACTATAACTCTCTAACCAAAACACCCCACAAAATATTTCAAAAATAATTT
>NZ_KE992172.1:35637-36168 GCF_000466425.1 Capnocytophaga sp. oral taxon 863 str. F0517
ACCCCACAAAATATTTCAAAAATAATTTTGTGGATTAGAAGAATTATAGTATTTTTACCTCACAGGGGTGTATGAGTACCACACAGGCAAAATATGCGAGTACTCAAAGCGGGGTGTATAGTGGGAATATCACCATTGTTCACTGTACTCTATACACTATGCACTAATAAAGAGCCTACAACCAAGAAGGTGAACTAATATGGGAACGTGAACAAGACCTTTATGGCAACTCCCGACAAGGCTTTGCCAAAGAGAACTTCAAGTGTCCATTCAAGTACCAAGGACAATATTACGACCCTGAAATAGAGTTATGCTACAATAGATTTAGGTATTACTACCCTGAAACGGGGAGGTATATAAGTGAAGACCCGATTAAACTCTTAGGTGGGTTTAATGTATTTGCGTATATGCTTGGAGTGAAAGCACAGGCACAAGTTCTAAAAATAATGTTCATCTATACTATGAATAATACTTTAAAAAATATTACAATGGAAAAGAAATGGATATGTTGTACAACAGAAGAGTTAGGAG
>NZ_KE992173.1:0-4498 GCF_000466425.1 Capnocytophaga sp. oral taxon 863 str. F0517
TTTTGACCAAACCGAAAGAACCCTTGCCCACGAACTCGGGCATGGTATATTCAAATTATCACATCCGTTCAAGAAGAAGCAACAAGGAAAAGTACCTTCCTTAATGGACTACACCTCCGATGAAGCCCTCCTCTTTGTTGATTGGAAGCAGATCAATGATCCTGCGTTTAAAATAGGTATTTTTCAAGGGCAGGAGGAAGGAGAAGACTTTTTTAAGAAAAACTCTTTTGTAATGGTACAAAGGTATATAGAATATTTCCGTTGTACCAGAAAACAAAAAGGAACTATCTTTGCTGATACAGATAAGGTAGATGTATATGCCTATAATATTACGGTAGATAATACAAAATACGAAAAAATAATCATTGAGTTCCTAAAAGAGGATAAGCAGTCTGTAGGTTTTGCTCCTAAGAATTACCGAAGCGACTCCAAAAAGATAGAAAGTCGTTCTAAAGATAAGATTGTAGTTACCTTTGGAGGAACGATACGTTTCTCTATATTTTCTGAAAATTATTCCAACCTAATTGATTATCTATATAGTGATAATGACAAATATGTAGAAAATGTCAAAGATATACTCAGCAATATCTCTGCATATAAAGGAGGAGATAAAGCAGCTTTTGAATATATCAATTCCTTAGATGTATGTACCCTTTCGTCTATTGACTTTGATACGATTAGAAAGGTATTAAAGGTTCTAACAGATACAAAACTTTCGCTAACAGACACGAGAGAAAAAGCCATTATTCGTATTTTGTCTTCCTTAAAAGAGAACGATTTTCCTAAGTTCATTGCACTTTTAAAAGAAGACAATTACAAAGTATTTGACAGGTTATACACAGATTTAGACGATGCTGTTTTATTCTATGGGAATGATAACTATACAGGTTTTGTAAAATTCCTTATAGAAATTTATAAAAAAGCAAATGCTGACCCTTCTACAAGCCAAGAGATCATAAAAGAGTTAACAGAAGAGACCAATGATTTTTCAATCATCTTGAATATAGCTCCTATCGACACTCGTTTTTTCCAAAGAGGTTGGTATGATCCCGAGCAAAGAAAGGTATCTGTCTACGTGATGGAAAGCACAATGATGCCTATTAAGACTACTCACGGACAAGACTTTATTCTAAAAGATATAAAGAAAGAAAAAATAGGCGACCTTTCTCCTTTATCTTACGTACTGATATACAAAACAGATAGTGGTGTCCCACAGATAGAAGCAACTTTGGGAGAGACAGATACTTCTACCTTTTATTATGCTGTCCCTGCTATATTCTTGGATTATTATCAGCATAAAAAGCACTTAGATAAGATAGAGAAAGACGCAGCCTTTGCCTTTGATATGCTCACAATAGGCGGTAGTGGCGGTCTTGCTTTAGCCACTAAGATAAGTAAAGTACGCAGAGTTTGGGCTGCGATAGAAGTTATAGGAGCAGTGGGCAATATAGCAGTGAATACCGCTCAGAGTATGAACGCTAACCTACCTTTTGCCAAAGCTGTACATTACTATAACTTGGCGATGGGAGTTATAGGGATAAAGAATATAACACAGTTAGGATATGGTGTTGCTAAAAACCTTGCAAAGAATGTCAAAGACAATGCTAAGTTATTAGAGAACTATGAGCACTGGCAGCGGGAGGTTGCACAATTAGACAATCTCCCACAAGCGGAAAGACAGCTAATAGAGAAGCAAAGAGAAGTTTGGAGAGCACTGGGATTAGAAAATTCATTAGAACAACTGAGCAACTACAAAGAGCTTTCATCTCTGCTAAAAACGCTAAGTAAAAACGCTATAGATAAACTTCTAAAGGGTTGGGATGTAGATTTGCTAAAAGCCTTAGAAAAGGATTTACTTTCTAAAACGACAGGAGCTGAGCTAAAGAAACTTTTACAAACAGAAGATGATTTTCTCAAGTGGAAACTCCTCAAAGAAGACCCTGCCTATGCCTTTGAACTTTCTAAAGAAAATAGTTCTTGGACAAAATGGGGAAAAAGTAATTTCTTTAAAACAAATACACAGTTAGGAAGACAATTTGAATCTTTAGTAAGTTCTAAAATTAGAAACATACCTCCTTTTAGTACTCTTTATAAAGACTATACACACTTAAAACAAGTATATCTAAAAGGAGTAAAAGACAATATCATTGCTGATGATTTGTTTGTAAAAGAACTACGCGATGAACGAGGAAGAAGTTATTTTAGAGCTATAATAAGTGACAGCAAGTTAAAGGCTACCTCGCCTTGGACAGCTAACCAAAAAAGCGAATTAATAGATGTCTTTAAGAATAACCCTAATAAAAAATACATAGAGTTTCAAGTAAGAACAAATAATACCCTTTTGAAAGAAGCAAATGCTCCTGAAAAATTCAGACAAGGAACAACAATTAGAATATATAGAGAGGATGTATATAAAATAATAAGTGAGGGTGATAATATTAAAATTCCTCCTATACAAATGAATAGTATTAATTTTAAGAACTAACATAATGAAAGAGTTTAGAAAAGTTTTAATCTATATTGATAGTATTCTACTACCAAAGGGATTCAAATTATTTGAGAGTGAAGAAAGTGGTTGTATAATTTGTGATTATAGAAAAAGTACAAATCAATCTATAAATAGTATAGCCTTTTTGAAAAGAGAAGATAAAATAAAAGGATTTTACTATGCTGTTAATTTTATAGAAATGGAACTCATAATAATACCTATTCTGACAAAAAACAAGTTATTTGGCGATGTAAAACCTGAAAAAATTGATGAATCTTTTTGGGTTCAAAAAGATACAAGATACACACTTTCTGATGATGGGAAAGACATTTCAGAATATGAGGAGGTCGTCAATATATTTAATCTTTTTTATAAACAAGATGCCTTTCCCTTCTTTGAAAGATGGAAAGATTTAAATGTTTTATATGAATATATTAAAGATAAAACAGAAGAAGAGTTGTGGGATATTTTAGGACAGTTTGCACCTATGAAAAAAGCAGTTATTTTAAAACTTTGCAATGATAGTAACTATCAGGAATTTATGGATAGCTATTTTCAAAAACAGAAGGAATATTTTGATGAAGACCCTAAAGATATTGATAATATAAGATATTACAACGCCTCTAAAGAACTTAAACAAGTTTTAGATAATACAAAACCTATTTACAATGTGTAAGTAATTGCAGAATAAGTGTTTATAAAATAATAAGCGAGGGAGAAAATATAAAAATTCCACCAATAAAAATGAATGATGTTAATTTTAAATAAAAGATATGTTTAGGGAACAAGTCATAAATTACATAGATAAATTTCTTAGCAACAGAGGGTTTAATTTAACAAAAGAAGGAGATAAAACTGCTCAACAACTATATTATAGTAAAAAAGAAAATGATTTAATTATTGGTATTCGGTTTTTATCTGAAATTTATGAAAATAAATATTTTTATGGTTTTGTTAATTGTAATCAAGTACCATTAGTAGAAAATATTGTAGCAAATATTCTCTATAAAAATAAAATTACAGCAGTGAAACCCAAAGATATTTATAACACAATTATGACAAGAGATTATGATGAATATAGGCTTCCTGCTGATGGAATTTTAATAGATACAGAACAAAAATCCGCAGAAGTCTGTAATTTGTTTGATAGATTTTACAATGAATACTTTATTCCTTTTTACGAAAAATGGAAAGATTTAAATGTTTTATATGAATATATTAAAGATAAAACAGAACGGGAGGAGTTGTCAGAAATTTTAGGGCAATTCTGGCAATTTAAGAAAGCTGCTATTCTAAGACTTTGTAATGATAGTAGTTATGAAGATTTTATGACTAAATTTGTAAATAGGCGAGAAGAGATATTAAAAATGCGCCCAGAAAGTATAGATGTACAAAGATATTACAACGCTTCTAAAGAACTTAAACAAGTTTTAGACAATACAGAACCTATTTACAATGTGTAAGTGGTTGCGGAATAAGTGTTTTTAAAATAATAAGTGAGGGTGATAATATAAAAATTCCTCCTATCAAAATGAATGATATTAACTTTAAATAAAGAAGAGATGATTATGTATAAAAATATGGTTCTTAATAAAATAGATGAGTTTCTTAATAAAGAGGGGTTTAATCTTATAAAAAAAGGTGATAAAACAGCTCAAAAATTAAACTACATTAAAGAGCATAATGAAATTATTTTTACAATAGAATTTTTATCTAACATTTATGACAACAATCATTTTTGGGGATTTTCTTTTACTGATAGAATACCATTAATAGAAAATATAGTTACAAACATATTGTATATGAATAAAATTATAAATGTCACACCAGAAGATATTTCATATACAATCCATTTTGAAAATGATGATAAGTATTCCTTACCGACAGAAGGAATTTTGATAAACTCTGAAGAAGCAGTCATTAAAGTGTTTGATTTATTTCATAATTTCTATTATAAACATTTTTTTCCCTTCTTTGAAAAATGGAAAGATTTAAATGTTTTATATGAAT
>NZ_KE992173.1:4598-6622 GCF_000466425.1 Capnocytophaga sp. oral taxon 863 str. F0517
ATAAAACAGAAGAAGAGTTGTGGGATATTTTAGGGCAATTTGCACCAATGAAAAAAGCGGTTATTTTAAAACTTTGCAATGATAGTAACTATCAGGAATTTATGGATAGCTATTTTCAAAAACAGAAGGAATATTTTGACGAAGACCCTGAAGATATTGATAATATAAGATATTACAATGCCTCTAAAGAACTTAAACAAGTTTTAGACAATACAGAACCTATTTACAATGTGTAAGAGGTTGAAGAATAAGTGTTTAAAAAATATTAACGAAGTTAATAATATCTTCGTTTAAACAAATTGTTCAGGGAGCAACTGCAAAAGTTAAAAATGACCTAAGAGCTTATGTAGTAGCGGCTAATATGGAGTATGAAATAGCCTCTTTGCGCTATTTGGATGCTCTAAACAGCCAAAAACTACTCCTTACCCCAAGCACTATTATAGTCGATAACACCTTAGGATACAAAAAAATAGGTGCTTTAGAAGATGTTTATATCACCGTTAACAACAATGTTAGGAAAGCTAATGTAGGACTCTATGTGAAGGGAGAAAAGGCTGTAATATCTTTAGAGAAAGAAGTAAAAATTAGTAGAGTTGAAGAGATTCTTACAGAGGTATTCCCTAAAAATTCTAAATTTATAGATGATACAAAAACAATAGAAAAAATCACTCATTATTTAGCCCCTGAAAATGCCGAAAAACTAAAAGCTATCGGAGGTGAATCAGGATTAAAGAATTTCTTAGCTAAATATAAAGACGCTCCTTGCGGTAATTGTAAAGATGCAGGAAGGAAAATTTTTGGAGGTCGTACCTTAGATGAGATGCTCGAAAACTATGTAGAAGTTGCCTATACTTTTAGAAACCGTCCTGATTTATGGAAAAAAATAGAAGAAGGCGCTTTAAGTAGCAATGCCGCTATGCGTGAAGGCACTCAGCATATGCTTTCTACCTTTAAGAAAAACCCTAAAAAATATACGCCTGAAAACATTGAGCATTTAGATATGAAGTTTGAAAAAGGTTTAGATGATATCTGTGCCAACTGCCGTTATGACGTGAAGTTTAGGGAAGGACTAAAACCTTTATATGAGGAATTTAAAAGCTATAACAGTGAAACGTGGAGTAAAATAGCTAATGATAAAGGGTTTATCAAACAATTTGAAAGCTATTTACAAGAAGTTAACAAATTAGAAGATTTAGCTTATATGATCAACAGTAATAAAGCTAATATAAATGAGGTAAAACAAGCTTTTAAAGAATTGTTTAAAAACAAAAAAGATGAACTCTTTGAGATTATTTTGAAAAACAATACTTTGAAAAATAACTTATTAGGTGAAGGTTTAACTAAAAGTGAAGCTAAAAATGTTTTTGGAGACCTAATAAATTCAACAGATTCTGTTTTGTACAATTTTATAAAATTCTAATTTATGTATTCTCTAATTGAAATAAAAGAAAATATAAATAAAGTAATTCCTTTTAAAGAAGGAATAATTTATAGTTTGTTAAACGACAATTTGTTATATGACAATACACTCTTAATGAAAGGAATAGATGGTACTAGCATTTATAAGATTTCAGATTCTCTAATTCAAGTTTTTGATGAAGAGAAGGGGTGCTATTATATTGATGAAAATTTTAATATTATTAAAAGTAACTATTTTCTTATAGCAAATGAGAATTCCAAATATTTAATAGCTTGGGCTAATGCTGTAAAAATATCAAGAGGAGTATATAACAGAAGTATTTGTCTTTTAGAAAATGATTTAGTCAATGTAAAGGAAATAATTCTTGAAGAAAACTATCAGTATTTAAAAACTTATACAAATGATGTACTTATTACATCAAGTAAAGATGTAATATTGGGTTATCATATTTTTCCTACCAACTTGCTTTGGGAGTTTCCTCTTGCTTCACTTGGTAAAAGTAAAGATTACAATACAGATGAAGAATTTGACTATGAAGTAGAACAATTTGTAGGAATATATAACAATATTCTTTGGGTTTATATAGAAAGAGGTGGATTTATTG
>NZ_KE992174.1:0-47678 GCF_000466425.1 Capnocytophaga sp. oral taxon 863 str. F0517
AGGAAATTATAGAGATGTTACGTAATAGACCATATTGAGTTGTTGAAAATAAACGTGTTTAAACTTTGGAGGTGATTTAAAAAGTATGATGAAGTAAAAAGTTGACAATTAGAGCAAAAAGTTATATTTTTGCTTAAGCTTTCTTTTATATCAATTATGGGTACATCTAAAGTTGTATCATACTTTTTGAAGCACCACTGAAAATTATTATTACACAGAATAATGAAAAAGAATATTAACCCTTCCTCTTTATTAACTGTCTTTTGCTTGTTTTTTTTCAGCAGTTTATTATCTCAAAACATACGAATAGCTGAAATACAAGATAGGGATGGATATACGAATATACGGGAACAAGCAGATGTAAAATCTAAAATCATAGGTAAAGTGCTGAAAAAAGAGCTTTTTTTCTATGAGGAGTATAATAACAATTGGGTGAAAATAAAAACCCAAAAGGGTGTATATGGTTTTATTCACAAAAGTAGAATAAAGAATAAAGATAATACTAACTTGCTAATTGTAAAAGTAAATGATTATAAAAGTGATTTACTAAAAGATAGTATTTTAGATTTGAAAGTGAAATTAAAAGAGGAAGCTCCTCCCTTTTTTATTCAAGATTTTTCTTATACAAAATTAAACCGAAGAGAAAGACAACCATTTTATACTTTATTTTCTGACAAAGATACCAGCATTAAGATAGCTAAGAAAAAAACAAATATAAATGACTATCATATAAGAACAATAAAGGTAGAGAATAGAGCGTATATTGATATAATACCTCAAAAAGGATTGGAAATACACGGTGTAGATATTGATTTTCCAAAATATGAAATAGAAAGTATCAATATTTCCTCTAAAGACCATCAATATAGTATATCAAAGACAGCTATTAAATACCTATTTAATCCCAACTTAGAACAAACAAGAGTTTATAGGAAAACAGACAAAGAGTATATCATATTTCTGTCAGGAGGAGATGGGGTAGCAGCATATAATGTCATTTTTGTAGTTGATAAACAAAAAATGCTCCATAGATATATCTTAGAAAATTGAATGTAAGCTTTATAAAAATATCACATTATGAATACACAAGCTGTAACGCAGCATATAGTGGGGTGGCTCTCGGACTACCTCCAGCAAACAGGTATCAAGGGCATGGTTATAGGGATCTCTGGGGGGATAGACTCCGCAGTGGTCTCCACTCTATGTGCCCAAACGGGTAAGCCTGTATTGTGCTTGGAAATGCCTATACACCAAGCCCCGAACCAAGTGAGCCGAGGACGCGCTCATATAGATTTTCTTAAAGAGCGCTATCCCAATGTAAGCAGCTTAGAGGTGGATCTCACCCCTGTGTTTGATACCTTTGTAGGGCAAATCCCTCCTGCTGAGACGGATAACGCTTTGGCCTTGGCCAATACACGTTCCCGCCTTAGAATGACCACGCTCTACTACTTTGCGGGCTTATATGGCTATATGGTGGTGGGTACGGGCAACAAGATAGAGGATTTCGGAGTGGGCTTCTTTACCAAATATGGCGATGGCGGGGTAGATGTCAGCCCCATAGCCGACCTTATGAAGAGTGAGGTGTATGAGCTGGCCGACTACTTGGAGATTATCCCTGCCATACGTCAGGCACCCCCTACCGACGGCCTTTTCGGTGACGATCGTACCGACGAAGACCAGCTGGGGGCTTCTTATCCCGAATTGGAATGGGCAATGACCTTTGTAGAGGAAGGCCGCAAGGAGGAAGGACTCACCCCACGCCAAGCACAAGTACTCTCCATCTTTAAGCGACTGAATAAGGCTAACCAACATAAGATGCAACCGATCCCCGTTTGTAAGATTCGGTAGTCAGTTGCTAGTTGTCAGTTATTAGTTATTAGTTATTAGTTATTAGTTATTAGTTGTCAGTTATCAGTTCTAACCACTAACTTCTAACCACTAACTACTGACTTCTAACCACTAACCACTAACCACTAACCACTAACCACTGACCACTAACCACTAACCACTGAAGGTTGAATTGTTAAAGAATATAAAAAATATTTTATTCTCGTAATAAAGTAGTACCTTTGCGACTTATTAAATGAACCAATGAAAAAGAATATTTTTATACTCTTTATCTTAGGAGTAATCTCCTTTGCTTCTTGTAGTTTTACAGGAAAGAAGTTTGAATATACCGGAGAAGGGGATAGGGAGCGTTACCTGATGGATGTGATAGAATACCTTATCTCAAGGGGGCATTATAGCCAAAGGGATCTCAATGATGCTTACTCTAAGCGTGTCTATAAGGCGTATTTGCAGTACTTAGACCCACAGAAGCGCTATTTTATCCAGTCGGATATCAATGAGTTCAAGAAAAGTGAAACCAAATTGGACGATGACCTTAAGAATAAGGACATCTCCTTCTTTACCCTTACCTATACCCGACTCAAGGAAAGGATAGAGGAAGCCAATAAGCTCGTGGAGGAACTCCTTAAGCAGCCTTATGAGTTTACCAAGAATGAAACGGTAGACTTGGATTATGAGAAAATCCCTTATACCAAGGATAAAAATGCGCTTAAAGAGCGTTGGCGTAAGCTCATCAAGTATTCTATTCTTTCCAATATCCTTATCAAAGAGAAGGAAGAGCAGGATAAAAAGGAGAAAGATGCCAAATATGTAGTTAAAGATAGCGAAACGCTCAAGAAAGAAGCCTTGGAGGCTACTCAGAAGTCTTTCGAAGAGATGTTTGTATCCTACAAAGACCTTACCGAAGATGATTGGTTTGGTATCTACCTCAATAGTTATATGGAGGCTACCGACCCTCATTCGAACTATATGGCACCTGATATCAAGGAACGTTTTGATCGCGATATTTCCGGTAAGTTCGAAGGAATTGGGGCTGTACTCCAAAAGAAATCCGATGGGATACGTATCTCGGATATTATCATGGGTGGGCCTGTATGGAAAGGAAAGCTCTTGGAAGTGGGCGATTTGATCCTCAAGGTAGGACAAGGCGCTGATGACCCTGTGGATGTGATCGGGATGCGCCTGGAAGATGCAGTAAAGCTCATCAAAGGAAAGAAGGGTACCGAAGTACGCCTTACTGTAAAGCGCATGGATGGTAGCATACAAGTGGTACCTATCAAGCGCGATGTGGTGGAGATAGAAGAAACCTTTGCCAAATCAGCTTTGGTGAAAAAGGGCGATCATACCTATGGAATCATCAACTTACCATCGTTCTATATCAACTTCAACAATTCCCGTGAGCGCAACTCAGCTTCGGATATGGCCTTGGAGATAGAAAAGCTCAAGAAGGTCAATGTAGAAGGAATTATCTTGGACTTGAGAAACAATGGAGGAGGCTCTCTCTCCAAAGTGGTAGAGATAGGTGGTCTCTTTATCAAGGAAGGGCCTATTGTACAGGTACGCAGTGCTAACAACAGTACCCAAGTACTTGAGGATACCGATAGTGCCATCCAGTGGGACAAACCGCTGATTATCTTGATCAACGAACTATCGGCTTCTGCCTCTGAGATATTGGCCGCAGCTATGCAGGACTATGGCCGCGCGATTATTCTCGGTAGCAAGCAGTCCTATGGAAAGGGAACCGTACAGGAGCTTATAGACCTTAATCGTGAGATACGCAATAACCTGATGGGCGACCTGGGAGCACTGAAGCTCACTCGCCAAAAATTCTATCGTATCAATGGGGGCTCCACCCAGCTTAAAGGGGTCAATAGTGATATCGTGATTCCAGACCGTTACCAATATATCAAAGTAGGGGAGCGCGAACTGGAAAATCCGCTACCTTGGGATGAGATCAATAAGGTATCTTACGAACCATGGAAGAAAAACCAACGCTTTGCTACTGCGATAGCCAATAGCAAAAAACGTATAGAGGCCAATCCACTATTTAAGCTCATCGATGAGAATGCCCGCTGGGTACAGAAACAAAAAGAAGAAAACACCTATTCACTTGAATATAATGCCTATAAAAAACAGGTAGATGAGAGTGAAGCTATGATCAAGAAATTCAAAGAACTGACTGAATACAAATCGCCTGTACAGTTCTCCTCCTTACCAGCAGAAGAAGAGAAAGCCAAGACGAATGAAGATGTGAAAATACGTCGTGATCGTTGGCATGAAAGCCTTCAGAAAGATGTCTATGTAGAGGAAGCCGCATCGGTATTGGAAGATTTGGTAAAGTAAGCATGATAATGTATTAAAAATTGACGAACGCTTTGAAGAAAATATTCTTTGGAGCGTTTTTTTAAGGAAAATAAAGAACTAAAAAACATGAAAACAAAAACAATTCTGATGATGTCTGTTTTTACCTTTTTTCAGCAATTATGGGCGCAACCCATCACACAGAAACAGATTTTTGCGGAAGATATATCGCAGATAAATTCGTTGGAGAAGGCCATCCAGCAATCTGAATTGGTGGTGAATTACCTTCTTCAGGAGCACTACACCCCCAGCATGTCGATCTGTGTAACCAAGCGCGGTTTTCCCATATGGGAGCAAGGTTATGGTTATGCGGATATAGAGCAGAAAACACCGGTTAATACCCGAGAAACCCTCTATAGGATCGCCAGTGTCTCCAAGCCTTTGACAGGCCTTTCGCTTACCAAGATGCAAGAGCAGGGCTGGATCGATTGGGACTGTTCCCTCTATGACTATGTTCGCTATTTCCCTAAGAAGGAATATGACTTTACAGTCAAACAATTAGCTGGTCACTTAGCGGGGATACGTGCCTATAAGGGAAAAGAAGTTTTCCTTAACCGTTTTATGAGTATCAAAGAAGGGATAGAAGTCTTTGCGCAAGATCCCTTGCTTTTTGAGCCAGGGACGAAGTATTATTACAATAGTTATGATTTTAACTTGGTTTCTTTGGCCATGCAAGAGGCTAAAAAAGAGCCTTTTGAGTGGTATGTAACTCATAATGTATTGGAACCTTTGGGAATGAACCATACCTTTCCCGATATGGGAGGGCTTTCGCCCAATCAATCCATTCCTTATTCGGTGGATAAGAAGAAACAGTTCAAGCGGGCTACGGAGGTCAATAACTTCTTCAAGCTGGGAGGGGGCGGTTTTCTCTCGACTGCTTATGATGTCAATCTGATGGGACAGGCTATATTAGGCAAGGCCTTTCTAAAGCCAGCATATCAGGAGCAGATGCTTACCTCCCAGAAGCTAAATAATGGAGAAAATACTGGTTATGGGATAGGTTGGCAGAGTGCCCCCGACTGGAGAGGGCGTACCTACTACGGACATATAGGTAATGGGATAGGCGGTTATGCGTGGTTCTATGTATATCCTGAAGAGGAAGTAGTCTTTACCTTTCTATTCAATACGACGAACCCCTCTATAAATGATTACATGCACCGTATTATGGATTGTATGCTTAAGGGTGCCTCCTACAAGGAATATAAGACAACTAACTACCCGATAATCCATAAAGTAAAAGAGACAGAATCGACCCCAGTTACAGAATAGAAAGCTATGAAAACCGTTTTGATTACAGGAACCACCCGAGGGATTGGAGCTGAACTTGTCAAAGCCTTTGAAAAAGAAGGCTTTAGGGTGCTTGCTCTCTCTCGGTCTTATCCCCAAATACACAAGGAGGGAACAATCACTTATATTCCCTTTGACATCACCTGCGAAGCCGATCTACAGCAGTTAGTCACCTACTTACAGCAGGAGCAGCTACGCCTTGATGTAGTGGTGAGCAATGCAGGCAAGCTCATTCATGCCCCTTTTGAGACGATTTCTATGGAAGACTTGCAGGCGGTGTATCAGGTCAATGTGTTGGGAGTGTTTAGGCTTATACAATATTTGCTACCAATGCTTCAGCCGAAAGCCCATATCGTTACCATTAGCAGTATGGGCGGGGTACAAGGCGCTATGAAGTTTGCTGGCCTTTCCGCTTACACCTCCTCCAAGGCTGCCTTGATTGCCCTAACGGAGCTATTGGCCGAGGAGTACAAGGATACTCAGTGGCACTTTAACTGCTTGGCCTTGGGGGCGGTACAGACCGAGATGCTCTCGGAGGCTTTTCCCGATTACAAAGCTCCTGTTACGGCAAAAGAAATGGCGCAGTACATCAAAGATTTTGCACTGCACCAATATTCGTATTTTAATGGAAAACTATTACAGGTAGCCTCTACGACCCCTTAGTCTAAGAACTTTACCGACTTGATAATGGTCTCCAATTCGAAAAGCAAATCACGCTTGGAGGTACCAGGAGCAGCGATGAATCCCTCGATGACCACACAGCGATTTCGCTTTGGGTCTTCTATGATATAGTTGCTAAAGGGGCCTCCGAGGATAAAATTCTTCACTTCCCATAGGCCTTTACTCTCGATGGCAGGGTAAGGGCCTATTTGTATTTTCTTATAAGTAGGGGCAAAAGCAGGGCTGGTAATCATATACATCCCCTCTTCAGGGCCGGGGATATAGCGCTGCCCGATGGAGTCTCGCATTTGGATGATCTCTTTCGTATAGTCCTTGTTTGCAGTGCCAATAGCACTCTTGGGCATCTCATAGAGGAGGATATCGGCAGTGCCATTTTTTACTTTTCGCTCCAGCCAAAAGAAGTTGTTCTCTTGTTTTACGATGTTGTACACTGAAGGTAAGGTGAGGCTTACTCTTAGTCGCTCTTCGATACTCTTAGTCTTGTTAAGGGTATGTTTGAAACGGTTTTGTAGTTCCTTCATCTCATTTTCTTTGAAAGAAAGGATAATTATCGGGGCGTATTGCTGTATTCCTCTGATGAGGTCATCGGTGGTTTGTCCGGTAAGGAAGGCTACCTTTTGGGGCTTGGCATAGAGAGAGTCCTTGATATGGAAACGATTTTTGGTATCGGTGGAGACGACCAGTATATTTCTTCCGGCACGAGTCATTCCCTGAAAGACATCTTCGGGAATCTGTTGAATATCGAACAAAGGTTCTCTCGCTCCCGCGATTTCCTCGATGGGAGAGGCAAAATACTGTCGCAGGCTATCCCCGACAACTCCTCCCCAGAGTTGAGGATCCATCACAATCGTAACGGAATTGATACTTCCTACCGAGTCAGGTAAGTATTGTTTTTTCTGTTGTTTGCAGCTTCCCAATAAGCTACAGATAAGAAGTGCTAAGATACATTTTTTCATAAAAAGTGTTTTGCACACTTGCAATAGCTAATATTGTTCCAAAAATAAGGAAAACAAAAACTTTATAATTTGTTTAACAATTCAAAAAAACTAAGGGTTGAGCGTTTTGTTGGTTGTAAAGAAAGTGACATGGGTACCGGCCTTATAGAATCCGCTTTTGTATAGTTTGTTCTCCTCTACGCCTTCGGTAACGGTACCTCCTTGGTAGAGATCATACCGTTTGTTAGGCAGGAGCTTACCACTGGTAAAGAGTAGATAGTCACAAGATAGATAGCTTAGGGAATAGGTAAGTACCTCCCGTTCGCCCTCTCTGAGGTGTAGCAGCGTATGGGGAGGAAAATTGTGAGAGAAAGCGAAGGTTATTTGTGATCCCTCTTTGAGGGTAGCCATCTGTTCAGGACGTCCACCAATGGCCAAGAGGGTACCTGCTTTTATTTCGAAAGTCCCTGAGGAAGGTACATTGATAGGAGTTTCTGTTCCTCCACTTCTAAGGAAGGTACGCCCGGCAGTAAGGGTAAAGAGTAGGTTACTTTTTATAGCATTCTTAGAGGTAGATTCGATAAAATACTTACCTTGGTTGATATAGATCCCCTTGTCCCCCTGGAGGGCGAAGTCGATAGAGTTAATATTCATCTTCGCATTGGATAGGGTAACGATACTGGGGGAGGCGATTCCCTTAGTCCAGGCACTGATGGCAAAAGTTCCTCCATTGATGGTAATATAGGGGTCTATAGTTTGCTGTGAGGAAGCGGTAGTGAGCGCATTACTCCTGGCATTGAGGTTATAGTTACCTTGGTTGATGATGATATATCCGTTGGTCACGGAGATCGTGTGATTGCCGTTTCTAGCTCCTTGGGTATTGAGGGTAAGGGAGCCTCCATCTCCTATATAAGCATTTTTGGCTCGTAGGGCATCTTTATCTGCATTTATATTTAGGAGTGCCTCAGCAGAGAGTGCCACACGAAGTGTTTTTTGGCAAAAGATGCCAGAAGCTTTTTCTGTTTGTAGGGATAAGTTACCCGCTCCTGTAAGAATGAGCGTCCCTAAGCTATAGATAGCAGCGATATTTTCATCATCATTGGAGAAAATATTACAAGTGAGGGAAGAGGAGGTACCAGCGGGGATATTCAGAAAAGCCTTTTCGGTATTATTGAGCTTGATGACGGCATTGTCATGAGTAAGGTTCAGGTTCTGGAGCGTTAGCTTATAAGGGTGCGCGCTATTGATATTGAAACTTCCGCTGGAGGAATGGCCAGAGAGGATGTACTCCACATTTTGTTCGGAAGAGGAGAGGCTCAGGTGTGCCTGATTCTTATGTACAGTGATACTTCCGGCGCCTTCGACCCGTACATCAGTATCGGAGAAAGTAATTAGAACCTGTCGGTTGAAATTATAAGCACTGGGCAGGTCATTGGGGTCAGTGCCTCTTTGTCGCCCTCCTAAGGCTTCGGAAGAAGAGTCGGTAAGGGGGGTGATGGTTATTCTTTGGTCTGCCGCATTGGGGGTAGTGTTTGTTCTCGGGTTGGTTTTTTTCTTCGATATTTTATCGTCTATATCATTGTTGCAAGCAGCCATTAGGAATAAGGCGATTAGGCAAAAAAGGAAGTTTTTTTTCATTAAATATGGATTGGTTAAGTTATATAGAATATGTAATAAGGAAAAATCAGAATATGGTGAGTTGTTTCAGGCGATATTCCACCCCTATGGAGAGGAAAGAGTGCCTGAAGACATTTGCATTTCCCAAGTCTAAGGGGGAGAGAGCAGGGTGTTTTTTGTCAAATAAATTGGTCAGAGAATGGGTATAGCGGAGTTCGGAGGCTAGGTTGTCTCCAAGTCGTACTCTAAAGCCTAAGACAACCGCAAAGTCGAAGTTGCGATAGACACTTTTGTCTAAAAAGTTGTCTCCCTGATAGAAGATAGGATCTTCGGAACCTATTTCGGGCTTTACGATTAAGAACCCGAACTGAGGGCCTGTCAGTAGGGTAAGCTTTTCATGGAGTTTCAGATGGGTAAGGATGGGGATATTCAGGTAATCGGTATTCATAGAGGCCGTATAGGGCTGGTCATGGAGCGCTAAGGTCTCATGCTCCCAGCGGGCGCCCTCTCGAGAGAAAAGGATTTCAGGCTGTAGGGAAAAAATACGCCCTAAGAATAGCTCCCCATAAGCTCCTACATAGAGGCCTAATTTTCCCTTGAAAGAAGAGACCTCGGAGCCATTGCCACTGAGGTTCACATAGCTAAGGCCTCCCTTGACACCCACATCAAACTCCTGTGCAGTGGCTAAAAAAGAGAGGGAAAAGAAGCAAAAAAGGAAATATTTTTTCATAATAGAATATTGGTCAAAAGGAGATATCCTCTTGAAGAAGAAATCTCATAGATAAAACAATGTGCAAAAATAGTAAAAAAACGAGAACAGTTATTCTGTAGGGTAGGTATTTCCTAAAAAAAGATATTCACGGCTTTAGAAGTTAAATATAGGAAAAGAGTGTTAAAAGTAAGCAATAAAGAGAGGTGGAATGGGCGGGGAGAAAAATTTTTCTAATTTTGCTTGTGGAATAGAATTAAGTTTGTATCTTTGCCCCTATGTAAGCAGTGCCTAGGGGCAAGGAGCCTTGGTGCTGACTATCAAGTAATTACTTCATTCCAGTTAAGAGAAAATAAGTGAGAGCTTAGAGAACTTTGCTGGGGTGTTATTTTTTTATAAGTTTATCAACCTAAAAAGCATAGAAAAAGATGAAAGTAGCTTATTACACTGAAGAAGGCTTAAAAGCGCTGAAGGCAGAATTGGATCAGCTTCGTGATGTAGAAAGGCCACGAGCCTCACAAGCGATAGCAGAAGCCAGAGATAAGGGAGACCTTTCAGAGAATGCGGAATATGATGCGGCAAAGGAAGCCCAAGGGCTTTTAGAGCTAAAGATAGCAAAGTTAGAAGAGCTGGTAGCCAGTGCACGTGTGATAGATGAATCCCAGTTGGATACCTCCAAAGTACTGATACTCTCCACGGTAAAGCTCAAGAACAAGGCCAACAATGCAGTGATGACCTATACCTTGGTAGCCGAGAGTGAGGCTGACCTCAAGAGTGGTAAGATCTCGGTAAGTTCCCCTATAGGGCGCGGCCTATTGGGCAAATCAGTAGGCGATATAGCTGAAATAAAGGTGCCTAATGGCACCCTTCAGATGGAGATTATAGAAATAACCCGATAAAAATAATTGCACATGGCATCTATCTTTACAAAAATTATTCAAGGTGAAATCCCATGCTACAAGATAGCAGAGGACGAACACTGTTTTGCCTTTTTGGACATCAACCCCAATGCCATTGGGCATACCCTTTGTATCCCTAAGCAGGAAGTAGATAAGCTCTTTGATTTGGAGCCGGAGCGTTATCACCAGCTACTTGAGTTTGCTCGCCGCGTAGCCATTGCCCTTGAGAAGGCGATTCCTTGTGAGCGCGTAGGGATGGCCGTTGTAGGGTTGGAGGTACATCATGCCCATATACACCTGATACCTATTAGTCAAATGAGTGAGATGACCTTTCAAGAGAAGGTGAAACTTACCCCTGAAGAATTTCAGGAAGTGGCCGATAAGGTAAAGGCTTATTTGTAGAAAGTTGTCATCATAATGTTTATTAATAAACTTTGCTAAAGAGCTTCTTTGGCAAAGTTTTTTTGCGAAAAGTAAAAAAACAATTCTATTTTTGGTAGAAAATTCTTATATTTGCATTTTGAAAAAGACATATACCAACAATAGAAATAAATCATTTATTGAGGTTAAACAAACAGATGAATTATAATAATTTATGGGACTGATTACAGCCAAGGAACTAGCGAAGGCGGCGCATTTAGACCGTTTTGGGGTGGTGGGAACCTTTGCAGGATGGGGGCTTTTGCATTTGTTGCGCTTGGCACCTCTCAATAGAGTTTATGACAGGAACAAACATCTTCAAGGGGTAGCATTTTTAGAGGCTTTGCTTCAAGAGTTCAAGGTACATTATGATGTGAGAGAGGAGGACTTGAAGAAAATCCCCAAGGAAGGCCCCTTTATTACGATTTCTAACCATCCATTGGGAGGGTTGGATGGGATTCTTTTGCTGCGACTTCTCTTGGAACAACGTCCTGACTATAAGGTGATGGCCAATTTCCTTTTGGCACGTATAGCCCCCTTGGATCCTTACATTATTCAGGTCAATCCTTTTGAGAAACACAAGGATGCCTCCTCGAGCCTTATGGGGTTCAAGCAGGCCTTGGCACACCTCAAGGAAGGAAAGCCCTTGGGAATATTCCCTGCTGGAGAGGTTTCCACTCAGCCCAGTGGAAATATTTATGTGGATAAAACATGGGACAAATCGGCCATGAAGCTCATCAAAAAAGCCAATGTGCCCATCATTCCTATCTATTTTCATGCTAAAAATAGTC
Source organism: Capnocytophaga sp. oral taxon 863 str. F0517 (assembly GCF_000466425.1). Lineage (GTDB taxonomy): Bacteria > Bacteroidota > Bacteroidia > Flavobacteriales > Flavobacteriaceae > Capnocytophaga. The sequence continues at coordinate 11,549 of NZ_KE992174.1, forward strand.
CTTTGTTCTACCAATTGGCCAAACAAAGTGATTTGTTGCGTACTGCAAAGCTCCCTTCAGAGTTGCTCTCCCAAAAAAATAAGACGATAGGGGTTCGTATAGGGCGCCCTATATTGCCTAAGGCTCAGGAGGAGATGGAAGACCTCTATGAATTTTCCAATTTTCTAAGAAAGAAAACCTATTTGCTCTCCAATACTTATGAGCAAAAGAAGCTCTTCAAGAGCTTTGCCTCTATGATCAGGGTTAAGAACAACAAAGACCCAGAGGAAGTAGCCCCTGCTATCGCTCCTGGTTTGTTGGAGAAAGAGATTATAAATCTGCGCTTGCAATCCGGTACGCGCCTTCTTCAACATAAGGAATACGAGATATTCCTAGCCAAGGCAGAGGATATCCCCAATATCCTCCATGAGATAGGGCGGCTTCGTGAGCTTACCTTCCGAGAAGTAGGGGAGGGGACTAATCTTTCGATAGACTTGGACGAATACGATGCTTATTATCGCCATCTTTTCCTATGGGAGAGTGATACCAAGCGCATCATAGGAGCTTATCGAATGGGGTTGGGTAGTGATTTCTTTGACCTCTATGGGGTCAATGGCTTCTATACTCATAGCCTCTTTAGGTTTGACCCTGAACTGAATACCATGCTGCGACAAACCATAGAGATGGGGCGTGCCTTTGTGGTAGGTGACTACCAACAAAAACCGATGCCCTTATTCCTTTTGTGGAAAGGAATCGCACTGACGACCTTACACTTTCCCGAACACAAGTACCTGCTTGGAGGGGTAAGTATCTCCAACCAGTTCTCAGACTTCTCTAAATCACTGATGATAGAGTTCATGAAGTCCAACTTCTACGATCCCTATATTGCCCAATATGTAAAACCGAAGAAGGAATACAAGGTGCGACTCAAGGATGCCGATAAGGACTTTATATTGGATGAAACCCAATCAGACCTGAATAAATTTGACAAAATCATCGATGAGCTGGAACCAGGTAACCTACGCCTTCCGGTACTGATTAAGAAATATATCAAGCAGAATGCTAAGGTGATCGCCTTCAATGTAGATCCACTATTCAATAATGCCATTGATGGGCTTATGTACATCCGTATCGATGACCTACCTGAGAGTACCATCAAGCCTGCTATAGAGGAGTTCCAATCCCAGATAGAGCGAGGAGAAATAGATCCTAAGGATTAGCCTCTAAGGCGTAAAAGCAAAAAGTCGTGCCGATTATAGGCACGACTTTTTCATTTATGAGAGGCTATGAACACTTAGAAAGAGAAGGTAACTCCTATGATACCGTTGGCCTCAGCCGCAGGATAGTATAGTGGCTTGTTCTTCTTGTATCGAGCATTGGGAACATACTTCTTATTCAAGAGGTTATTACCCGTAGCGGTGAACAAGATGGACTTGCATACCTTTTTTGGGAATAGCTCGTAAGAAAGCTGTAGTGAGTGCACTAAATAGCTGTCTAACTTAGCATTGTCTTGGTTTTCATTGCTAAGATATTGTTCGCCTACATACTTGGAAATGAGGTTTATTTGAAAGTTCTCTACAGGTATAAAAGTAAAGGCATTGCCTGCTACCCAGCTGGGAGAGAAAGAAATTTGGGTATTTCCTAAGTTCAAGAGTTCGTTAGGATGGTTAGGGTCTTTGATCTTGTAGTCAATATTTTTATTTTGGCTATAGGATACATTGGGAGCCCATTGCCACTTAGAGCTAAGACGTACCTTGGCATCTACTTCTATACCAACACGATAGCCATCACTATTACGATGGATAGGATAACCTTTGTCATTAAGGTCTCCAGTGCCCACTAACTGATCCTTATATAGCATATAGTATAGGTTGGTATTGAGTTTTACCTTATCGGTATCATACCGCCAGCCCAATTCTAAGTCATTGAGTTTCTCATGCTTAGGAAATTCAGCGCCGTTTTCTCTATCTAAGGCATAATTTTTATAATCATTTCGATTGGGCTCTTTGGTTACATGTGCGAATGAGAAATAAATAGTGTTTTTAGGATCGAAATAGTAGTTAAGTCCAGCTTTTGGGTTTAATGTAGATAGTGTTTCGTTAAAATCTACCTCTTCAAGAAAGGTTTTGAAGTGAGTATATCGGTATTGTACATCTCCAAATAGGCTGAGCTTAGGCGCTATTTGCCAAGTGAGTTTGGCAAAGGCTGATCCTTCTTTCTTATTTCCATAGACATTCTTACCCATCGGTTCTTTGTAAGAATAGCCACCGGTCTCCTTCCAAAGATACTCATCAAAGTGATTGCCTTCATATACATTGGCAGCTCCCCCTAAGACTAGGTCGATGCTATTTTTACGATAATTGGTAGAAAAGACGGTACCATAGAAGTCATTGTCTAGCAGATAGCGAATGATGAAATTGCCAGATCCCCAATTGTCCATTTCTTCCCAATAACCACGGCCTTTGGTATAGTGTAAGGAGAAAGTACTATTCCAGTAAGGGTTCCACTTCTCGCTCCAGTGGAGTTGGGCATTGTCCTGCTGATAGACGTTGACATCGTTGTCATAGAAGAGGGTTTGTCCGTCTTTGACATATTTTCCGGCAGGATTGTATTTTCTATCTTTTTCCAATTGCTGGGCAGTAATACCCTTGTAAGCGAGGTAGCTTTTCACATTTCCCCCAAAAATAAGTCCTTTGATCAGAGTATGCTCATCCTGATAGGCGCCTTGTAGGAAATACGACTTGAGGTTGGAGAAAGCACGATCTATATAACCATCGGAATTGACTTTGGAGAAGTTTCCTTTGACTTCGAAGTGGTCATTGAGCTTTCCTGTGGAGAGTTTTACCGTATGCCTATGTGTATTGTAGGAACCTAAATAGTTGGCGATCTCAGCGTAAGCCTTATCGGAGAAAGCCTCGGTCATCACATTAAGACTTGCCCCGAAGGATCCAGCTCCATTGGTAGAGGTACCTGCCCCACGTTGTACCTGAATACTCTCGGCAGAAGTGGCCAAGTCTGATAAGTTGGAGAAGAAAATTCCTTGAGACTCTGCATCGTTATAAGGAACCCCATTGATGGTCATATTGATACGATAGTTGTCATTGCCTCGGATGTAGATATGGGTATCTCCATAGCCGATACCATCTTCGGCAGAGGAAACCACATTGGGCAGATGGTCCAGCAATAAGGGAATTTGCTGACCAACATTCTTCTGTTGGATCTCCTTTTTAGAGACATTGGAGAAGGCTACCGGTGTAGACTTCTTGGCTCGGACGGCCTGGATGACCACTTCATCCAGTGCGATGGGTTGCTCCTTGGAGGAGTCATTCTCAGCGGGGGCTTCTTGCGCAAAGGCCTGAATAGAGAGGAGTAAAGCCCCACACAACCATTTTTTTTTCATGGTAAAAAGTGTTTTTACAAACAAAGGGGCATTATTTGTCTATTAAAAAAAGGCTTATTTTTGCTACCCAGGTGCAAAAATAAGCCACTTAAATTATATAGTAATCAGATAGTTTATTTTTTTCCTTTGACTGCATTACCAGCCTAAGTTCTATGGGTATGATCTCAGCTTTTTACAGCACCCCTTGAGATGAGCGCAAATTTACGAATTATTTTCGAACAACAGATTTTGTTTAATATTTTATTTAGAATTTTAAATAAAAATTTTTGGTAAGTTCCTGATACTCTTGAGTGTATTGGTGTCGTTCTTTTTCTATGACAAGGGTTTGGGTAAGGGGGGGAAGTACCTTTTCGAAGGAGAGTAGTAGGAGGCTGCGCTTGATGGGAGCCTTGTGGTGTCCCCGAACGTGTAATAGCTGCTTTGGGTGGAGTCCTTGTAGTCGGGCTATTTCTAAAAAATCCTTCTCTTCCTTATAGGGGATCACTACAGAGAATAATCCTGTGGGGGAAAGTAGCGCTGATACGCACTGAAGTAACTCGGAAAAGGGCAGATATTCGTTGGAGCGAGATAGCGCACGGGCTGCAACAGGGGAGAGGGTTTTCTCGGAGAAAAAAGGAGGGTTACTGATGATAAGGTCGTATTTTTCATCCTGGAAAAGGCGAATATCCTGTGTTTTGACCTCGATATGAGGCCAAGGAGCCCGTGAGATATTCTCTTGGCACTCCTGAGCGGCTAAGGTATCACACTCCACCGCACAGATATAGGCCTGGGGAAAGCGCTGTGCCATCATCAGGGACAATAGGCCTGTACCTGCTCCTATATCTAAGATACGGGTGGGAGCTACAGCAGGAGTCCAGGCACCTAATAGAACGCTATCGGTGCCTACTTTCATAGGGGAAAGCTCCTGAGAGATGGAAAACTGTTTGAAGTAGAAGTGACTCAAGTGATAAAAACTATTGGTAAGCCTTTTTGATGCGATCCATTTGGCGTTTGTTGTCCCGATCCTTAATCGTTTCACGCTTGTCATGCATTTTTTTACCGCGAACTAAGGCGATTTCTACCTTGGCAAAGCCATTTTCGCTTAGGAAAACGCGCAAAGGGACGATGGTAAGTCCTGTGTTTTTAACTTCCTTGTGTAGTTTTCGCAATTCTTTCTTCTTTAGCAGCAGTTTACGTTCACTTTTAGGCTTATGGTTGTAATAAGTTCCCCAAGCGTATTCCTCGATTGTCATATTGATGACAAAGAGTTCGCTTTTCTCATTGAACTCACAGAAGCTCTCGGCGATGGAGGCTTTACCCAATCGGATAGACTTAATTTCAGTACCCTGAAGGACAATACCGGCGATGTATTTGTCTAAGATTTCATACTCAAAGCGAGCACGTCTGTTCTGTATATTGACGTTATTTTGGATAGAGGTTTTCATGAATAAGTACGATATAAGTTAGTTCTTGTGTTAGGGGGGCAAAGATACGTTATTTTTATGTAAAAAGGCTTCTATGTGAATTAAAAGTTGTATTTTTGCGGCATAAAAAAATGTTATTCTTTTAGGACAGAAACTATGGCACGAGTACTTACCGGTATCCAAAGTACGGGGACTCCGCACTTGGGGAACTTATTGGGAGCGATATTGCCTGCTTTGCAGATGGCACAAGATGCTCGTAATGAGTCTTTTTTATTTATAGCCGACCTACATTCACTCACCCAAATAAAGGATGGCGTACAGCTTCGGCAGAATACTTATGAGGTAGCCGCCACTTGGCTTGCTTTTGGCTTGGATCATGATCGTGTGACCTTTTACCGGCAGAGTGATGTACCTTATACCACTGAGTTGGCTTGGTATTTGGCATGTTTCTTCCCTTATCAACGCCTGACCTTGGCGCATTCGTTCAAGGATAAGGCAGATCGCTTGGAGGATGTCAATACAGGGCTATTTACCTATCCTATGCTGATGGCAGCTGACATCCTACTCTACGATGCAGAATTGGTACCTGTGGGGAAAGACCAGTTACAACACTTAGAGTTCACTCGCGATGTAGCCTCTCGCTTCAATTATCAAATGGGAGAGACCTTCGTGTTTCCTAAGGAAAGCATCCGAGAGGACATCATGATCATTCCTGGTACCGATGGGGAAAAGATGAGTAAGTCTCGTCGCAACTATATCAATATCTTCCTTCCGGAGAAGGAGCTCAAGAAACAAATCATGTCGATCCAGACAGATAGTACCCCCTTGGAGGCTCCCAAAGATCCGGATAGTTGTAATGTCTTCACACTCTATAAGCTGTTGGCCTCAGAGGTACAAAGTGCGGAGATGGCCGAGCGCTATAGAGCGGGCAACTATGGATTTGGACATGCCAAGACAGCTCTTTATGAGCTTATCTTGGAGAAATTTGCCGAGCCACGCCAAAAATTTGCCTACTATATGCAGCATTTGGAAGAAATAGATGCTATATTAGGAAAAGGAGCAGAAAAGGCGGCAGTAGTAGCTCAACAAACAATCAAGCGAGTAAGAGAGAAATTAGGTTATTTGTAATAAAAATAAACATGAAAAAGATATTACTAATTTTAATGGTTTTTATAGGATTTCCTATTTTTGCACAAACCAAACAACATACCAGTTATACCGTAAAAGAAGGAGATACGCTGGAGGGTATAGCTAAGGTCTATCGTCTCTCTCCTAATGATATAAAGTCACTAAATTCCGCTTTGGTAGAAAAGGGCTTACAAAAAGGAATGATATTACTACTTCCAGGAGAAGAGGTGAGTTACTTTAATAAAAAACAACCCTTAGGCTTTCAGATACATGAGGTAGGGGATAAGGAAACGCTTTATGGACTGGCACAGAAGTATGGTATCACACAAGATGACTTGCGCCGCTATAATATGATTCTCTACAAAAAAGATTTGCGCAAAGGCCAAGAGATTACCATTCCAGTATATAAGGAAGTTACTAAGGAGATTTCCAAAGGTAAAGAAGGACTAACCAAGCATATTGTAAAACCTGGAGAAGGCATATGGCGTATAGCGCAGAACTATGGGACTACTCAGGAAGTCTTAGAGAAGCTCAATCCCAATCTTCCAGATCCTCTTAAAGAAGGAATGGAAATATGGGTACCCGCAGGGCGAAGCGGTCTTCCTCAAGTGACTACCGATAAGGCCTTAGTCCTCTACCAAGTAGAAAAAGGGGAGGGTTTCATGAGCTTAGAACGTAAGTTTGGTCTTTCTCAAAAAGAATTGGAAAAGCTCAATCCCGAGCTCAAGGAAGGTATCAAGCTCGAAGCTCAAATATGGATTCCTAAGAGTAATTTCTTAGATTATATAGCCACAGCAGGCTTAGCTCAGGTAGAGAGTGGAAATACTACAGATGCCAACCCGAAGATAAAGGCTAATATGCGTCCGGCTAATGCCAAGAGGGTATCCTTTGTATTGCCTTTCAAGGTTACAGGAATCCAAGCAGGTAATATGGCCGATCTTAAAATAAAGTTGCAAAAAGAAAAAATGACAGCGGTGGCAGCAGATTTCTATTCTGGAGCTCTTATAGCCCTGGATTCCTTACAAAAAATGGGCTTTTCCCTTACAGTGAATGTATATGATAGCCAAGGAAATGTGCAAGGAGTAAAGACTGTCGCCTCCAGTGAAGCCCTCAAGAATTCACAGGTCATTATAGGGCCTTTTGCTCCTTCTGCCTTTAATGCGCTTTCTGAGGCTATAACCGATGAGAATACCGCTATATTGGCACCTTTGTCTAACAAAAATATAGAATTGCGCCCCAATGTATTCCAGACGGTTCCTACTATAGAAGTACAGCAGAATAGTATGATCAGCTTCATATACCAAAAATATCCAGATGCAAACATTATATTGCTTTCCGATAGCAAGAGTAAGGATATGAATGAGAAGCTACAATCCTCTTTCCTACAAGCTAAAAATGTAGATAATATACAAGGGATACAGAAAGCATTGGTCAAGGATGCTACCAATATCGTATTTGTTTCTTCCGATAATGTAGTGTTCCTCTCCGATGCGATACGTATACTCTATAACACAGCAGGGATCTCAGGCAAGAATAGGAACTATAATATTATCATGGCTACCTTGGACAAGGGTGAGGCCTACGACCATAATAGTATATCCAACACACAGCTTTCAGCGCTGAAGTTTACCTATCCAGCCGCCAATAGATATGCTGGGGAAAATAATGCTTTTATAAGCAAATATCTTAAGACCTATAAGATTTCTCCCAGCAAATATGCCTTTAGAGGATTTGATCTTACTATGGATGCCGTACTTAGAACGAGCCTAAGTGGAAACTTTGTCAAGGAGGTTAATATAGGGGAAACCTCCTATCAGGAAAATAAATTTCAGTACATAAAGAATAGTGTAAAAGGAGGAGGATATGAGAATAGAGCTGTATACATACTTCGCTATGAAGACTTACAGATAAGTGAAATTTATTAGAAAATAGTCAACAAAATTATAAACAATAAGGGTGTGGGTAAAAAAAGATCTTTTTTCCTTTGCTATAACAAAAAAATGTTTTACCTTTGTCCCCACGTTAATGAAATTTAATTAGAATTAAAAATCACATTTATGAGAAAGCAAATTCTAGCTTTGACAGCTCTTGTAGCCTTGGGTGCGAATGCTCAAGAATACAATAAATGGTCGATAGATGTAAATGGTGGTGTCAACAAGCCAACAGTAGGGTTTACATCTGGATATGCGACAAAAACACCAAATCTTTGGACACTTAACGGAGGTGTTCGTTATATGTTTAATAACAAATTTGGTTTGCGATTAGCAGGAGGATATGACAAGATTGAAGAAGGAAAGAATTCTCCTAAATTTAATTCCAATATATGGAATGTAAACTTGCAAGCAGTAGCCAATGTAGGCCGCGTGCTTTCTTTTGAGGATTGGACTCGTGATCTTGGCTTGTTATTACACTCAGGTGTAGGTGTAGGACAACTTAAAGGAGATAATTTCTCTAAAGCAGATAACTTAGGCTTCTTTACTTTCGGTCTTACTCCACAGATTCGCCTTAGTAATCGTGTTTCTTTATTGTTAGATGGTTCTGTCTACTTGTATGCTAGGCAAAACAGAACATTTGATGGTAATGCAGTAACTACCAAACGTGGTTTCCAAGGAACTAACTTCACTGGAACTATCGGTTTGCAAGTAGCACTTGGAAGAAACTTGGTACATGCTGACTGGTACAGCCAAGCTGCTAGCGACAGCCAACTTGCTGAGCGTGTAGCTAAAGCTGAAAACACCGTAGCAGAACTCGCTAAGAGACTTGAAAACAAGGAAGACAAAATGGTGGATACCAACAGCAACCGTGTTCCTGATGAAGTTGAAAACTACATCAACGAAAAATATGGTAGCCTAGCATCTAACCAAGCTGCTCCAGCACCTGCTGCTCCAGCTACTAACTACTCTGGACAATCAGCTCGTGAGCTTATCGAGAAAGGTTACATCAATGTTTATTTCGATCTTGGATCTGCAACTCCTCAAGTATCTTCTTTGTGGGCTGTTGATTTCGTAGCTAACTACCTAAAACAAAACTCAGGAGCTAGCTTGAATGTAGCCGGTTATGCTGACCAAGAAGGTTCAGTTAAGTTCAACCAAAAACTTTCTGCAAGACGTGCTGAAGCAATTAAGAAATTGCTTACTAACAGAGGTGTAAGTGCTTCTCAACTTTCAACAGAAGGAAAAGGAGTAGATAAGACTTCTAACGTTAAGTCAGCTAACGTTCGTCAGCTTGCACGCCGTGTAACTTTCGAAGTAAAATAATTAAATATATTTACTTTAAAAGCCACTCCCAAAAGGAGTGGCTTTTTTATAAAAAATCTTTTCATATTTGTAGAAAAGTAGTATATTTGCCCCTTGTATGAACCTATCATTTTAAGGAATCAGTTACCTATATAATTGTTTGATAATCAATGAATAAGACTATTGAGCCTCCTTCAGTTTATTATGCTGTTATTCTTCCTCTGCATCTGTTACAATGTAGGGTTTTGTCTTTTTTTTCGCTACGCCCTGCCCAAAATATCCTTCGAAGGATAGGAAAGAGCTATGCCCCTCTGAGAATTTGAGTTTTATTTTCTATTTGTTCCTTATCTCTTCCCTAAAAATACAATAAATACGAAAATAAAATGAAAAATAAATATATAGATCTCATAGATCAAACTTACTATTTTCCTCAGGACGAATTTACCTTGGAGGGAGATGAACTTCGCTTCCATGATATAGACCTTATGGAGCTAGTACGCCGCTATGGAGCGCCTCTGAAATTCATGTATCTACCCAAAATTTCAGAGAATATCCAAAGAGCAAAGAAATGGTTCGAAAAAGCTATCAAAAAACATAAATACAAAGGAGAGTACAACTATTGCTATTGTACCAAAAGTTCGCACTTTAAGCATGTGATGGTAGAGGCGCTGAAGAATGATATCCATATGGAGACCTCTTCTGCTTTTGATATTAATATCATCAACAATTTAATTAACGAAGGACTTATTAGCAAAGAAAACTACATCCTCTGTAATGGCTTCAAGCGTGATGCTTATATAGATGGTATTGCTGACCTAATCAATAGAGGATATGATAGATGCATGCCTATTATTGATAATTATGAAGAAATCAATCTTTTTGACCAGAAAATAAAGGAGCGCTATAACATAGGTATACGTATAGCCTCTGAAGAGGATCCTCGTTCCGAATTCTACACCAGCCGCTTAGGGATCGGTTATAAGAATATTGTTCCTTTCTATAATCGAGAGATAAAAGATAATAAGAAGGTAACCCTCAAGATGTTGCACTTCTTTATCAATACAGGGATCAAGGACAATGCCTATTATTGGAATGAGCTTCTTAAATGTCTCAAAGTATATATTCAGCTCAAGAAAGTAGCCCCAGAGTTGGACAGCCTTAATATAGGAGGAGGATTCCCTATAAAAACATCCTTAGCCTTTGAGTATGATTATGCTTATATGGTGGATGAGATTATTCGACAAATTAAAATAGCTTGTGAACAAGAGAAGGTACCAGTACCGAATATCTTTACCGAATTCGGGAGCTTTACGGTAGGAGAAGCAGGAGGAGCCATCTATGAGATTATGTATCAGAAACAACAGAATGACCGTGAGAAATGGAATATGATTAATTCTTCCTTCATCACAACGCTTCCTGATACCTGGGCTATCAACAAACGTTTTGTGCTTCTCCCCATCAATCGTTGGAATGATGAGTATGAGAGAGTACTTTTAGGAGGGCTTACCTGTGATGGAGACGATTATTATAATAGTGAGCAGAATATGAATGCTATTTATCTGCCAAAGTATAATAAGAATAAGCCCTTATATATAGGTTTCTTTAATACGGGAGCTTATCAGGATTCCATAGGGGGAATAGGAGGGCTACAGCACTGTCTGATCCCTCAGCCCAAGATAATACTTATTGATAGAGATAAAAATGGAGAACTTACCTCACGCCTCTTTATGGAGCAGCAAAAGGCAGAGGAAATGCTTAAGATATTAGGCTATTAGTAGTACTTGTCTCTGATATATTCATATTTTTCAATCTCCTCGCAGCCTGACTGCGAGGAGATTCTTTTTTAGTATGCTAGTATTTTCTTTATTCTGAATTTATCTTAGTCATTAAAAGGAGGGAGAACAGACCTTTGTTGCTCATAGCGTATTCGGTAGCGTATTCGGTTCTTAAAATATGCAGGATTTTGGCCATAAAAAAAGAGTGTTTGTAGAATACAACACACTCTTTTTCAGTATTTTACGTTTTGTAGCGAAGACGGGATTTGAACCCGTGACCTTTGGGTTATGAATCCAACGCTCTAACCAACTGAGCTACCTCGCCATGCTTTTGCGGGTGCAAAGATACAACTTTTTTTCATATATACAAAACGATATCCAATATTTTTATCTGATAAAATGTAAATAGTTTATTATTAATAGGTTATGAACCTATAAGAGATGCTTTGATATATAATTGAGATTAAAAAGAAAGTTAAAGGTCTTTAGATGCTTTGTGTTTAGCTGAAAAATGAGTATATTTGCAGTGCTCAATATTTTAGAATATACAAGAAAAAATCCGAGTACTTTCGTAGCTCGGACTTTCGTGAAAAAACTAAACAATTATAAGATTATCTTCAATAAGTGAATTACTCTTTTTGGCAATTCCCTTTTTATTATCAGTAAACTATCTAAGGATTGGTTTTAAAACTTACTTCCTTATTTCGATTGCAAAGGTACGCATATTTTTTGAATCTACAAGTGTCAGATAGTATAAATATATGTTAAAATGTTTAAGTTGTTGATTGATTGAGATTTATAGGGTGGTTTAGCTTTGTTTTCCTAAAAGTATTATGGTTTAAAAATAGGAAGTGATAAAAATATTAAAAAATGAGTTTTTTATAAAGAAAAGATGTATTTTTGCCCCTAAAACTAAATTAAAGGAAATATGTTGTTTTTACAAGCAAATGCGATGTCTACAGCGGAATCAACCACTGAGGTAAAACAAGAAAGTCTCTCTATTATGAGCCTTATTTTAGATGGTGGCCTGGCCAATACCATCATTATAGGGGTTCTATTTCTGATGCTTGCTACGGCCATTTACATCTATTTTGAAAGGACTTTTGCTATCAGTTCAGCCAAGAGGATAGATGCTAATTTTATGAGCGTTATTCGGGATAATATAGCTTCAGGACGCATAGAGGCGGCTAAAAATCTTTGTCTTCAGTACAATAGTCCTGTAGCTCGATTGGTAGGTAAGGGAATCTCTCGAATAGGGAAGCCTATAGATGATATCCATAAGGCTATAGAGAATGCAGGATCTTTGGAAGTCTATAAGTTGGAAAAAAATGTTTCCTTGTTGGCTACTCTTGCGGGGGTAGGTCCTATGATTGGTTTCTTGGGGACTGTGGTAGGGATGGTGATGTCCTTCCATGCTATGGCCACCAATGGACAGGCTGATATGAGCATACTGGCCGGAGGGATCTATACTGCTATGACCACTACTGTAGCAGGTCTTATTGTAGGGATTGTAGCTTATTTGGCTTATAATCACTTGGTGATGAGAATCAATAATGTTACCCAAAAGCTAGAGGCTACTACAGTTGATTTCTTGGATATGTTGAACGAACCTATTTAATAAGATGAGTATCAAATCAACTAATAAGGTAAGCCCAGAGTTTAGTATGTCCTCCATGACGGACATCGTATTCTTATTGCTTATTTTCTTTATGCTTACCGCCTCTAACAATCCTAAGGTATTGGATCTGTTGTTACCCAAGGCACAAGGAAAGTCCTCAACGATTCAAAATGTATCGGTAAGCATTGATAAGGATGCACAATATTATGTAAATAATAAGTTGGTGGATATTTCTCAAATGGAAACGGAGCTTAAGGAAGCACTCTCAGGAATGGAGAATCCGACCATTGTCCTTAGGGTAGAGGAGAGTGTCCCTATAGAAAAGGCTGTTTCTGTTATGGATATTGCCAATCAAAATCAGTATAAACTTATCTTAGCCGTACGGCCTAAGTAATCCTAAGTTATGGTATTGGATACAGTACATAAGCAAAAGTCATTTGCTATTACGCTGATAATAATGGCGTTAATTGTGTTAGCCTTATTAGTAATGAGGCTAACTAATGCTATGGTTTCTGCTGAAGAGGAAGAGGGAATTACCATCACTTTTGGAACGGATCAAGTAGGGATGGGGGATATCAATCCGCCAGAGCCTACCGCTCCATCTCAAGACTTGGAAGATCCTCAGGAAGAATCCAAGATAGAGGAGCAACCTACAGCCAATGAGCCACTACTGACTCAAAATGACCAGACACAAGAAACCCTTGCCCTTCCTAAAGAGGAAGAAAAAAAGAAAACGCCACCTAAGGAGCCCAAACCTAAAAAAACGGAGAAAAAGCCAGCCGCTGCTACCACTGATGCCTTATCAAGTGTCTTGAATGCCTCACCAAAGCATTCGCAGTCCAGTACAGGATCAGGCAATCAGGGGGATGACCAACTCCCAGGCTACAAGGGGGATCCCAAGGGAAATTCTTATGCTAATAGCTTCTATGGAGATAGTAGTGAAGGGGCTGGAAGTGGAAGTGGAAAAGGTTGGGGACTGAGTGGGCGTAAGTATATAAGTGGCGAGAAGATATACCAAGATTGTAACGAATCAGGCTTGGTAATTGTACAGATAGAAGTGGATCGCTCAGGAAAGGTCATTCGTGCTAAGGCAGGGGAGCGGGGAACAACCAACAAGGCTCCTTGCCTATTAGAAGCCGCACGAAAATCCGCACTTACTTACAGATTCAATGCAGATGAGAAAGCACCACAGACACAAATAGGCTTTCTTTCTATTCGTTTTAAATTAGGAGAGTAATGTATTATAGCTTTTTATTAGTTTTTTATTTGTAGAAAAGTTTATATTCTGTAGTTTTTTGTTTGCAAATAGTTTTGCTGAAAGAAAAAAATCCTTTTTTGCTATTAATTTAGGTTAATTCATTAATTTACATTATATTTGTCTCATTGTAAAAAAATATTTAATATAACCCAATGGCATATATTGATTACTATAAGGTTTTAGGCGTAGATAAGTCTGCTTCTTCAAAAGATATCAAGAAGGCATACAGACAGCTTGCTCGTCTTTATCATCCAGATATGAATCCTAATGATAAATCGGCGGAGCAACGTTTCAAGCAGATTAATGAAGCCTATGAGGTCTTAGGAAACTCCAAAAATCGAGCTAAGTATGATAAGTACGGCAAAGATTGGCAACAAGGGGAAGCCTATGAAAATGCTCGACAACAGGGAAGAAACCCTTTTGGAAATGGTTTCGAGGGGGCTACTTATACAAGTGGTAATGATTTTTCAGATTTTTTTAAGGAGATATTTGGTAAGGAGGCTGGCTTTGACCGAGGTGGTTTTGGGACTGCTCATGGAAAATTTAAGGGGCAGGACTTGCACACCGAGCTCACTCTCTCGCTCAGGGATGCGGCTGTTACTCAGCCCACTACCTTTACTGTCAATGGAAAAACAATCCGCATAACACTTCCTGCAGGTATCCAAAATAATCAGCAAATAAAGCTCAAAGGCTATGGTGGTGAAGGAGTGAATGGGGGGCCTAATGGGGACTTGTATATTACTTTCCAAATATTGCCTGATCCTACTTTCGAACGCGTGGGAAATGATCTCAAAACAAAGGTCTCCATTGATATGTATACGGCTATTCTTGGAGGAGAAGTACAAGTGGAAACCCTCTCCGGTAGAGTGAAACTGAAGGTAAGACCTGAAACCCAACCAGGAACTACAGTACGCCTTAAGGGTAAGGGATTCCCAGTATACAAGAAGGGAACCTTTGGCGACTTATTCATCACTTATACTGTAGAACTCCCTAAAAATCTATCGGATAAGCAAAAACAATTACTAGAACAAATGAAAAAACTACAGGAAAATGGAACATCCGCTTAAAATATCAAAAACAAAGATTATAAGGCTCTATAAAATTAAATCCTCTTTTTTTAATGCTTTGGTAGATAACGGACTGATAAAAACTGAGGTTATTGATAGGGTTACTTATGTGAATTATGACCAGTTACCAGCCTTTGAACGCTTTGTCAATTGGCACTATGATCTTGATATCAATGTCCCTAGTATTGAGATTATTCATCGACTTTTGGAGAGAATAAAATTCCTACAAGAGGAAAATCAACGGCTTAGAAAAAAATGAAGTCTTTTCACATGTTTTCTAATTGATAAATGGGTGAAGTATAGTTCCTTGAACTATACTTCACTTCTTTTCTTTAGCAAGGAGGTAAGTAAAATTCCTATTCCTATAAAAGCACTGAGACGTGCTATATAGTCGCCATAGCGAACATAAAAAGTCTTCTTGTCATTGGCCAAGATAGTACCTCTTAAGGCGCCAGCTTTTCCATAATCGAGTGAGCTTATGACCTCTCCTCGCTGATTGATAAAGGCAGAGATACCGGTATTGGCACTTCGGGCAATACTTTTACGGGTCTCTATGGCTCTAAGGCGGGTATAGCTCAGCAGCTGCTTATGTCCTTGAGTATCTCCCCACCAGGCATCATTGGTTAGTATACCCAGGAATTGGGCGCCTTCTCTTACATATTGGGTTACATATTCTCCATAGATAGATTCATAACAGATGACGGGCGCTACCTTCTCATCGGATAAGGAGCTAAGAACAGAGGGAATCTCTTGGGTCGTTTTTACCGCTATGGTACCCCCTAGGTCGATCATAATATCTCCTAAGATAGGTCTCAAAATCCCTTGGAGCGGCATATGCTCTACCCCTACGACTAATTTTGACTTGTGATGGTAGCCCATAATCCCAAATGAGTTCAGCAAAAAAGCACTATTATAGTCATTAAACCAATAGTTTTGTAGTGGATTATAGTTGCTCTGTGCTCCAATCTTACTTTTATCTCGAACAACTTGGTAGATGGAGATACCTACAAGCCAATTCAGCTGAGGGTATTTCTCTAAAAGGGCATGTAAAGAGGTAACCTCTTGGCTATGAGAGATCTCCTCTAACTGATAAACGCCCTCAGAGATGACCGTTTCAGGGGTCAGTACAAAATGGGTGTTATCTGTAACGCTTTCCTCAGCGAGTTTCAAAAGCAAACGGATAGTTTCCTCATTGGAGAGGCTGTATTTTTCCCTATAAGGGTCTATATTGGGCTGTAGGGCTACCACTTCGATTGGTTTTCCTTCTTCCTTATAGAAGGAATATAGCCCCAAAGAGAAACCTATAGGAATAATTACCAATAAGCTGATACCTCCTATACGCTTGTAAAACAGTCTTTTATCTTTGGTTGCTAAGAAGATACGTAAGGAGTGGAATAATAGTATATTCACTACTAACACCCAAAGACTCCCTCCGAAAATACCCGTATATTCATACCACTGTATCCAGCGGATATTTTCAGAAAAGACATTCCCTAAGGAGAGCCAAGGCCAAGAAAAATCCCAATGATGATGGAACTTCTCAAAGGCTATCCATATAACGATAAAGAAGATACTGCTGATCTTAGTAGTATTTCGCTTCGCGACTAAGTGATAGGCGAAAAAAACGATACTCATCAGTAGGCTATTGACTAAAATAGCAAATAGAGCTCCGACTATAGTAGAGTTCCATATCCACCATGTAGTGAGGGTATTCCATACCAAAAAGCTAAGACAAGAAAGTAGGAAGACCTTTCCTTTACAGGGCTTTTGGGTGTTGCGGAGTTGTGCCTCCACAAGTAACAATGGTATCCAAGCAATAAAAATAAACAAGGAACATCCATAAGTAGGCCAGGCAATAGCCATTAGAAGCCCTGTAAGAAGAACCAAAAATAGATGCTTCATAAGTGAGAGTCAAAATAGATCTAAAAACAAATTTGCAAACAGCAGCAAAGTTAAGTAATAATATGCTATTTTCCAAGGTGAGGCCTGTTTTTATTTTCCTTGGAAAAAAACTAAAAAAGCCCCTTAGAAATCGGAAGTTTTTCGTAAATTTGTCCCTTTGTAATCAGAAAAAATCAAGCAAAATGAACAGGATTTTATTCTTATTTTTATATATTTTTCCCCTTTATCTCTTCGCTCAAGAGAAAATTTATATTGATGGAGGGGGGAATACAACCGTTAAAGAAAAGGCAAAATACTATCGCATCATCTCCGAAAAGGGAGGGCACTACCATGTCAAAGACTTTTTCCTAAGTGGAAAGCTCCAAATGGATGCTTATACAACTCGAAAAAAATTTAGAAGTATAGAAGAACTAGTAGGAAAGTTCACCTTCTATTTTGAAAATGGTAAGGTGGAAATACAAGGAGAGGAAGAAAACGGTAATCTTTCCTATAGTGTATATGATGAAAAAGGACGTTTGGATACTTTCTATAAAAAAGAAGGAGAAAATACTTATATAGAGACTTATAATTATGCGGATAATGCTTATGTAAAAGACAAGAAAGAGTTCAATGTAGCCTATTTCCAAGAAAATGCCAAAGTGAAAAAGAGAATACAATTCGACGAAGATATGAAGAAGGCAAGAATAGAAAATGATTATGATGAGAATGATAATGTAAATATAAAATATTATGATGAAGAAGGAAAACTTATAGGATCTCGATACATAAAAGAAAGTGAAGCCCAAGCAGGAATAGAAGTGGATTACTATCACTATCCTACAGAGGTGAAAACCATTACCCAGTGGGATGCCATAGGAAATATAGTGGATGAAAAAACATATTATCGTTCAAGAAAATTATTCTCTGATAGAAAAAAACAAAAAGAAGATGTTCTTATCACCTTCTTCGATTCTAAAGGAAAGAAAATGGGCGAACTTATTTACAAATATAATGAACCTTATGCTGGAGAGGCTTATACCTTGGATGATGAAGGTCACATAGAAGAGAAAAGTACGTATAAACTGGGACATATAGAACAAAGCATCGCTTACTATAAGAATGGAAATATAAAACAACAAACAGACTACAGTATTCATCATGATATAGATAAAATTACTTACTATAATAAGAATAAAAAGATAATAAAAGGAGAATTGTTTTTCAAAGAAGGGGCTTGCTATGAAGGTTATTTGTATAATGATTTGGAAAAAAACGATAGTTATATACTTTACAACAAAGGTGAATTTGCCGGTATCAAGCAAATAGATGAAAATAATATTCTTAGATATTATAAAGAAAAACAGAAAAATGGTCAGATAAACGCAGAGATATATAACGAAAAGGGAGAAAAAGAATACATATATACGATCATAGAAAATAAAAATGAAAATACAGATACTATAGATACAGTTATAAACTTCAAGCAATATGAAAAAGGTAAAGAAATAAATTCAGGGAGTATAAAAAATAAAATATTGCAAAAAGGAAGTATCAAACTAAAAAACAAATGGAATGAAAAACTACAATATTTCTATGTTGTGAAGGATAAAAAAATCATTATGGATTATATCCTAAATAATAAAATACTCAAAACAACCGAACTTAATACAGATTTTAGCGATTTTGGAGAAAACTATTTAAATCACATAGAAGAATTTATCATCACAGAAGATAGTTTTGAACCTTATGTGATGCTTCCAAGTTATATTTTTGACACAAACAATAATCCAATATTGGAGCACTAAAAAGAAATTAATAAAATCAGAATCATAGTAATTGATGGAATATTTCCATCCTACAAAAACAATAAAAAGACTAATAAGAATAACAATCTGTTTTGTATTTGTTTTATTCAATTCGAATATTCTAACAGCCCAACAAAAAGATACGCTATACGTACAAGAATATCCTCATAAGTGGTGGGTAAAATTCTTTGTACCTAATAAGATGCTTACCATCCAGCATGAAGGGATTTCTTATAATCCTACTTATCCACAGAATATAGGAATAGGCTTAGGATTGAGGAAGATTATAGGAATGAATCTGCTGCTTTCTTTTAGTTTATTTCCTCTGAAAACAGATACAGGCTTATCTTCTCATATTACAGATTTCCAAATGCACAAATATGGGAAGAAAATACTCTTGGATGGTTATTACCAAGATTATCGAGGCTTCTTCACTCAAGAAGGGCGACCTTTAGAAAAGAAAAAGTATACTCTTTTCCCCGATCTTGCGGTGAAGAGGTGGGGGATTGATGGTACCTATGTACTCCGTCATAAAAAACTCTCCTTGCGAGCAGCCTTCGAACAGAGTGAAAGGCAGCTAAAATCGGCAGGGAGCCTACTCTTTGGAGCTGGAATATATTATCATAAGCTCCTACCTGATATGGCATTACAAGAGACGATTCCTACAGCCTTTGATAACTATCAAGTAGGCGCTAATATAGGTTATGCTTATTCATGGGTGGTCTCTCCCAGCTGGTTGATGGCCGGTATGGTATCAGCGGGACTTAATTTTGGTAATAATTCACAGGCTTTGGCCTGGCATAACCTAAAGGCTTATCCTGCAAGTATCGGTAGGATGACCATTAATTACAACCGAGAGAATTGGTCTTTTGCGGTCATGGAGATATTTAATAACAAAGTGATATATTCCTCTGATCCCAAACCCTTTATGCTCTTTGCCCCTACTACACAATTGACTATTACCCGACATATAAGATAATACACTGATATAGAAGATGATAAAGAAAATCTTTAAAATAATAGCGCTTACCATCCTCTTAGGAGGGCTAACACTTGCTGGAGCAGGCTACTATATACTGCTTTATCCCAATACCTCCTTTCAGGAACAAGAGAATATATTCTATATTCCCTCGGGGAGTGATTATTCTTTTATCTCGAAGGAACTTTATCCTTCCCTTTCTGATACGAATACCTTCTATTGGGTGGCAACGGCTATGAAATATACCGATCATGTACGCCCTGGCCGCTATGAAATCCGTAAGGGAATGAATAACCTACAGCTGGTACGTATGCTCAGGAACCGAAGCCAACCGGTAAAAGTTTCTTTTAATAACCAAGATCGTTTGTCGCTTTTAGCACAGCGAATTTCTAAAGAGATAGAGGCTGACAGTACTTCGCTGATGAATGCTTTCCTTAGTCCTTATTTCCTTGCTGAAAATGGGACTGACTCTCTCAATATATTGGGGCATTTTATCCCGAACACCTATGAGCTCTATTGGAATACCTCAGCGGAAGAATTTGCCCAACGAATGGAGAAGGAATATAAGACTTTCTGGAATGAAAAAAGAAAAGAAAAGGCCGCTGCTCAAGGACTTACCCCCGAACAGGTCACCGTATTGGCCTCCATTGTACAAAAGGAAACCTATATGGCGGATGAGAGGCCTACCATAGCAGGTGTCTATCTCAATCGATTGAAGGATAAGATGCCCCTACAAGCCGACCCTACCGTGGTTTATGCCATTAAGGAGACTACCGGCAAGTATGATACCATTATCAAGCGGGTATATATCAAAGACACTCAGATTGCCTCTCCCTATAATACCTACCGAATACAGGGCTTGCCTCCTGCGCCTATCGCTATGCCTGATATCTCTTCTATAGAGGCTGTACTATCGCCCGAGGAGCATGAGTATCTCTTTTTTGTAGCCGATACGGCACGTATCGGCTACCATAAGTTTGCCCGCACCCTACAGGAGCACAACAAGAATCGACAGGCCTATAGGAAGTGGCTGGATAGAATAATGACTAATGACAAGTGACTAACCACTAATCATTAACCACTAACAACTGCTGTGCTGCCTTTTCAATTACAGCACGTGGAGCGGCTAAGTTGATTCGCATAAAACCGGTACCTTCTTTTCCAAAGACACTACCATCAACTAAGGCCAAGTGTGCCTTGTTGGTACAGAGGGCAACCAATTCTTTTTGGGAGAGTCCTAACTCCCTAAAGTCCAAAAATACTAAGTAGGAGGCCTGCGGGACGATATATTTCACTTTAGGCAGATGAGTATCAATATATTGGGTCAAGAAGTCGATATTTCCTTGTACATAGCTGAGTAGTTGGCCAAGCCACTCCTCTCCTTGTTCATAGGCTGCTACCGTGGTTTGGAAGGCAAAGACATTTCCATCGGTGAGCATATAACCCACGGTTTTGTCTAAAAATTTCTTTCTCACCTCGGCATTAGGGATAATAGCGTAGGCACTGGCCAGTCCTGCCATATTGAAGGTTTTGCTGGCCGAAGAAAAGGTTACACAACGTTCGGCCACTTCTTGGGAGAGGTTCGCCAAAGGAGTATGCTGGTAAGGGGGAAGGGTAAGGTCGGCATGGATCTCGTCAGAAATTATCAATACATTGTGCTTGAGGCAGATAGCGGCTAATTGCACTAACTCTTCTTTTTTCCATACCCGCCCGCCTGGGTTATGAGGATTGCAAAGGATAAAGAGTTTGCAGTCTTTCACCTTCTCTTCAAAATCCTTAAAATCAATCTGATATTGTCCGTCCCTGAGCAGTAGGGGATTGGTAACTACCTGGCGCCCAGTATTGCGGATGGCAGCTGCAAAGGGGTAATATACAGGTGGTTGGATAAGTACAGGGTCGCCTACTTGGGTGAAGGCTTCCACAGCCATTACGATCGCAGGGACTACCCCAGGGATGAAGGAAATCATCTCTTTGGTAATTGTCCATTGGTGACGTCTTTTTTGCCAATCAATGATAGACTGATACCAAGCATGTGGCTTTTCGGTATAGCCAAAGATTTCACATTCAGTACGTTTCTTGATAGCCTCTACGATAAAAGGAGGAGTTCTGAAATCCATATCGGCCACCCACATAGGGATCAAATCTGTTCGTCCCCAGCGGGGGAGTAGTGCCTCCAGTTTGAGGGCATCGGTACCGCTGCGGTCGATAATATCATTAAAATTATATTTCATAGGTTCTGTATGTTTTATTTATAGAAAAATCACCTCTTTGACCACCTCTTTTTTCAAATGTTCATTCATAAGCTGCACCAGTTCGGTTTTCCTAAGGCTTAGGTCTGCTTTTAGCGCCGCATTATTCAGCGTGATAAAGAGTTTATCTCCTTGCAGGCGTACTTGTTCGGTATATCGAACAACTCCTATACCGGCTATCTCTACCCACGCCTCCTTGACACGCACTTTGTCAATGCCATATTCAAGGTTATTTTGACTAAAGAGGGCTAAGATAAGTTCCTTAGCGGAGGAGGTGTTGTGATCTTGACTCATTTGTTTTTTGCCCCCAAAGGTAGTGATATTTTTTTGAAAAAATCCAATCAAAAAAGCCTTTTTTATTTCTCTTAGCTTGGTATTTTTTTCCATTGCTCTTGCTCAAAAGCTTTCCACTCTTCTTCGGTGTAGGTTTTGCCATTGAAAGTGGTGGTTTTAGGTTTGTTTTTCTCTTTTAAGGATTCTAAAAATTCATATACAGGATCTCTTCCACTTCCTCCTCTTCTGTGTATTATATCTGTTTTAAACAAGTTCTTTCCTGTTTGCCCATCTATCATAATATCTTGTGTAGGTTCATCATAAATATTTTTAGGGAATAATATTAGATGGTAGTAGTACCTACCATTTTTATTAAACCTACTTACATACCCTCTTTCTTCTTTTAGTTCTAAATTAATATGATATTCTTTTTTTACTTTTTCAATTAGTTGGCGTATAGAGAATTTATAATTCTCATCTTGATTTACTTTTCTTTCTAATTTGCCAATTTTAGAGTAAAAACACCATATACCATAATCAATATTAAAAAAGGATTGACCTATAGTAGTCCGTATTTTTGTTTCTAAATTATAAGTAGCCCAACGAGTATAAGGAGTGATTGTGTCGCTTTCCTCTATTCGTACTTCGTTATCATTATAATCATATAACAATTGAATTCTTCTATTTCCTTTTTTAAAGTATTTATCATCTCCTATTGGGACATATTGTCTGTTCACTTCCCAATCTATAAAAAATTCTTCATTAAAATATTTCATATTGTGTAAGTTAAATTCTTGAGCTTTGCAGTCAACAAGAATCAATAACAATAATGAAAATAAAAGTGTTTGTTTCATTTTGTATATTTTAGATTATCCAAAAATCCAATCAAAAAAGCCTTTTTTGTTTCTCTTAGTTTGGTATTTTTCCCATTGCTCCTATTCAAAGGCTTTCCTCTCTTCTTCGGTATAGGTTTTACCATTAAAAGTGGTGGTTTTAGGAGTCTCTTTTATCTTTTTAAGATATTCTTCTTTTGAGGGGAAAGAAGACTTTGATTTAGGTATATTCTCTCCTCCTAATAACCATAAAAAAATCTCTTCCTCACAAAGAATTTCTCCTGTATTACCATGTATATAGATTAGTCTTCGAGGATAAAAATCACCATCTGGGGGGAAGTGGATTACTATATAAAATTACAATATAACAATATTTACCAATTTCCTCTACAAGCATCCTCATCACATCATAATTTACGTCTGGGTTATAATCTTTTGAAAAATGATTCTGTATGGTCATCAGATCTACGTTATATTCCTTTTTCATTAATTGACAAAGAGAACTTACACTAAATGTATAATTTTTATCATTATTAATAGTTTCTTTTAAAAGTCCCAGTTTATTATATTTTTTTGTAGTGTCTATTTTAAAATCAAAAAAGAATATAGTTTCATAATATAATACACCATTAGAATAATAATTTCTTGCTATGCTAATAGGAGAATTTTTCTTTGTTTCATTTTCTATAAAATGCCCCTTGTCTACACTACTCATAAATTGTTCAA
Source organism: Capnocytophaga sp. oral taxon 863 str. F0517 (assembly GCF_000466425.1). Taxonomy (GTDB): domain Bacteria; phylum Bacteroidota; class Bacteroidia; order Flavobacteriales; family Flavobacteriaceae; genus Capnocytophaga. Next base: position 35,159 of record NZ_KE992174.1, read on the forward strand.
AATGATCCCCTCGTTCATTATAGAATAATTTAATATCTTCTCGTATTTCGTTATCTTTTTCAAAGGATTTAATGTCAAAATATTTTATTGGATTGTTTTTTATATAATTAATAATACTATCTTGGGCAAAGGCTCTTATAGATAGAAAGAAAGTGATTATAAATATTCTATTCATTTTATATTTATTTTTAATTTCAGGTATTTTCTGATTAATTATATTCCATTGCCAATAATGTAATGAATATCCTACTCTTTTTTCTTCATAATGAATTATATTGGTTATATTTTTTTATAGGTTTTCATATCTTTTGGAGTACTTAATAGGTGTATTTCCTCTTTTTACAGGATAGTGAGCTCCTTTAGGAGCAAATATTTTACTGTCAATAAGCTCTCTTTTCATAATATTGCCCATACATTGAGGGGGCTATAAGTAATGAAATAATAATTAGATTTTTTTTTGTTGTTATTTTGTTATTTTTGAGGCATATTCAGTTCTTCTTCTTTAAAAATATCTTGATTTAAATAATATTTACCATCAGAATAAAGATAATATCTGCAATTTTTCCAAATAAGTCTATATTTATTGGGTTCTTTGCTAATAATATGTAATTCCCATCTGTCTGACCACTCTTTTAGTAGGTATAAGAATTGCTTATCTTTTGAAAAACCTGTATTTGCTAATTTTTCATACGTATCTCTATCTAAAATGTCCTTTATTTTTAATTTATCAGAGTTCATATCGTAAAGCTCTGATATATATATCGGGCGAGAATAGTAAAAAATCATATTATTGGTACCCTGTATATACAAATTTCCTTGTTTATCTTCAAAAAGATTATCTTTTACTTGCTTATAATCTTCCGTTATCTTTATATATTGGCAACCTTGACTGTCTATATATACATCATTTTCAAAAGAATTATTACTTACTTTTTTTATTTTTATATTTTTAGAGCAAGATATAGATGCTAGTAATAAAAGAAAAAATATTATTCTTTTCATAGTTTTGTTTTTATCTCTTTAACTTCCAAATCGTTGTGCCTGAATAGATATTTCTTTTGAGAAAGTACTATATTCGCAAAATAAGAAAGGTATGGTTCAAATATTTTCTATAGAGGGTGGCAATTTACAAAAAAAATGATAATCTGGCAAGGAAAAAGTAAATAGCTTTTTAATCGACATGAGTTCGATGTAAGCAAAATTATATTTTCCCACAGATTCCACGGAGAAATAAGGTATAGTAACTCATTTTAATTATTCGATTTTCGACAATATATAAAATTAAAGGGTGTATAATAATCTATGAAAATCACAGCAGTATAGTTACATATACATAGAAAATTCGTGGGATACGTATTTCAAAATGGGAGTAAAATAGCAAAAAAATACAAGCCAATAAAAAACTTCGAAAAAATTTGGATACTACCAAAAAAAGCCTTATTTTTGCCGAGTTTTTTAACAACTATTACACGATGATAAAAATTACCCTACCTGACGGTTCTATTAAGGAATACGAGAAGGGGACTACCCCCTCTCAAGTAGCTCATAGTATTAGCGAAGGCTTGGCTCGTAATGTGATATCGGCCAGCTTCAATGGAAAAACGATTGAGACAGTAACGCCCCTTACCACGGATGGTAGTTTGGTACTCTATACTTGGGATAGCCCTGAAGGAAAGAAGGCCTTTTGGCACTCTTCCGCCCATATTTTGGCACAAGCCTTGGAGGAACTCTATCCTAATATCAAGCTCACCATAGGGCCTGCTATTGCTAATGGCTTCTACTATGATGTGGATTTCAATGGACATAGTGTAACAGATAAGGACTTCCCAGCCATAGAGGCTAAGATGCTCGAAATAGCTCGTGGTAAGCACGAATTTAAGATGCGCCCAGTGAGCAAGGCCGAAGCACTTTCTTACTATAAAGGAAAGAACGAATATAAGACAGAACTGATTGAAGCCTTAGAAGATGGCTCCATCACCTTCTGTGACCATAGTACCTTCACCGACCTATGTAGGGGAGGACATTTGCCTAATACAGGTTTTGTAAAAGCGGTAAAGATTCTTAGCGTAGCAGGGGCTTACTGGCGTGGTAATGAGAACAATCCACAGCTGACCCGTGTGTATGGGATCTCTTTCCCTAAGCAGAAAGACCTTACCGAATACCTCACCCTTTTGGAAGAGGCTAAGAAGCGCGACCACCGCAAGCTCGGTAAGGAGCTCGAACTCTTTACCTTCTCCAACAAGGTAGGACAAGGATTGCCCTTGTGGTTGCCTAAAGGAGCCGCCCTTAGAGAACGTTTGGAAGCCTTCTTGCGCAAAGCACAAAAACAAGCAGGCTATGAGCAGGTGGTGACCCCTCATATTGGTCATAAAAACCTCTATGTGACCTCTGGGCATTGGGAAAAATATGGAAAGGATAGTTTCCAACCTATTGCCACTCCTAACGAAGGAGAGGAATACTTGCTTAAACCGATGAACTGTCCGCACCACTGTGAGATCTACAACTCTCACCCATGGAGCTACAAGGACTTGCCTAAGCGCTTTGCTGAGTTTGGTACCGTATACCGCTACGAACAAAGTGGTGAGCTACATGGACTGACCCGAGTACGTTGTTTCACTCAGGACGATGCCCATATTTTCTGTACACCAGAACAGCTCGATGCAGAGTTCAAGCACGTGATAGACTTGGTGCTCTATGTATTTGGTTCTTTGGGCTTTGACAACTTTACCGCTCAAGTATCCTTGCGTGATCCTGAAAACCTATCTAAATATATAGGAACGGATGAGAATTGGGCAAAGGCAGAGAATGCAATTATCAATGCCGCTAAAGAAAAGAACTTAACTTATGTAATAGAAACTGGCGAGGCGGCCTTCTACGGGCCTAAGCTCGACTTCATGGTCAAGGATGCCTTGGGCAGAAGCTGGCAGCTGGGAACCATCCAAGTGGATTACAACCTTCCTGAGCGCTTTGACCTATGGTACAAAGGTGCTGATAATGAGCTACACCGCCCTGTGATGATACACCGTGCACCTTTTGGTAGTATGGAGCGCTTTGTAGCCATCCTATTGGAGCACACCGCGGGTAACTTACCCTTGTGGTTGGTACCAGAGCAGGTGAATATCCTTTCTCTTAGTGAGAAATACGAGGGCTATGCCCAAAAAGTAGCACAGCTCTTGCAAGAAGCCGATTTGCGCCCTCATGTGGATAACCGCAATGAGACTATAGGTAAGAAAATCCGTGAGGCAGAGACCCAAAAATTCCCTTATATGCTTATCGTAGGCGAGGAAGAGGAAAAGAATGGCACCCTTTCGGTACGCCGCCATGGGGGAGAGGACTTGGGAACTATGAAAATAGCCGATTTCATCACCCTCATACAAGAGGAAATCAATAAGAACGTACGACCTTTCTCAATAGATGTTTAACCTAAAAACTGAAAAGCTATTAATACTAGAGTACCCAACACGAAGAGCACAAGTGACGAAAAGACCTCACACCGCGTGAACCGAGATATCCGCGTTCCCGAAGTGCGTTTGGTAGGAGATAACGTGGAAACAGGTGTATATCCTACAAAAGAAGCCTTGCGTATGGCTGAAGAATTGGAATTGGATTTGGTAGAAATCTCTCCCAATGCCCAACCTCCTGTATGTAAAATCGTAGATTACAAAAAGTTCCTTTACGAACAGAAAAAACGTGCCAAGGAGCTCAAAGCCAAGGCTACCAAAGTGGAGATCAAGGAAATACGCTTCGGCCCCCAAACAGATGATCATGATTATGAGTTCAAAAAGAAACATGGGGAAAAATTCCTCAAAGAAGGGGCTAAGGTAAAGGCTTATGTATTCTTCAAAGGGCGTTCGATTGTCTATAAAGATCAAGGGCAAGAGCTTTTGCTACGCCTAGCCGTAGACTTGGAAGAGTTCGGAAAGGTAGAGCAAATGCCTAAGCTCGAAGGAAAGCGTATGACTATGTTCATCGCTCCAGTGAAGAAAAAATAAAAAAATAACAGATATTTCATCATTAATTTTTAAGTAACAGATGCCAAAGATTAAAACTAAATCCAGTGCTAAAAAACGTTTCAAACTAACGGGCTCTGGTAAAATCAAAAGAAAGCATGCTTTCAAAAGTCACATCTTGACTAAAAAAGCTAAAAAACGTAAGTTAGCTCTTACACACGCTACCTTGGTTCATACCAATGACGAGGCCAGCGTAAAGAAACAATTAGGCTTAAAATAATTGTTTCTAAGGTAAATTAATTGTCTCACCTTGGAGTATGGCTCAAAAGAACGTAAAGTCGCCTACTACAAAAAAAATTAGAAATTTATGCCAAGATCAGTAAACGCAGTAGCGCGCAGAGCGCGTAGAAAAAAAATAATGAAGCAAGCCAAAGGTTACTTTGGCCGCAGAAAGAACGTTTGGACAGTTGCCAAGAACGCGGTTGAAAAAGCGTTAGTATATGCTTACAGAGACCGTCGCAATAAGAAAAGAACTTTCCGCGCTTTGTGGATTGTTCGTATCAATGCAGGGGTTCGTCCTTATGGATTGTCTTATTCTAAGTTTATGGGTGCACTCAAAGCTAATAATATAGAACTTAATCGTAAAGTTCTTGCTGACTTAGCCCTAAACCACCCAGAGGCTTTCAAAGCAATTGTAGAAAAAGTAAAATAAAACGTTTCATCAAAGAAATATCTGTTAGTAAAAGGCTATCCTCGTGTGGGATAGCCTTTTTATATTTTACAGGTCAATCTCTACTTGGTTGCGCAGTAAGTCCTCAAGGGTTTCCGCCTTGCGGATGAGCTTGGCTTGCCCATCTATCCAAAGCACTTCGGCAGGGCGTGGACGTGAGTTGTAGTTGCTGGCCATGGTGTAGCAGTAGGCGCCTGCATTCCTAAAACAGAGAATATCCCCCTCGGAGATTTCCGCAATTTGTCGGTTGGAAGCAAAAGTATCTGTTTCACAGATGTAGCCTACCACAGTGTAAAAACGCTTCTTTCCCTCAGGATTGGATAGGTTCTCTATAAAGTGAGTTGCTCCGTAGAACATAGGGCGAATCAGGTGGTTGAAGCCCGAATCAATTCCTGCAAAAACGGTAGAGGTCGTTTGCTTGACTACATTGACCTTTACTAAGAAAAAGCCTGCTTCACTGACCAAGAACTTCCCAGGCTCAAAAGCCAAGGTCAGGTCTCTTCCATAGCCCTTACAGAACTCCAAGAAGCGTTGGCTAAGTTTTTCGCCCAGTTCCTCTATATCGGTCTGAATATCACCTTCCTTATAAGGAACCTTAAAGCCACTACCAAAGTCAATAAACTGGAGTTCCTTGAAGTGCTTGGCTGTATCAAAGAGGATTTCAGCAGCATAGAGGAAGACCTCTATATCCAAGATATCACTACCTGTGTGCATGTGAATTCCATTGATGTGCATCTTGGTATTCTCCACAATACGGAGAATATGAGGTATCTGGTGGATACTGATACCAAACTTACTATCGATATGCCCTACCGAGATGTTGGAGTTGCCCCCAGCCATGACATGCGGATTGATACGGATACACACAGGCACCTGTGGGTGCTTGCTGCCGAATTGCTCCAAGATAGAAAGATTGTCAATATTGAGCTGTACACCCAGTGAAGCCGCCTCTTCGATCTCCTCCATAGAGACCCCATTGGGAGTGAAGATAATCTGTTCGGGGGCAAAACCCGCATGAAGGCCTAACTTGACTTCCTGTATAGAGACCGTATCCAAGCCAGCTCCTAGCTTTCGCATGAGCTTGAGGACAGAGACGTTGGACAGTGCTTTCATTGCATAGTTGATCCTAAGGCTAGGCACAGCAGCAAAAGCCTTGGTAAGTCGCTCATACTGAGCGCTGATTTTGTTAGCATCATACACATACACAGGACTTCCGAAAGTATGTGCTACAGAAAGTAAGTCTTTGACTTCCATAGAGATAAGTATTAATGGGTTTGTTTGGGACAAAGATACAAAAATAATGACAAATGACGAATGATAAATTTTTATCATTATTCATTACTCATTGCTCATTATTTCGTATATTTGCACAAAGTTAGTTCTATTATGAAGACCTCTACTAAGTATATATTGTTGTCTTTGTTGGTAGAATTTGTGCTCTTTTGTCTTTTTATGCACTATGTAATAAACACAAAATCAATCACTTATGTTACCACAATAGGGGCTATACGTACCTATTCGGTCATTACAGCGCTTTATATCCCTACCTTTGTATTGGCTTACTTTATAGGGCAAAAGGTACCGTTCCACCTCTATAGTAGGATCAAGAACTTTATCTTAGGAGTAGTGCTTATTTTTGGTTTTTATATCACTACCTTTTGGCTTACCATGATGGGGGCTACTTATTTTCTCTGTCCTGAGCATGATAGGCGCTATTGTATGGAGCTGATACAATTGATGGTGTTTATCTATACTACAGATGGAAAAGCTATAGGGTTGTTTGTCTTTGTAGCGCTGCTCTTGGCAGGAGGGCTAATGACCATCTCCGTTAACTCCATAGAAGAATCAAAGACCAATGCTGATAATACCTAACTTATGGATTCTATAAAATACCCCATAGTAGCTTTCGAGCTTCCTAAAGAAATTACTCAGAAGCACATAAATACTTATATAGAAGAGCTCAGGCACTTTCCTTATTTGTTAGAAGAAGCAGTAAAACAATGTCCGCCTAATATACTCAACCTTACCTATAGAGAAGGAGGCTGGACAATAGCCCAGATAGTACATCACTTAGCCGATGTGAATATGAACAGCTTTATTCGTTGTAAGCTCGTTCTAACGGAAGAAAATCCTATCGTAAAACCTTACGAAGAAACCTTGTGGGCAGCGCTTCCTGAGGCAAGAGACTTTTATATAGCACCCTCTTTGCATATCATAAATGGAGTACATTGGCGCTGGTGGAACCTCCTAAGAGCTCTCGCTCCAGAGGATTTCGAAAAGACTTACCTACATCCACAGACAAGTCAAGTAGTATCACTCAAACAAGAAATAGCCAAGAGTGTGTGGCACGGCGAGCACCATTTAGCCCATATTGAGTTAGCTAAAAAACTTGAAATAATTACTAACAGCTAATAACTTATACAAATGAAAAGAAGGTTTATCTATCAAGATGCCAAATCAGATAAGTTTTGGGATATTGACTTTGAGGGTACTACCCAAACAGTCGTTTATGGGAAGACAGGTACCGCAGGGCGTGAGGCGGTAAAGGAATTCGCCTCTGCCGAGGAATGTGTCCAAGAAAGCGAAAAACTAATCCTTCAAAAACTCAAAAAAGGCTATACCGAACTCAAGGAAGGGGAGGCCGCTCCTGAAAAAAGAGCATACTCCGAGGAGGAAAAAGCGGACTATTTCTTCTGGGAAGCTATAGAAAAGAGCTATAAATATAATAAAAAGGATTGGAAAGCCTATGACTTGGACGAACATTTAGAAAAACTCGCTACCTATCTATCTAAATATAGTGAAGAGAAGCTTATCCTTTTTCAAAAAACCTTAGAACAGAAGCTCATCACCCTCTATACCGCTCCTATAGCCGAACTTTATATCATTCTTGGCAATGAATATGAAAAAGAGGGAGATAATTATAGTTTTGATGGCTTTATCTCCGATGATGGGTTCCTCTATTTCCGGTGTTGGCTGCTACTGAAGGGAAAAGAATTCTATGACGATATTACTCAGGATATAGAGACCTTTGTTTCAGGTAAATATCACTTTGATATAGGCGAGACTTGGGCAGAAGGTCTGCTCTATGTAGCCGATGATGCCAATCAAGAAGCCCGTCCGGATAGTGATGAGGGAATCATAGAAGATACTGTATACCAGAAATGGCCAGAGCTGAACTATGACTTTGGCGAATTTGCTATGGACAGAGCGCCTAAGAGTGGGGTTGAGTTACAAAAGATGTATCCCAAATTGGTGGCTGAAATCATGCCTATTCGTTAGTAAATAAATTCTTTAATAAAATAGCGATATTCTTCAAAAAGTAGTACCTTTGCCGCAGCTATGGAAAAACAAGAACGATACGACCGTGCCTATATGCGTATGGCACAAGAATGGGCAAAGCTCTCCTATAGCCAGCGCAAGCAGGTAGGGGCTATCATTGTCAAAGACCGTATGATCATTTCTGACGGTTACAATGGTACGCCCACAGGTTTCGATAATTGTTGTGAGGATGCACAAGGGGAGACCCTATGGTATGTCCTACATGCTGAGGCTAATGCGATTCTTAAGGTAGCGGCCTCCACCCAGTCGTGTGCTGGTGCGACTCTCTATATCACCATGTCGCCCTGTAGGGAGTGTAGCAAGCTGATACATCAGGCAGGGATCATTCGCGTGGTGTACAAGGAAGCCTATAGGGATACCAGCGGACTGGAGTTCCTGGACAAGGCGGGGGTGGAAACCCTTTACCTACCGGACACAACCGCAGATAAGGAATCTTTATAACTCGTTTTCTTGACTGTATATGGCCTTAGTACTCGAATGGGACTTTGAGCAATATCAGGAGGACGACCTCCTTATTGCCTTGCATACCCGGTTTGTTCCCTGCAAACTGGCCTATTGGATCAATAAGGTACTGGGTATTCGGCTTGAACGCAGCTTGAAAGACTTATACGACCAGGAGACAGCGACCTTGTTTCCCCTTTTCTCCTATGAGGATGAAATGTCCCAATGGCACCTTATTACCAATAAGGTACGCGAAAAGGTCGCCATGGGAATGTTCGACCAAGTAGAGCAGCAGCAGCTATTTATCAAAGAACTTCCTAAAGTAGACTATTTGCTTAGGACAAATACTAAGGAAAAGACCCTTTATTGTCTGTCCTTGCTCAAGGAACAATCTTGGATAGATTTTATCTATGAAATACCGCTCTTCCCTGAAGAGAAAGTCTCCAATAAGGAGCAGAAAAAACTTAAAGAAATCAAATCAAAGTTAATCTTTTAAAATTTATATAGTATGATAGGACGAAAAAAAACCAAAATAGTAGCGACCTTAGGGCCGGCTACCGATAGCCCTGAAATTCTCAAAGGAATGATCTTGGCCGGAGTGAATGTATTCCGTATCAACTTCTCTCATGCCAACTATGAGGAGGTAAAGCAGCGTATTGCCCAGGTACGAGCCCTTGAGGAGGAACTCAACACCCATGTAGCGCTCTTGGGAGACTTACAAGGTCCTAAGCTCCGTGTAGGGGTGATGGAAGATGATGTCGTAGTGGAAGAAGGAGACCAAATCTCCTTTGTCACTGGCGAGCCTTTCGTAGGAAACAAAGAGCGTGCCTATATGAACTATACCCAATTCCCCCGAGATGTGAAAGCCGGCGAACGGGTACTTTTGGATGATGGCAAACTCATCTTCGAGGTGATATCTACTAATGAAAAGGATACCGTAGTGGCCAAAGTGCTACAAGGCGGTGTACTCAAATCCAAAAAAGGGGTGAACCTACCTAATACCAATATCTCTCTTCCTGCCCTTACTGAAAAAGATATCAAGGATGCCATCTTTGCGATAGAACAAGAAGTGGATTGGATAGCCCTTTCCTTCGTACGCCACGCTAAGGATATAGCAGACCTCCAAGAACTTATCAAAGCACATACCACAGAGGAGATTCCTATCATTGCTAAGATAGAAAAACCAGAGGCTTTGGCCAATATAGATGAGATTATCGCCAACTGCCAAGGGCTGATGGTAGCTCGAGGTGATTTGGCTGTAGAGACACCCGCTCATGAGGTGCCACTACGCCAAAAAGAATTGGTTCGCAAGGCCAAAGAAGCTCGTATTCCGGTGATTATCGCTACCCAGATGATGGAAACCATGATAGAGAGCCTTACCCCTACTCGTGCCGAGGTGAATGACGTGGCCAACTCAATCATTGATGGGGCGGATGCGGTGATGCTCTCGGCTGAGACCTCCACAGGGAAATATCCCGTACAGGTTATCGAGCGAATGTCCAGCATTATCAACAGTGTAGAGGATTCCGAGTTCGTTAATATACCTCGTATCCCTCCTGTACGAGAAGGTAATGAACGCTTCGTGACCCAGTCTATTTGTTTGAGTGCTGCCAAATTGGCCGACGAAATGGATGCCAAGATCATCTCCACCCTTACCGGTAGTGGTTATACAGCCTTCCAAGTATCAGCTTTGCGCCCCAGTGCCAATATCTTGGTCTTCTCCTCCAACCGACGTCTGCTTACCAAGCTCAGCCTACTATGGGGGGTAACCACCTATTACTACGACCGTTACGTATCCACCGATGAGACAATAGAAGACATCAATCGTATTGCTACCCGTGAGGGACACGTACAAGTAGGTGACATCGTCATCAGCCTTAGTGCCATGCCGATCAGCTACCAAGGCCGTGTAAATACCGTACGTGCTACTCAGATATTAGCGTAAAGAAATGAATAGTGAAGAGTGAATAGTGAAAAGTGAAAAACGCTTTTCACTATTCACTTTTATCTTTAAATTGGTTTGTTATGTTAGTAATGCGAATTAATAGTTAAAATAATACACTTTATACAGTAATCCGTTGATATTCAGGATTTTTTTTCTACATCCCCCTCACATACTCCTCCGCTCTCGCGCACTTCCTTCAAGGGGAGAATTGTAGAACGCTGAACTATCATGCTGATATTCAGTATATTTTTTTCTACATCCCCCTCACATACTCCGCTCTCGCGGACTTCCCTCAAGGGGGGAATTGTAGAGCGCTGAACTATCATGCTGATATTCAGTATATTCAAGTGTGTTTGTTCACTATTTTACTTGATACCACTCTGTGATTCCTCCCTTGAGGCGGGGCTAGGGGGGATGTGATGGTAAGTCGTTAATAATGAGTTGTTTATAATTTTTTAAATATCTATACTTATAGTTTTTTAACTATTGATTTGCATTATAGTAGGTTTCAGCTAGCTTAAAACTCTTTGGTGGAGGTCTTACATTGGAGAGCAGATCGGTTTGAATGACTTTTAGATAGGGATCGTGTAGGGAGGGGTGCTGCTTCTTTGTAGGAAAGCCATCATAGAGGCGATTGCTTGCGATGTAGGGGCGCATGCAAGAGGTCGTCTGCTGACACTTTCCGTTAGGGAAAAGTTTGGGTTTCATATATTTTTCAAAGTATTTTTTAGCAAAGCTCTTGAGTTGCTCAGGATAAGGCGCCTTAGCTGTGGGAACAAGAGAGGGGAGCTTTTGAGTGGATAGTGAATAGTGAATAGAGGAAAGCGGTGTTTCCTTAGGAAGTTGGTTGTCAGCCGAAAGAGACCATTCATCTTCGTCCAATAGGAAAGGAGCGAAAGGAGACACTTCCTCTTCTTCCTCCTCCTCAAAGGAAGTATAGTCAGCTACACTCATCACACTTTGCTGTTCACCCACATACCCAAGCTCCATGTTTTCGCTTGGCTTTTCGCTTCGTTCCTCACTCATCATTCTTTGTTCGCCTCTTTTTATTTTTCGCTCCTCCCTTTTTTTCGCTTCTTCCAGACGAATGATCAAACGGATCGCGGCAATGCTTTGGTTGATGGTAGGGATTACCACCTTTCCATTGCAATCAATCGGCTGGCGGCGCGCGTATGTCCAAAGTATGTCTAGAGCCTCTTCCATAATGATTAATGATTAATGCCAACAATGATTAATTAATGCCTGACGGCTGACTACTGAATGTGGTGCAAAAGTACAACAATTGGAGAGGGGGAGTCAAGGAAATGCTATGCGAGAAGTGAGAGTTTATACAATAAAAAATAAAGTTAAGTATTTAAGAGCTGAAGTTTTTCCTTTACAAAGCTACTGACGGTCAGGCGATGTACGCCAAGGATACGCCCAATGGCGGAGTAGGATACACGCTTATCTAGCAGCTCTTTGATACGTTTTTCTTGTCCGGTGAGTTTGGTTTTGGCGGATTTACTTCCTTTAGGTCGCCCCAGTACCACTCCTTCCGCTTTTTTACGCGCCAAAGCCTCCTTGGTACGTTGGCTAATGAGATTACGCTCTATCTCAGCAGAGAGACCAAAGGCAAAGGCCAGCACCTTGCTATTGATATCGCTCCCTAAGCGGTAGTTATCCTTGATCGTCCAGACCTGAATGTCGCGGTTCATACACTCATTGAGTACTCCCATAATCATCAATAAGTTACGCCCCAAACGCGATAGCTCCGAGCAGATAAGGATATCGCCTTTTTTCATACGCTTGAGGAGCTTGCCCAGCCGGCGCTCTTCCACACTCTTGGCACCAGAGATGGTCTCTTCAATCCATTTATCCACAACCATTTCTTGGTTTTTACAGAATTGATTGATTTCAAAACGTTGGTTCTCTACCGTTTGTTTATCGGTACTGACCCTAATGTATCCATAAATCATGGTATAAAAAATTTAGAATTAGGGGGGACAAAGTACATAAATTTTTGTACCTTATAGGTCAAGAATAGGCTAAAATTATCTGATTTCTGTCTAAAAAAAATAGCGAATAAGACCTTTATTTTAATCAGCCTTTATGTTCGGCAACATGGAGGAAAAACCT
>NZ_KE992174.1:47778-127896 GCF_000466425.1 Capnocytophaga sp. oral taxon 863 str. F0517
CAAAGATAGAAGCTATAGGGACACCACTCAAGGATTGGAATGTTAATATTTATAGGGGTATTCTAACAGGATACAACGATGCTTTCATTATTGATAAAGCTAAGAAAGAGGAAATTTTAGCCAATTGTCAAAGTGAAGAAGAACGTAAGAAAACAGACGAACTTATAAGGCCGATACTTCGTGGTCGTGATATTAAGCGATACGGATATGAATTTGCGGATCTTTATCTCTTATTCATTCCTTGGCATTTTCCTCTTCATCAAAGAACACCTGAAATAAAAGGAGCTTCTAAAGAGGCAGAGAAAGCATTTGAAAATCAGTATCCTGCAATTTATAATCATCTTTTACAATACAAAGAAGAGCTTTCTAATAGAAATAAAGCAGAGACAGGAATACGCTACGAATGGTATGCTTTACAACGTTGGGGGGCAAATTATTGGGAGGATTTCTTTAAAGAAAAACTGTTATATAGTGAGATAGTGAGGGAGCCTCAGTTTTTTTTAGACAAGAATGGGCAATTTTTTGCAGAAGCAACAACTTTTATTATGACAGGGGAAAATTTGGAGTATTTATATCATTTATTACATTCTAAAACAATTACTTATTTCTTTAAAACTTTTTATGCAGGAGGAGGTCTTGGTAGTGATGGATATAGATATAAAAAAGTATTTTTAGAGAAACTACCAATTCCTAAACCTATATTATCTATCTCTTTAGAAGAAAGCGCCATAGAAAATTCTATTTATAAACTTTATGGCTTTTCAGAAGAAGAGATAAAGTTTATTGAAAACCAAAAATAGACTGTTGCTTATTTTGATTTTTAATCGTATTTTTGCACTTAAAAATAATACTATTATGACTGTTACATTTACAATTACGGATGATAATTCATATTCTTTGGCTTTTTTGGAATATATTAAAAAACTTGATTTTATAAAGAATATAAAAATAAAAGATAAAAAAGTAACTTCCGTTAAGCCCATAGAAGAGGACTTAGAAGAAGATGAGTATGGTATGCCTATCAAATACCGAGATGAGATTATGGCTCTTTCCAAACAAGCCAATCGAAATATGACTAAACGTTGGGAAGCAGCCATTGCAAAAAAAGAAAAAGAGCAAGAACATGATAGTCATCTCTGATACAAATATTATCTTTAGTTGTTTCTATACACCTAATGGAGCCATGGCAACCATTCTAAAAAATGAAAAAAATAGGTTACAGTTTATTGCTCCATCCTATCTCTTGGAAGAGGTAAAGGAACATCTGCCTATTCTGATGGAACGTAATCATCTCACTAAAAAGAAAGCGATTGATATTCTAAAGGAAGCTACAAAGAATATTACCTTCTATGATTTAGAAGAAATTAAAAAGAAAAATAGAGAAAAAGCTGCTGAAGTAGCTAAGGATATAGACCCTGATGATTATCTATTTATAGCACTTCATTTTGAGACGGGACATAAGATTTGGACTTGCGATGCTAAACTTGCTAATGGGTTAAAAGAAAAAGGGTATGATATGTGTATAACAACTAATGAAATTAGAGAAAAAACCTATAAAAAGAAAGAGTAAAAAATTCTTCTATAAGGGAGGATTTTTATAAACAGAAAATTGCTTGGGCTAGTGTTGGTGAAACATACTATTCATTAATCCCTGAAGGAACCTTCCTATTAGATACAAATTACTTCTTTTCAACAGAAGATAGTTGGTTTTTAGGATTCCTAAATTCAAAACTGATCACCTATTGGATAAATAGTGAAGATACTCCCATCGGTAATGGAGGTGCTTATAGACATTATAAGTATAATTTAGAGAAACTTCCTATTATAGAAATAGATGATTTGATAAAAACATCAATAATGGAATTAGTTAAAAGTAAGGAATATAATAAAATAGACCAATTACTCTACAAACTTTATAATCTATCAGAAGAAGAAATAATTTTCATTGAAAGTATCTGATTAAAGATGCCATAATTTACTTTTTATGATTTATGGCATCTAAAAATCAAAAAGATCTGATAAAATCAATCTCTTCAGGGCTTAAACTAAGGATATTATTTATAATTTCATCAAGTTTATTTTCTAAAAGTATTGTATCTATATTTTCTTTTTTCCCCTCAATGATTTCAGAGATTATATTTTCAACCTCTTCCTGATTGTTTATAGAAGGTTGAGGTATAGGTATTTTTACTAGGGATTGTATATTCAACATAATATCACCAGCTCCTGTTGTATCACTATTATTGTAAATAAAATACTTTGCAAAAGAGCTACATAAAAAACCTAAAATATAATATAAACTATTTTCAGAAGTGATAAAAGATGCTGGGGCTGTTACAAATTTCCCTTCCTCTAGAATAGAAAAAGCTAAATTTCGTCCTACAGCTTTCCACACGATTTTCTGTTTATAAAAATCCTCGATATAAGCACAGTTTCTTAGATTATAGGGAGTGTCCCCTTGGTCAGCACGCTTTTCCAACTGTGGATAATACAAATCTAAATGAGCCTTTACGGCTGGATAATCCTCTATATGAATACGTTTTATGTCTTTCTCCTTTACACCATTATGAGTGTTTATAAGGTACAAATCAGCGAAGTCATACCCATAGCGTTTTATATCCCTGCCGCGTAAAATCGGCCTTATAATCTCGGCACTTTTAGGGTCTTGAGCGATAAGTTCAGCACGCTTCTCTCCATTGATGATAAAAGCATCATTGAAACCTGTCTTTATGCCATAGTTTATCTGTATATCCCACTCCTTGAGTGGTGTCCCTATAGCTTCTATCTTTGCTTTGATACGTTGTTCTATCTCGGAGAGAATCACCCAACTTTCGTCTGAGGAAAAGGAGGTTTTTCCTCCATGTTGCCGAACATAAAGGCTCAATTTTTTTAACTCATTGTCCTTGATGGTACAGCCCCAAGTGTTAAAAGTGGGTTTTTCTTTGACATATAACAGGATATTAACATCCACAGTGGCGGTTTCGAATACCTTTATTCCTGCAAAGTCTATCAGGATAAGTGGATTGGTATGTTCTATGAAAAACTTACGAGTGGCTTGTCCATAGCCTGTACGCATCCACTTATTGGAGGTGATAAAATTGCAAATACCACCTTGCTTTAGTAATTGGTAAGCCTTCTCATAGAATAAACAATAGATATCTCCTGTACGGGCAAAGGTTTCATAGCCTTGTTTTTCATAAAGAGTATTATGCTTTATGGGAGTCCCTGTTCTTTTGTCTTTTTCAGGACTATCTGTTGTTAAAGAAAAGTATGGTGGATTTCCTATAACTATATCAAAGCCATCGGAGATACCGAACATCCATTCGGGATCAAAGAATTTAGCTTCACCATTTTGCTCATAAGGATTCCAAGAGGCAAGGGAGTTCAATTCTTCTTGAAGTCCTTTAGGAGCTACCTTGTGATATTCCTTTTCAATAAGAGCTTGTAAATATCTTATTCTATCTTCAATATCTCTACGTTTGGTTCCGTTTAAATCTATTCTAATTAGAGTGATTTCTCCAAAGAGATCTGATTGTTGGATTTCTTCCCATTTTTCATCTTTATATTTTTCAAATTCTTTCTGTAAGCGTAGAATTTCTTTTTCCCATATACCAATATGCTCTGTATTGGGTTTAGTGAGATTATCCCATATATGTTTCTTTATCTGATTACGTTTGTCTTCATCATCTTTTCTATATTTTATTTTTTCTGCTACAGTTTTAGCATAAAAATGATTATAACGTATATCTAATAATTCTTTTTTCAGGTTTTTGAGCTCGGGGTCATTGTTATCAAATAGAGTTAATGTATCACTTTGTTCTTCTAACTTTAGTTGAATAAGTGTATTGGCTGTGACAAATTTGGTCTCTAGGTTAGGAAGGGTCTCTATGCCATAGTTATCTTCACTACTATCACTTGTTTCAGATTGCTCTACGATTAATGAAATGAAAAATCTCAACTTACTAATCTGTGAAGCTATTTTTTGTATATCTATCCCATAGATACAGTTTTGAATAAGGTGTAGCTTTAATTCATAGAGACTTTTTTTATTGTTAAAGTCTAATTTTTCTAATAGGTATACCATACGATTGAGTATTCCCATGGGAAAAGCACCTGAACCACAAGCAGGATCAAGTATTTTTATACTTTCAAGAGCATCTACTACTTTTTGGCAATTAGTAGGATACTTTGACCATTCTATAGGGAGGTCTGTATCTTCAAAAAGAACTTCAATATCTTCATAAGTAATATGAGGTAGATGTTTTTTTAGATAGGCTTTAAGTGATTCATCTACCATATAGTGTACTACTTCCTTAGGGGTATAGAAACTACCTGATTGCTTGCGAGCACTCTCTTTGGTCTCAGGGTTGAAGGCTCCTAAGAGGTTCTCAAATACATTACCCAAGAGTTCGGGATCAAGGGCTACTTGTACGTCATTAGGGCTATTTTCTTCTATGGTAAAGTGGTAGCGATTAAGCAAAGGGAATAAGCCTTTTTCCTTGTCAAAGAAAACAGCATTGGGGATAAAAGCACGATGGGTATAGTGTCCATTGGCTTGAGACCTACGATCATTACGACTAAATCCATCTAAGTGATAGCGTACTCCATCGTTGCCTTTGTCTTTATCAAGACACTCGAAGAGACCTCCGTTGAGGAAGGGGATAGGAGCAAATAGCTTTATGATCTCCTCTTCGCTACAGTTGAACATCTCTTCATAGCGATAAAGGGTCTTGATATCACGAGTGTTTTTAGCTTTAGCAAAGGCACGTTCAGTTACTTTTTTGTTGAGGGTAGCAAAGAATAGGTTTTGCAAGATAGCATTATAATAGCTTCCTTCGCTTAGTGAAGTAGGTTTGAAATCTTTAAGAAGCTGATTTAGCGAATCTTCCTCGAATAACTCATTAGGGATTAATTGTTTCTGCTTGATGAACCAAACGAAGAGTACACGAGTAATTAGGCGGATGACTTGTTCTTCCAATTGTACACGGTCATCTTGGTCGGTTTGGGTATCATTGGGATAGGTAACCCCTACTTCTTCCGAGATAGTCCACTGATACCAAGCGAAGAGTTCATTATAGAATTTCTTATTCAAGGTGGATACATTGAATACTTCTTGCCAATGCTTATATAGATCCTTGAAAGTCTTTATCTTAGCTGGTATCTTTAGGGTTTCCAATATATCTAAATGTCCACGATGAGGATTTTGGGTGTCAATATCTTTGAGGATAGAGACTTTACCTATTTTTTCCCCTTCGCGGAAGGCCTGTTTGTACTCGGTACGTTCGGCATTGGCAAGAGCAATATGATTTCCATAGCGAAAAAGTACTGCTACAGGTATTGCATTGAAACGACGGTTAAAAAGACGTGTAAGGGTTGAGAGCTCGGTGCGGGTAGCGGTTTTATCTTCTAAATCTACAGCTATGATGAGCAGCCCTTGGTAATCATAACTAAGCTCATTATCTATTTCAGCTAATGATTTTCCACTAAATACTTCATCAGTTACCATCCCTACCAAATAGATTTCTTTTATTACTTTTTGTTTTTCAGGTTTGTATAAGTTTTTTAAGAAATCCTGAGGTAAGAAAGCTTGTTTTTCAAAAGTTTGAGTTGAAATATTGAGATGCTTAAAAAAAATTGTAGTTACTTCAAAAAGGTTACTATTTTTAAAAGTATGTATAATATTTTCCATAAGTCAGTTTATTTTTTAACGATGAGCCAAGTAATTAAATCCCAATTATCTTTGTTGTATTTTGTACCCATTGTTTGTGTATTTTTCATTTCTTCAATAGCGTTTTTTCTACCTTTGCTGAGTTGGTCTAGCATATCAAGGCTTGCTTTTCCTGCTACCTTTTTGGTATGTCCATCCCCGTCTACAACTATGTGGGCTTGTTGTTGTTCAAACCATTTAGAGAGTGCGTTGGCATAGTATTTTACTTCCTCTTCCTCTCCTATATCCAACTTTTCACAACCATAGCGTGGGGCATTTTTTATCTTGGCGAGATAATTAAGTATTTCAGATTCGTTAAGGAATACTTCTATTCCTTGGCTATCTATATAGATCAGTCTTAGGTGTTTGTAATCTTTTCTCTCTTTGGCCTTTCTCACAGGCGAGCCTATCAGAGCGATGACACCTTCTTTGGCTTGAGGTTCATCGGTAGGGGATAGGGCTATTCCTGAGAAAATACCATTGGGCAATTGTTCGTAATAGCGCCTTCTTTGGTCAAGCTCTAAAGCCAAGTCTTGTCGGAAATTCTCAAGAGAGAGGTCGTCAAATCCGAATGATTTTTCATCTTCTAAATCATCAATACTCTCTTGCATTTGTTCGAGCATTTTTCTGTTCTGTCTTTCCTCTAAGGTCTCATCAGTCGCAATTTCAGCATAGTTTTCGGTAAAATCCTTAATATCTTCAGCCCCTACTACTTTCATGGCGGCCATACGTTTCTCTATACGTGTCTGTAGATTCAGGTAGTCATTGATATTAGGTGCAGGCCAGAAGTTTACGGTATATACTTGCTGGTTAGGAGAGCCAAGTCGGTCAATACGACCTACGCGCTGAATAGCACGTACAGGGTTCCAGTGGATATCATAATTGATTACCATATCGGCATCTTGGAGGTTCTGTCCTTCACTGAGTGCATCGGTGGCAATGAGAATATCAATGGGGGTTTGTAGCTGTTGTTCTACTTTTTTATCTATAGTAACTACCCATTCTTTCCATGCTTCGAAACGCTTTATAGGGTCTTGTATATCAGATGAAAATTCTTCCCATTTGCGTTCGGTAAAGAGTTTGGTGAAGGGGGCAAAACGCTCTAAGATGGGTTCAAAATTTTTGACCAGTTCTCCATTATAATCAGTAATAGTCCCTTCTCCACTGATCATGGCGATTTTGGAGAAGCCACGAGCGGAGAGTTGATCAAAGAGATACTGGGCAGTATCTCGGTAAGTGGTGAAGATAATCACTTTAGGATTGTGGGAGTATTCACTCTTTTGGTGAAGCACTTTGATAAGTTCTTGCAGTTTGGTATCGCTACTTTTAGACCTATCGGTATGTTTTTCTTCTTTCTTAATGATACGTGCAAAATTACCCATGCCCTCGGAAAGGCTTTCAAGGCATTCTATATCGGCTCTGAGGTCATTCTCGAATAGCTCCAAACTGCCAGCCTTATCTATATCGGCTATTTTTATTTCTCTTTTTCCTAAGGAGAAGTCTTGAAAATCATCTTCCTCATCAAGGAAGTCTTCTATATTATTGTCAATATGCTGATTGGCTTGTAAGGTCTTATAGGCTTCCAGTTTCTCTAAACTACTGGTGAAATTACTCAATATATTATCTATAGTAGCATGAAAAGAGAACCAACTAGACTCTAAACGTTTTAGTAGGAGAATACGGATCATTTTTACCAAGAAGAAGTCTCGCTGTACCTCATCGGAAAGTACATCATGACTGGTTTTTTCTCTATTTTCGTTATCTCTTTCTCGGCGTTGTTCTTCTGTAAGAGCATAGTAATTAGGTTGATACCCAGCCAAGTAGGGGGGGAACATACTTATAAGGTCATTGAGAGTCTCCACCTCAATCATGATTCTTGGGGTGATATACTTATTCTGTGGTTTGGCCTTGATAGGAAAAGAGAGATTATGCTGTTGTCCTACAATCATCTTTCGTGTACGTGCCACAATAAGCGAATCGGTGAGCTTATAGAAATAAGGATCAAATGAACGGGTGAGTTCGGTAATGGGGGCGTTCTTCTTTTCCTGCCAGCGGTTGAAATGATTGGTAGTCTTGTTGAATAAATAATATAGGTTCTCTATATCTAGACTTTCTTTAAAGGCCGCATTGTTATCCTTGGTCAGGAGCTTGATTTGGTTGCGTATATCCTTGAAAGAGTTGTTGATAGGAGTTGCTGAAAGGAGTAGTATTTTTACTTCTTTGTTTTTCTTAATAATCTCTTCTAATAGGTATTGAAAACGCTTGGACTTATCATTACGCAAGTTATGACTTTCATCAATGACGATGAGTTTAGGAGTGTTATTGACAAAGTTGTAGTCTTGTCTATCCTCTATATAATGAGGTTTTTGCATGAGATTCTCATCCAAGTCGGTATGAAATCGAATGGCATAACGCAGTTTATCGGATTCGAAACGTGAGTTTTGTCCATTTCGGTATTTGAGCCAGTTATAATGTAATTTCTTAGGACAAAATAGGACAACATCATAGTCTCTATTTTGGTAAAACTTCATTACTGCCAGTGCAGTCCAAGTCTTTCCAAGCCCCACTGCATCGGCTAAGATAGCCCCTTTGAACTGTTCTAATTTGCGGATAAGACTTTCTGCGCCCTTTTGTTGAAACACGTATAGAGCGTTGTATATTTCGGAGCTTTTGAGTCTGTCGATACTTCTTGCTAGATCAGGGTTGTTGATACTGAGTTGTACATCTTTGGCAAAGTATTCAAAGAGAATTTTATAATAGATATCTTGAGGGAGGAAGTCTTTGAATAACTTAGCAATTTCTTGGATAAGATATTCTTTGAAATCTACTTTTATTTCTTTGCCTTGCTCATTGATAAGATATTTTTCAGTATGGGCTTTGGGATGTTCCCATAAGGCATTGAACCAGTTAAGGATTTCAGTGTATTGTTCATTTCCTCCAAAATCAGCAATATTTAGTTCAAAATTATCAGATTGCTTGATGCCAATACCAGCTTCAGTAAGATTAGAGCTGCCAGAAATATAAAAATTCTTTTGTCGGTCGTTTTTCTCGCTTTTGAATAGATATAGCTTAGCATGGCAGAAGTTAGGCTCTAAAGTTTTAAGAGATACCTTGTTTAGTCTTAAGAACTCAATAGCCTCATTAGCAAGTTTTTTTAGACTAAGAGCTTTTTCAATGCTTAGATCAGCATTGAGTAGGTCTAAAGAACTAATTTCAGTAACATCACGTTGAGTAATATCACCTAAAATAATGCGATATTGTGCTATTCTCTCATTAGTAAGATTAGCAAAATGACATAATGCTCCCACGGTAAAGTAACCGGTTACTATATCCATTGAGCCTTCATTAATATATTGTTGAATGAAGCTATGTACTTTAAATTCTGTTGAATGATTATCTACCAACATACGATACTGATTATTTAGTTATAGTCAGACAAATTTAAATTTATGGTTAATAGAGTAAGTAACTTACTCTAAATTGCTTTCTTTTTAAGGGCTAATTCCAATTAGCCCCTACACCTACTCATGCTATTTTTTACAAACTATTTCTGATCGGCTATACGAAAAGTTATAGAGAAAAAATCCATAAATAAGTAGTGGATATGAGGGTATATGTTCATTAAAGACAAAACTTTTTGAATATTGTCTAAAATAATCCCCCTTTTAAATTAGGTTGCAAAGATACTACATTTCCCTCTAAAAATCAAGGGAAAAACCCTTTTTGGGGTAAGAATTACGCAATAAAAAAGGCTGCCGTTTGGGCAACCTTTTTTCTTAAAATAGGAGGATTAAAACTTATAGGAAACGGTCACATTTATGTTCCGAGGAGCACCAGGGAAGGAGCGTAGCTTATCGTAGCCGCCTACCCAGTGGGTTTTGTTTAGAATATTGTTCAGGTTGGCCTGAAGCTGTATTTGGTTGATTTTGTAGTAGAGTACCGCATTCACCAGTCCATAACCAGGATATACGGTGGTATTGGCACGGCGACCTACTTGTCCGAAGCGCTCGGTGACAAAGTTGTACCCAGCCCCGAATCCTAAGTGCTTGAAGAAGCCTTCGGTGATGATGTATTTCGTCCAGATATTCCCAGAGTGGCGAGGGGTAGAGGGGCGCTGCATATCGAAATCCTTTTCGCTATTGCTGGCGGTCTTGGTGATACGAGCATCTATGTAGGCATAGCTAGCCAAGATATTCCAGTTGGGGGAGATTTCTCCAGCGAGGTCGAACTCGAATCCGTTGGACTCCTCCTCACCGATTTGCATTTTGTAGTCAGGCTTACCAGGCACCGCAGGGGAAGCAGGGTAGAGGGTGTTCTGTTGGATAATCTTAAAGACGG
Organism: Capnocytophaga sp. oral taxon 863 str. F0517; assembly: GCF_000466425.1. Classification (GTDB taxonomy): domain Bacteria; phylum Bacteroidota; class Bacteroidia; order Flavobacteriales; family Flavobacteriaceae; genus Capnocytophaga. The sequence continues at coordinate 57,824 of NZ_KE992174.1, forward strand.
AGGCGGTAGCACTCAGGCGCTTGTTGAACCAATCCGTCTTAAGCCCAGTCTCGAAGAGCTCGCTATAGACAGGGTCGAAGGGGCCTCCATAGCGGTCAGGATTGGATTGCGTATCAGCACTCTGTGGCTCGAAGCCTTTCATCCAAGTGGAGTAGAAGTTGATGTTATCCGTAGCGGTAATGACCAAGCCTACACGAGGGATAAGGGCTTGCTGTTCTATGGTTTCCTCATTGTTTTGTTTGTAGTTGAGGTAGTCTTTGAAAAACTCCTTACGAAGCCCTAAAAGCAACTTTACCATACTGATTTCCAATTGTTCTTGTAGATAGATTCCGTGCGAGGTCTGTAGGGTAGGTTTGGTATTTCCTGAGGTAAAGATATATTTGTTGGTTTCTTTCATCACATTACCACCAGTAGGGTTGTTTAGGTCAAATACGGCCACATTGGTCAAAGGTTTGTTATTGGAATCCAGTACATAAGTATTGAGTTTGGTAGGGTCAAAGGTTGTGGTAGTCTTTCCATTTCTAAGCAAATAGCCTCCTGCGGTAAGTTGGGAAGCTCCAGGGAGTTGTTCTACTTGGAAGTAGTCATACCCTACCAAAAGGGTATGTTTTACAATACCTGTGTTAAAATTATAATTGAAGTAGTTATTAAAGCTATTGTTTCGGAAAGTACGTTGTCTCAGTAGTGCTTGCATGAGGATTTTGCTTTGGTCACCTGTGTTGGCTTTGTTTCCTTGTTGCATATAGTAGCTATTAGCTTGGTTATGCTCCCTGAGGTCTTCGCTGTAGGAGGAGTTCAGGTAAGTACTATTGAAGGAAAGCGCATCGGTAATCTTGTGAGTAAGCCCTAAGGTGATATTCATTTGAGTTTCCTTCAAAAAGTCATTGGTGGCACTAAGGGAACGGGTGATAGGCACAGAGGAGAGGTCGCCATCGCCGAAGATCGTTTGTCCACGGTCTACCTTGCCGTCCAAGCGGTAATAAGTCAAGTCCACATTGAAGCGGGTTTTCTCGTTAGGGATAAAGGAGAAAGAGGGGGCGATGGTCAGTGTATTACGTCCTTGTAGGTCTCGGTAGCCATCGGTGGTTTCATAACCGAGGTTGAGGCGATAGAGCAGGCTTTTGCTTTCGTTCAAGGGGCCAGTGAAGTCGCCATAGCTCTTGAGTGTACCCCAGCTACCGGTATTTACCGAAACGGTATGTTGGCGCTCCAAGAGGGGTTTTTTGGTCACACGGTTGATGAGTCCTCCTGGGGAGGCGTTGCCAAAGAGGGCGGCGGCGGGGCCTTTGATGACCTCTACACGCTCTATATTGGCCAAGGAAGAGGCTGACCAAAGGCTGGTTTGGGCGCGCATCCCATTGAGCAGGTTCCCTGAATTGCGATTCCCAGTGGTGCGGAAGCCGCGAATACTGAAGTCGTTATAGGTGGTGTATTGGCTTACCCCACTGACGTTCTTTACCACATCGTTCACCGTGGAGGCACCTTGGTCGAGGATGACCTCTTTGGTTACATAGTTGATGGTTTGGGGAATGTCGCGAATCGCAGTGGCCGTCTTGGTACCAGAGAAGGAAGTGGTGTTCTTATAGGAACTTTCTCGGCGACCTATGATCTCTACCTCTTGGAGCTGTTGGGCTTCCTCTTGGAGGGCAACGTCCAAGTGGGTATGGGTACCCGATGGGTTAGGGGTGACCTCAAAGGTTTGCTTGAGGGTTTGGTAGCCTAAGTAGCTGAATACAAAGGTCTGTTGCCCTATAGGAACATGGCGCACCTCATAGAAGCCTTTTTCGTTGGTGGAGGCTCCCTTAGCAGTGCCGTCTAAGAGGACACTTACCCCTAAGAGAGGTTGGCCTTGGCTGTCGGTAACACGCCCTCGTACCGAGATGGTCTCTTGGGCGAACAGGCAGGGAATACTACAGAAGAGTAATCCCCAAAATAATAGATATTTACACATATAAGCGATAGTTATTTAAACTAATTCAAAATAATATTTTTTGGGCTGCAAAAATAATACATTTCCGGAAATTAAAAGTTACGAGAAAGTTAATTTTTCAGCTTCTGTAGATCTTGAAAAACCTAAGTAAGCTAACCGTCATGATTTACTTACTCTTTACAGAAATAGGGTATGTATTTTTTAATAATAGCTAATTGGTTTTGTGAATAATGAGTTAATTAACAATTAACAATTAACAATTGACAATTAATTTCGTACTTTTGCATGTTTGTAAATAAGCATTCGATGATCAAGGTAAAAACAAGAGAACAGATAGAGATTATGTACGAGAGTGCACAGGTGGTCTCTCGCACCTTAGGTATGTTGGCCAGCGAGATCAAACCTGGGGTAACTACCTTATACTTAGATAAATTGGCCGAGGACTACATTCGCTCTCAGGGGGCTAAGCCGGGTTTCTTGGGGCTGTATGATTTCCCTAATACACTCTGTGTGAGTCCTAACGCTCAGGTGGTGCATGGCATCCCCAATAACAAGCCTTTGCGTGAGGGGGATATCATCTCTATAGACTGTGGGGCGCTCAAGAATGGTTACTATGGCGACCATGCTTATACCTTTGCAGTGGGGGAGGTAAGCCCCGAGGTGGCACAGCTGCTGAAGGTGACCAAGGAATCGCTCTATATGGGTATTCGCCAGTTCAAGCTCGGCAATAGGGTAGAGGATGTAGGCTATGCCATACAGACTTACTGCGAGCAACATGGCTATGGCGTAGTACGCGAGTTGGTAGGCCATGGGGTGGGTACCAAAATGCACGAAGACCCCGAGATGCCCAATTATGGCAAGCGAGGTAAGGGTAAAAAATTTGTAGAAGGTATGGTGGTGGCCATAGAACCGATGATTAATATGGGCACTAAGAATATCAACCAGCTAAGCGATGGCTGGACAATCCTTACCCGTGATGGCAAGCCTTCTGCACATTTTGAGCATGATGTAGCCCTTGTAGATGGTAAGCCTAAGTTGCTCTCTACCTTTAAGTATATCTATGAGGCCTTGGGGATCGAAAGCCACGAGGAGGACGAATTTTTGTATAAATAATGCAGCTGATTAAGACAATACTCAATACCCTTCCGCGCCCTTGGCTTATCCGTGCCAGCTATTGGGTACGCCCGCTTTTAGCGTTTTATTACAAGGGGACTCGCTATACGGATCCTATCGATGGGCGTAGCTTCCGTACTTTTCTCCCTTATGGCTATGGGAAGGTACGCGAGGGGGTGCTCTCGCCTTCTACGCTTTCGCTGGAGCGGCATAGGCTATTGTGGTTGTATCTCAAGCGAAAGACAGATTTCTTTTCTGCCCCGCTTAAGGTGTTGCATATAGCTCCAGAACAGGCGTTTTATAAGCGTTTTAGGCAGCAGGCCAATTTGGAATATATCACCTCTGATCTTTATTCGCCCTTAGCCGATGTCAAGGCGGATATCTGCGCCTTGCCTTTTGAGGACGAACAGTTCGATGTGATTCTCTGCAATCATGTCTTGGAGCATATCCCCGATGATACCCAAGCGATGAGGGAGCTCTATCGTGTACTCAAGAGAGGTGGCTGGGGGATCTTCCAAGTGCCGCAGGAGTTAGACCGTGCCGAGACCTTTGCCGATGATTCCATTACCGACCCTAAGGAACGGGCACGTATTTTTGGACAATATGACCATGTACGGATCTATGGTCGAGACTACTTTGATAAGCTGCGAAGTATAGGCTTTTCGGTGCTGCCTTTGCCCTGTGAAGCGGTGGCTACCGCTGAAGAAATAGAAAAATACCGATTGGTGAAAAACGAAATACTCCCTATCTGCTCCAAGCAGTAGGGAGTATTTCCTTATGAAACATATTCTAGGATTCTATGCAAAAAAGACAATGAGTAGCTGGGCAACCATGATACGCAGAAAGGTGGTAAGCGGATATACACTGGCATAGGTAAGAGCTGGTACATCGGAGCCCGTCATGTCGTTAGCAAAAGCCAAAGCAGGAGGGTCGGTGGAGGCACCTGAGAGTAGCCCACAAGCCTCCAAGTAGTTGAGCTTACCTCTCCAGCGGGAGAGCCAAGCGGTAACCACCAGCGGTACTAAGGTGATAATAGCTCCCAGTCCCATCCATAAGAGTCCATCGCCTTCGGTGAGGGTACGGATAAAGTTCTTCCCAGCATCCAAGCCTACACTGGCCAAGAACAGGACAATCCCTATCTCTCGTATCATCAGGTTGGCACTTTGGGATACGTAGTGCGTAACAGAAAGGCGTCCGCCATAGCGGCTGATAAGGATGGCTACAATCAGCGGCCCGCCTGCCAACCCTAATTTGACAGGTACGGGTACTCCTGGGATATGGAAAGGAATACTACCTACCAAAACCCCTAAAGTGATGCCTAAGAAGAGTTCCGCTATATGAGGAGTGCTTAGGCGTTTTTTGGAGTTTCCGAATTCTTTGGTGGCTATCTTTAGTTGCTCTTCACTGCCCACTACAGTAATGGTGTCACCAAATTGTAGTTTGGTATCAGGGGAGGCAACAAACTCCATCCCTGCCCTATAGACACGTGTTACAGTAACTCCAAAACGCTCATAGATATTCATCTCCGACAGCTTCTTGCTATAAGCCTCTTTTTGAGTAACATTGATACGACGAGAGATGAGTTTTTTATCTTTAGTATCTTCAGGGAAGTATTCTTCGGTTTTAGCAGATGCTCCGATGAGGTTATTTAGTTTCTCACTATATTGCTTATCTACTACAAAGAGGATAATATCGCCTTTGGCTAAGGTGATTTGGTCATTGGCCAGTATAACCTCTCCGTCTTTGAAAATACGAGAACAGATAAAATTGAAATCTAAGGTTTGGTGAATGGCACTGAGTTTTTTGCCAAATAGTGCTGGATTTTCTAATTCAAAGGCTACTCGTACAATGGTGGAATGCTCTCCACGATGGCGGAAACTGTGTAGTCGCTTCTCGGCTTCTACATTGATCTTTAGCAGCGCCTTCATACCGAGCATCACAAGGATAATACCCAAGACCCCAAAGGGATAGGCCACCGCATAACCAGTGGAAAGTACTGAATCAGTAGCCGTGGGGGATAGGTCGCTTAGGGTAGCTTGTGCCGCTCCTAATCCAGGAGTATTGGTCACCGCTCCGGACATGATCCCTACCATCGTAGGCATGTTAATCCCTGTGAGATAGTGGATCGCAATTACCGTGAGCATACATAGCCCAACGGCTAAAACAGCCAAGGCGTTGAACTTAATCCCCTCGCGCTGGAAGGAGGCAAAAAAACCGGGGCCTACTTGTAGTCCTATGGTATAGACAAATAGGATTAGCCCGAATTCTTTTACAAAGTGTTGTACTTCACCATTGATAGTAAAGCCAAAATGAGAAGCCGCAATGCCTGTGAAAAGTACACAAGCGATACCAAAGGATATCCCCCCGATGCGCACCTTCCCAAGAGCTACCCCTGCAGCAATTACTATGCTGTAGATAATTACCGTGTAGGCAACACTTTCATGATTGGTCATTAAGTTATAAAACCAGTCCATAAAAAATAGTCATTAGTTATTAGTTATTAGTTTTGAGTTTTGAGTTCTCAGTTAATTAACCATTAATCATTAACCATTAATCATTATGATCAGTCTCCTTTCTCCTTGGATAAGAATCCTTTGTCTAAGCTATTGACGTTTAGTGCATTGGCGATCAGCTCCTCATTTTCAGTACGTCGTCTGTAGATATCAATAGCAGTATAGACGGCCTGGCGGAAGGAACTCTCATCGGCAATTCCCTTGTCGGCAATTCCATAGGCGGTGCCATGGTCGGGGGAGGTACGTACCTTGGAAAGTCCTGCGGTGAAGTTGACCCCCTTACCGAAGGACATCATCTTGAAGGGGATGAGGCCTTGGTCATGGTAAGGGGCTATGACCCCATCAAAATGCTTATAGTCGGATACAAAGAAGCTATCAGCGCTATAAGTACCGAAGACTAAGATACCTTCCTTATAGAGCTTCTGTATCACAGGGTGGAGGATCTTCTCCTCTTCATGGCCGATAACGCCTTGATCTCCACAGTGAGGATTGATACCCAAAACGGCTATCTTAGGGCGAATAATGCCAAAGTCCATACGCAAGGAGGCTTCCATCAGGCGAATTTTCTTCTCTACCAAGGCAGGAGTGATATTTTTCACCACATCCTTCAGCGGTACATGGTCAGTGAGTAAGCCTACACGTAGCTCGTCCGATACCATGAACATCAGGCTATCCCCACCCAGTTCTTGGGCTAAATAGTCCGTATGTCCAGGAAAGTGAAATTGCTCGGATTGGATGTTTTTCTTGTTGATAGGGGCGGTTACCAGTACATCTACCTGCCCTTCCTTCAGCGCAGCCACCGCCGCGGTGAGCGAATCCAAGGCACATTGGCCACTCTCTGGGGTAGGGGTACCCAGATCAATAGGAGGAAGCTCCCGCCATATGTTCATCACATTGAGCTTGTGATCAATAATTGAGTTCAGGTGTACAATCCCATTGTAGGTGAACTCTATCCCAAATTGTTTCTTCCCAAAAGCGATTACCTTGTTCGAGGCAAAGAGTACCGGCGTACAGAAGTCCAACATGCGTTCATCGGCAAAGGTCTTCATAACCACTTCCAAACCTACTCCATTGAGATCCCCTACGGAAACTCCTATACGAATATTTGTTTTTTCCATCTTTTTTTTGTTAATTTGCATCGCCTTTCAGCCCATGCGATTTGAGGTGCAAAAATACGTAATTTTATTGAAAATGTTTACAGGAATTGTTGAAAAAATTGGTAGCGTAGCTAAAATAATTTCCCAAGGAAAGAACCGCCACTTTTTTATAGAAAGCGAATTAGCCCCTGAGCTTAAGATTGACCAGAGTGTCGCTCACAATGGGGTATGCCTTACCGTAGTAGGAATTCAGGGCAATATATACGAGGTGGTAGCCATAGATGAAACGCTCCAAAAGACCTCCTTAAGCGATTGGCAGCAAGGGGATGCAGTCAATCTGGAACGTGCCATGAAGCTCGGTGATCGCTTGGATGGGCATATCGTACAGGGACATGTGGATCAGGTAGGTATCTGTTATGCGATAGAGGATGCTCAGGGAAGCCGTGTCTTTACCTTTCACTACGACCCTTCCTTGGGCAATATGACCATAGAAAAAGGCTCTATTACGGTCAATGGGGTGAGCCTCACAGTGGTAAATTCACAAAAGGGCGCCTTCTCCGTGGCGGTGATTCCTTATACTTACGAGCATACCTCTTTCCATACTCTTAGGGTAGGGGACAAGGTGAATTTGGAATTTGACGTCATAGGTAAGTATGTCTTGGCCAAGGTGGGGGCTTTAGAACTCAAAATCTAACGCTTATGAAAAAAATAGGAATCCATTTGTTCTTCCTGCTCTTCTCCGGGACTGTGTTAGCACAAGATGGCTTTTTCACGGGCTTGGGGGTAGGAGCGGCTTTCCCTTTGGGGGAGAATCAAGTGGCAGGAACCATGCTAAACCCTATATCTCTGAGCTTCCAGCTGGGAGGGGATGGGATCTTTTTAGGGCTTACCGCAGGCTTCCTTATAGCAACCAATAGCCAATATCCGGTTCATTATCGGCGAGATACAGGCGAGCTTCTCTATAGCTATGACTATGCCAAAAGGGAGTTTGTCTCCGAGCCACTTTACGAACACTTCACCTCCGAGCACAATAGCCTCACTGGGGCCTTTGGCTTCTTGGAGTGCACCTATCCTTTTTGGGACAAGGAGCAGTATCACCTCGGCGCCTTGGCTTCTATAGGCGCTTGTGGGGTGAGTTTTACGCCCCGAAAAAAACCGTTGAGGGATAGAGATGACTTGGATAAAAATGAGAAAACGCGTATGGTTTTCGCCATAGGAGTGCAGAATACCTTTGAACTGGAACAGAATATCCTACAGCTAAGCCTACAGTATTTCCTACAGAACCCGACCCTTTCGGGAGTAACCCCCTCCCTCAAAGGGAATTACCTCCTCTTGCGAATGACTTTCTCAGGAGGTTGGTTCCACTAACCACTAATCACTAACCACTAACGACTAATCACTAACAACTAAAAAAATGATAGATCAAATTCCTAAAGAATGGAACGTCTACAGAAGCTGGCTTGATGACGACCCAGCTGTGTTCCGATTGAACTTAGCCCTTAATGAAGTAGCACCTATAGAGGGCTTCTCCTATTGTGTAAAAATCACAGTGGTACTCAAAGAGCCTGACAAAAATGGCTTCTCTTCCGATCAGGAGCGTCCTACCATTTATGCAATAGAGGATAAGATATTTCGTCCCTTAGAGTCCGACAAGGATATATTGGTAGCGGTGCTTACGGCGCGGGGTGAGGTTACTTGGTATTTTTATTCTCAGGCGCCTGAGGCACTGCAAGAGCGCTTAAGTGCCACATGGGATAGTGAATTTGGGTATACTTATCAGGTGGAGTGTTCCGAGGATAAGCCCTGGAATTTCTTCCTAAAAGGCTTGTATCCGAATATCTACGAAAAACAAACCATCTATAACAGAGAGATATTGTCGGCCTGCCAAAAGTATGATGACCAAGTAGAGGTACCACGCCCTATAGAGCATTGGCTTTATTTTGATACCGAGCAGGATATGCTCAGCGCTATAGAAAAAGCAGCTGCTTTGGGCTTTACTGTGTATAGTAGTGAAAAAGTAGAGGCTGAAGAAGGTGAAGAGGATTTGGAGGACTTGGGCTATCGCCTCATCCTCTCCAAGGAAAATACGCCTATTGATATAGATGGCGATACATGGGACTTGATAGATATTGCATTAGACACCCATGGAAACTACGATGGCTGGGAAACCATCTTGGTAACAGAAAAAACAAATTAATTATACCAAATCAAATGAAAAAGATTATTTATATTCTGGTAGCATCATTGCTTGTAAGTTGTAATTTTTTCAAATCTTCATCTTCTGAAATGACAGAAGAACCTCCTGTCATAACAGAAGATGAAGTAATACAAGAGGATACAGAAGATGATTATATCCCTAATATTCCTGATGGAGTGAAAGATATTGCTTTCAAAAGAGAGAAAGGAGAGGCGATTCTTATAGGAGAAATGATAGCTACATATGACAAAAAAGGAGAATTTCTAGAATATCGTACAGATATTGATAGAAAATTTGTAACTATCAAAGCTATTTCGGAGCTTATGTACAATGAAACCGAGGATTTCTGTGAAGAATATTACTTTGTAAAGGCAGAATTGGCTAATGGAGAACCCCTTATTTTGGATGGAAGGCGAGTCTATAAGCTCCAAGAGAAGCCTTTTGAAAAGGTTTTCGATCCTTCACAGGCAATTCGGATTTATCGGACAGAATATTATGGACAACCTTTCTTTACAGATGAGCTTACAGGCTGTGGCTCTCCTTTTGACCCTGTAGTATTGGTCTCCATAGATGGCTTCAAGGGCTTGGTTACTTTGGAGAAAAATGAAATCGCTCATCAGGTATTTAATGATGTTCATTCTTCAAGGGGAAAAGTAGATTTTTTAGAATTTTGTAATGACGAGGGTTGCGGAGAGAAAGTACTTAATGCAGAACTAACTTCAGATGGAATCGTGCTTAAAGTCCATAGAGAATTCCAAGAAGGATACACCGATTATGAGATCTTGCTAACCAAGGAAGAGCAAGGATACAAAGCTACCTATCTGAATTATCCAGAAAGAAAATATGATGAACCTTAACAGGTAAGGAAGAACAAACTATCTCAGTTACCATGAACCAAGATACCAAACAGAAAAAACTCCAACAACATAAGAACCTTGCCTTAGGGCTTTTACTACTGATGTTAGTGCTCTATATAACAGCGGTCATTTGCCAGCGCCGAGCTCCCCAGTGGAGTTGGGTAGGCTATCTGAAGGCTTTTTCGGAGGCGGCTATGGTGGGTGCCTTGGCGGACTGGTTTGCCGTGGTAGCACTCTTTCGCCGTCCTATGGGGCTGAATATCCCGCATACCAACCTCATTGAGGCCAGAAAGAATGATATAGGTGAGAACTTAGGGACTTTTGTAGTGGAAAATTTCCTCAAATTCCAGCAAATACGCCCTTATATTGCCAAGATCAAGCCTTCTTCCTTTCTCTTGGACTGGCTTTCCAAGGAAAGTACGCCCGCTCAGCTAACGGCTTTCATAGAAAGCTATCCGCTCCATACCAAAGCCAGTACACTTTTGGTACAATTCTTGAAAGCGCATAAGCATGAGGGCTTCCTCTCGGATGCGCTCCATAAGGTGGCTTCCTATCTGGATACGCATCGCCAGACTCTGGAGCGACAGATTGATGACCAATTTCCTATGATTGTCCCCGCTTTTATTCGGGAAGCAATAGCCGAAAAGGTGGCCGAAGGGCTTTATCAGTATATCCTCAAGATGGCACAAGACCCTTCCCATCCTATTCGTGAGGAACTAACCCAGGAGCTTTATGGCTTTGCCCAAAGGCTCAATACGCCCCAATGGCAACAGCAACTAACGGCTTTACTCCAAAAGGGGATCACGCACCTTACCGAGGAGCTGCGTGCCAATACCACCCTGCAAGCTCAGTTGGATACTTGGGCACAAAAGCTCGCCTATCAGTTTGTCCTAAGAAACAAACAGGAAGTAGGGCGGCTCATTTCCGCCACAGTAGCACAGTGGGAGGGGCGTCAGCTGAGTGAAAAACTGGAATTGGAGGTGGGTAAGGACTTACAATTTATCCGTGTCAATGGTACTTTGGTAGGAGGATTGGTAGGCCTAATAATTTACTTTATTACTCAGCTTTTCTAAAAGCTAAATTTTGACTATCTTTGCACCCTGAAAAAGCGCCTTATATGAATTTTGAATTACTAGCTACAGATGCCGCCTCTCATGCCCGTGCAGGGCGTATTACCACCGACCATGGGGTGATAGAAACCCCTATCTTTATGCCGGTGGGAACCGTGGCTTCTGTCAAGGGAGTACAACAGCGAGAACTATCCGAGGATATCAATGCCGATATTATCCTTGGAAATACCTATCACCTCTACCTGCGCCCTACCACTTCCATACTGGAGCAGGCCGGGGGGCTGCATAAGTTTATGCACTGGGACCGAAATATCCTTACCGATAGCGGGGGGTATCAAGTGTATTCTTTTTCCAGTACCCGAAAGATTAAGGAAGAAGGGGTACGATTCAAAAGCCATATTGACGGCTCTTATCACTTCTTTTCTCCTGAAAAATCAATGGAAATTCAGCGTAGCATAGGGGCAGATATCATCATGGCCTTTGACGAATGTACGCCCTACCCTTGCGAATATGGCTACGCCAAGCGCTCTATGCACATGACACATCGCTGGCTGGATCGCTGCATAAGTTACTTGCAGGAGAACGCGCCTAAGTATGGTTACCATCAGTCTCTTTTTCCTATTGTACAAGGCTCTGTATATCCTGACTTGCGCCGTGCCTCTGCCGAATATATTGCCTCCAAAGGGGCAGATGGAAATGCTATCGGGGGGCTCTCGGTAGGAGAACCCGCCGAGAAGATGTATGAGATTACCGAAATTGTATGCGACATCCTCCCCAAGGATAAGCCTCGCTACCTGATGGGGGTGGGAACCCCTATCAATATATTGGAGAACATTGCCTTGGGAGTGGATATGTTCGACTGTGTGATGCCTACGCGCAATGCTCGCAATGGTATGCTCTTCACCGCTCATGGTACCATTAATATAAAAAATAAAAAGTGGGAAAACGATTTTTCTCCTATTGACGAAAACGGCTATACTTTTGTAGATACCTATTATACCAAGGCTTACCTGCGCCATCTCTTTGCCGCTGAGGAATTCTTAGGCAAGCAGATTGCGACCATTCACAACTTGGGCTTCTACCTTTGGCTGGTGCGTGAGGCAAGAAAACATATTTTGCAAGGCGATTTCTCCCAGTGGAAAGCCCAAATGGTCAGCCAGATGAATAATCGTTTGTAATCCCTGTGTAAACCTGACAAGGAATGAAATTAATCGACCGATATATACTCAAGCGTTATTTCCTGACCTACTCCGCTCTCTTCCTGATGTTTATTCCCATTGGGATTTTGGTGGATTTCGCTGAGAAAAACCAAAAAATGTTCGATAACCATGCCCCTACGGAGGCGATTGTGAAGTACTATGCCAACTTCGTGGTGCATTTCGCCAATATTCTCTTCCCAATCTTCCTCTTCCTCTCGGTAATCTGGTTTACTTCCAAGCTGGCTGAGAAGACAGAGATTGTGGCCATGCTTAGTTCTGGGATTTCTTACAATCGTTTCCTCCGCCCTTATTTCTACGGAGCGACGATACTATCGCTTTTCGTCTTGGTGATGGGCATGTTTGTGGTGCCTTATTCCAGTGGGGTGTACAATGAGTTCTATGGAACTTACCTCTCTCCAAATCTCTATTCCAAGGGAAACAAATTGTATAATCAGATCAATAAGAACGAATATATCTATGTCAGTAATTTTGATTCCAATCAAAATGAGGGGGCTAATTTTGTTTTAGAACGCTTCAATGGCCTTACCCTAACCGATAAGATTACTGCAAGCAATATACAATGGATTGAAAATGATAGTGTGAGGACTTATAGGCTCTACAATTATACCCATCGCAAGGTAGGGGAGCGTGAAGATATTTACGAACAAGCCTATCAGAAGGATACCTTGCTTAATTTCAAGACGACCGACCTGCTTCCTATAGAATATGCGGCCGAGACCAAAAATTTCTTCGAACTGAATAAGTTTATCGCTGAAGAACGACAAAAAGGCTCTCCTAATGTTCGTATCTATGAGCTGGTGTATTACCGCCGTTGGGCAGCGATTTTCAACGTATTTATTCTTACTATTATCGGAGTAGCGGTTTCCTCGGTTAAGAAGCGAGGCGGTATGGGGGTCAATTTGGCCTTTGGGGTACTCATCGGCTTCTCTTATGTGTTCTTTGAGCGTGTCTTTGGGATCATGGCCGAAAAGTCGGGGATTACCCCGCTGATGGCGGTGATTATCCCCAATGTAATGTTTGCCTTATTGGCGGTTTATATGATACGTAAATCAAGGAGGTAACCTATGAAAAACTATGTACTATTTCTTGTAAGTATCTTATGTACTTCGTGTTTGGTTTCACGAATGGCAAGTCCTATTATCACAGGGCGGGTCTTGGATTACCATGGGAATCCTATAGAACACTGTCAAGTAGGAGAGGTTCTGACCGATAAGCAAGGGTATTTTACAATTCCAGAAAAAAGGTATCACGAATTTACTTTTATTGGATTTGAAGCGCCTCCTGTTCATATACATTTGGAAGTTAAAAAAGAAGGGTATGAGCCTGATGCTATTGTTATGAGAAATCCTTTCGGAGGTGCCGATCCCAAAGGAACCGTTTGGGAAGCTCATGATATTTACCTGAAAGAAATAGATCAGAAGATAGCCTTAAGGGATGTATTGGAGAATGCGGAAAGACAAGTCGTCTATACAGAGGACGGTCAGCTTATGGGCTTTCTTTGTACAGACACAGGAGATATTCCTTCCACACTCAGAGTAAATGATAGGTGGAAAATGTTTGATAGTATAAAAGAAGTAGTATATTATCAGCAGCAGAGAGCATACTATGTGGCGACCAAAATGCTTTTTGATAAAGGAGAATTGTGCTTTTTAGAATATTTGGATGACCAAATGACCAAGGATACGACCTATTATGGACGATATGAGTATCTTTCGGATAGTATCGTACAAATAGAAATGAATCACCCAAAAATAAGTGGGAAATACCATGCAGAGGATTTTGATAAATATTTCTTTAGCCTTAAAAAATCAACTAACGACTAATAAATAATAAAATATAAAAAAAATGAATTTACTAAAAGGAAAGACCGCAATTGTTACCGGTGGTAGCCGCGGTATAGGAGCCGGTATTGTGAAGGCTTTCGTAGAACAAGGGGCTAATGTAGCATTTACTTTCTATGGAACCGCTCCCGAAGAAGCCGAGGCCGAGATAAAAGAACTCAAAGACAAAGGAGCTAAAATTGCCTTTTATCAAAGTAATGCTGCTGATTTTGACGCTTGTGAACAATTGGTTTCTAAGGTATTAGAGGACTTTGGAGGAATTGATATATTAGTTAACAATGCAGGTATTACCAAGGACAATTTGCTGATGCGTATGAGTGAAGCAGATTTCGACAAGGTGATTGCTGTAAACCTTAAGTCTATCTTCAATATGACCAAGGCTGTACAAAAAGTATTCCTCAAGCAGCGCTCGGGTAATATTATCAATATGAGTAGCGTAGTAGGAGTGCAGGGAAATGCAGGTCAGGCCAATTATGCAGCTTCTAAGGCGGGTATCTTAGGCTTTACCAAGTCCGTTGCCTTAGAGTTGGGCTCTCGTAATATCCGTTGCAATGCCATCGCTCCTGGCTTTATAGAAACCGAAATGACTGCCAAGCTCGCCCCTGAAGTGGTACAAGGATGGCGCGATTCTATCCCACTTAAGCGTGGTGGAACTGCCGAGGATATCGCCAACGCTTGTGTCTTCTTGGCCTCTGACATGAGTGCTTACATTACCGGACAAGTACTTCGTATTGATGGAGGAATGATCACCGCTTAATCCCAAAAAGCATTTGTAGTGTGGTTATCAAGCTCCTAACTACAAATGCTTTTTAACGAAAATTGTTAATAACTTTGTTTTGTTAATCGCAAAAATAGACGTACTTTTACCCTCTGAAAAAATAATATGATTTATGGGCAAAATTATAGCTGTAGCCAACCAAAAAGGAGGGGTAGGTAAGACTACCTCTTCCATTAATTTAGCCGCTGCCTTAGGGGTCTTGGAAAGAAAAGTGCTCCTAATAGATGCCGACCCACAAGCCAACGCTACCTCTGGTCTTGGTATAGATGTAGAAGCTGTAGAGAAGGGTACCTATGAGGTCTTAGAACATTCCGTTCAAGCACAGGAGACGATCCAGCCTACTACCTCTCCTAACTTAGACCTTATCGCCGCTCATATTGACCTGGTCGCTATCGAAATAGAACTGGTCGATAAGCCTCGTCGTGAGTATATGCTCAAGGAAGCGCTCGCTCCTATCAAAGACAAATATGACTATATCATCATTGACTGTGCGCCTTCCTTAGGACTGCTCACCCTCAATGCGCTTACTGCTGCCGACTCAGTCATCATCCCGATCCAATGTGAGTATTTCGCCCTCGAAGGGCTGGGTAAGCTCCTCAATACGATCAAAAGTGTACAGAAAATTCATAATCCAGCCCTTGATATCGAAGGGCTGCTCTTGACTATGTATGATGCCCGACTAAGACTCTCTAACCAAGTGGTCGAAGAGGTACAAAAACACTTTAGCGAAATGGTCTTCGAAACTATTATTCAGCGAAATATCCGCCTTAGTGAGGCGCCCAGCTTCGGAGAAACTATTATCAGTTATGATGCGGCAAGCAAGGGAGCGGCCAACTATATCAGCTTAGCAGAAGAAATTATTAAAAAGAATACCAAGGCATAGCGTATGGGAAAGTTAAACAAAGGACAGCGATTGGGGCGTGGCTTAGGTGCCTTGCTCCCTTCTGAGGATATCCAATCGGCCTCTGATGCCAATGCGGATAAGCTTATTGGCAATGTATTGGAACTCCCGTTAGACCAAATTACAGAAAACCCTTACCAGCCTCGTACCGTATTTAGTGAAGAAGCGCTTAACGAACTGGCTACCTCCATCAAGGAATTGGGGGTCATTCAGCCTATTACAGTCAGAAAGATTGATACCCAAAAATACGAACTTATCTCCGGGGAACGCCGTTGGCGTGCTGCTAAAATAGCAGGCCTTACCACTATCCCTGCCTTTATCCGTATCGCCAACGATGAGGAATCCCTCATGATGGCGCTGGTGGAGAATATCCAAAGGCAAGACCTCGACCCTATAGAGGTGGCGCTAAGCTACAATCGTATGATCGAAGAGCTGAACCTCACTCAGGAGCAGATGAGCGAGAGAGTGGGCAAGAAGCGTTCTACCATTACCAACTATTTACGCCTTTTAAGGCTCGACCCTATTATACAAACGGGGATTCGTGATGGCTTTATCTCCATGGGGCACGGACGTGCGTTGATTAATATCGAGGATAAGGAGCAACAATTGGAGCTCTATAACCGTATCGTCGCCCAAGACCTCTCGGTACGCGATACCGAACAGGCTGTACAACAACTCAAGAACCCACAAAAGGTGGCGGTAATTCCTCCTAAGCAAGAACCTAAAGAGAAAGAGGCGCCTGTACCCCTACCTTCTTTTGTGTCTGAAAAGCTTGAGGGGCTACGCCAAAGATTTGGAAAACATTTTGCTGTAAAGATGGATAAATCAGGAAAAGGAAAAATAGAAATCCCTTTCCAATCAGAAGAAGAATTAGAACGTATACAAAAAATACTACACGGTGAGGATTAGTCTTTACATACTAATAACGCTCTTGACAACTCATATATGGGCGCAAACTGATACTTTAGCCCTTAAGAAAAGCCCTATTGTAGCGACCCATTCAGTAGCCCCTACATGGAATACGGATCCGCTTTCTCCCGCTCGTGCTGCTTTCTATTCTGCTATCATTCCAGGACTGGGACAGGCTTATAATAAGAGTTATTGGAAAATCCCTATTGTCTATTTTGCAATAGGTTTCCCTGCTTATCTTTATTTCCAAAATGATAAAGAGCTTGACCGTTATCGTACAGCTTACAAAAGTCGTATGGATGGCAGAACGGACGATGAGTTCTATCCAGGTCGTACCCAGGGGGTACCACGCCTGAGTACCGATGCCCTAAGACGTGCTCAAAACCTATATCGAAGAAATAAAGAAATGGCCTTGCTCTTTGCTATTGGTTTCTATGCCCTTAATATTATTGAGGCCAATGTAGATGCCCACCTCAAACAATTTAATGTAGATGAAAACCTATCCATGGAACCTTTCTTGTATCACAATCATCTTAATAATCCATGTATAGGCCTTACCCTTACCTATAAACTTAGATAATGATTAATGGATTGGGAACTTACCACTAATCACTAATGACCAACGACTATGAAATTAGCACTTAAGATCTTCTTACTATTAGCTGTTCTCCCTTTGCAGGCACAGATAAGGAAAGTAAACCCTAAAATCATGCCGCCTATTATCCAAATGAAACAGGTTGATTTTAGTAAAAATGAACTCAATTATACCTTTGAGAAAATAAAACTTCAAAACGAACGCTGGTATAAGTTCAATGCCTTAGGGCTTAATATGAGCGAAGTGGCTTATTCCAATTGGAATGCTGGAGGGGTCAACTCTATTACTTTCTTAGCGGATGTTAAGCTCCGTCGTCGTTACTTAGTCGAAAACTATTTTTGGGATAACGAATTGGTAGCCAACTATGGAATCAATGCTCAAAAGGGAGAAGGCCTTAGAAAAACGGACGATCAGGTGTCACTGACTTCTTCCTATGGCTATCGTACCGGATTCAGAGATTGGTATTATTCATCCAAACTGACATTTAATACTCAGTTCAGCGATGGTTACGACTATCCAAGAAGTGAAGGGGACGAACCTATTTCTCGATTTATGGCGCCTGGCTATCTCTATATAGGTATCGGTGCCGAGTATGCCCCAGAAAAAGGTAAAACAGCTCTGTTTGTATCTCCATTAACGCTGAAATCTACCTTCGTTCTGGATCAAAACCTTGCCGATAAGGGGTCTTTTGGGCTTCCTGTAGCTGAATATGACAATGCAGGCAACATTACCAAGCACTCCAAACGCAGCCTTACCGAAGTGGGTTTCTTGCTTTCCGGTAAGCATGAGATAGAAATCTATGAGAATGTGACCATGTATAATCAGGTCTCTTTCTATACCCAATATGACAAGAGCTTTGGAAATATTGACGTCGATTGGCAGATGTCTGTCGATATGAAAATTAATAACTATCTACAAGCTCGTATCGGTACCCATCTCAAATATGATGACGATATCAAATTCAAGGAAAGAATACTCCCTAACGGTGCCAAACAATTATACAGCCCTCGGGTTCAATTCAAACAGATATTAGGGGTCGGGTTCAAATATATTTTCTAAGCCTATACCATGAATAGGTCGGAGGCGATCCCATCACTGAGAAACAATCCTGCTTCGGTGGTAATAAGATAATTTTCTTTTTTCAACAATAGGCCTTTCTCTATATAGGGAAGGGCTTCTTTTTGTAGGTAATTCATATAGGTCTGCCCAAAATCGGCTCGGATACGCTCCAAGCTGATGCCTTTTCGGATCCTCAGCCCTGTCATAATGCGCTCATTGTAGAGGTCTTTCTTAGAGAGTTCTTCCCACTCTTGAGGGAGCACACCTTGTGCAATTTGTTGGATATATTTTATGTTATGGGCAATATTCCACATACGTGCCTGCCCATTGTAGCTATGGGCTGAAGGGCCTACCCCCATATAGGGCTTTTGCTCCCAATAGGCGGTATTGTTTTGGCTAAAATAGCCTTCTTTCCCGAAATTGGAGAGCTCATAATGTACAAAACCCGCCTGTTCCATACGCTCCTTCAGTAAGTAAAAGTGTTGGCGAGCTTGCCCATCATCAGTAGGGGGGAGCTTGCCTTTTTGGATAAATTGATATAGAGCAGTACGGGGTTCTACCGTGAGGGCATAGGCCGAGAGATGGGGAATCCCAAAGGAAAGGGCGCGCTCTATATTGGTGAGCCAACGCGCTTCACTCATATGAGGAATCCCATAGATGAGGTCTATAGTGGTGTTGGTAAATAGGGGCACCGCTTGTTCTAAGAAAGCTATCGCTTGCGCAGCACTATGCGCCCGATTCATCAGCCGTAAGTCTTCCTCATAGAAGGATTGTACCCCTATACTAAGGCGGTTAATGCCCAATTCTTTTAAATGAGCTAAGGAAAGTTGTCCACTTGAGTGGGAAAAATCATCAGGATTGACCTCTATAGTGATTTCAGCCCCTTCATTGACTTTGTAATGCTGGTAGATAGTGGCAAAAATAGTACTTAGCTCTGCATAAGTGAGTACCGAAGGGGTGCCTCCCCCCAGATAGAGGGTCTGTAGGGGAGTGGTAGCCTCTGTTTTTCTCAGTTCCAATTCCTTGCATAAGGCCTCCACCATTGCTCCCTTGTGCTTTAGAGTGGTAGAGAAATGGAAATCACAGTAGTGGCAGGCCTGTCGGCAAAAAGGAATGTGGATATAAAGGCTATACATCACTCAAGAGACTCTGTTTTCGTTTTGCTTGACAAAGGCTTCCCAAGAGGAATAACTTTGCTGCTTTTCGGCTTTTCCACCATTGAAAAAGTGGCAGACAGCTACGGCCAGTCCGTCAGTGGCATCAAGGTGAGAGGGGAGCTGCTTGAACCGAAGCAACTGCTGCAACATCTTGGCGACTTGTTCCTTAGAGGCATTCCCATTGCCGGTGATGGCCATCTTTACTTTTTTGGGTTCGTATTCGGTAATAGGTAGGTCGCGGGCTAGGCCGGCTGCCATGGCAACTCCTTGGGCACGTCCCAGCTTGAGCATGGATTGTACATTCTTCCCGAAGAAGGGAGCTTCTATGGCCAGCTCATCCGGGTGATAGGTATCTATAAGCTCCGTAGTTCGTTCGAATATGAGCTTGAGCTTCAGGTAATGATTGTCATATTTGCTCAAAAGCAGTTCATTCATTTGGACAAAACGCATCTGGTTCTTCACTACCTCTATGATACCAAACCCCATCACAGTCGTACCGGGGTCTACCCCTAAGATTATTTTCTCTACTACCACTTTCCTTTCTTTTAGCAAGATACTTGTAAGACCTCCATATGTCCCTTAAGGCTGATTTCCTTACATGAGGCAGGCACCAATAGCGTTTGTCCTTTTTCCAAAGGCAGTTCCATATCCCCATATTGTAGGCTGCCCTTACTGGCAACTCCTATATAGATGTGGAATGATTCTCCAGAAAGGGTCAGGGGCATCTCTTGGTTGATTTTCAGATAATCTGTAGTAAAATAGGGTGATGCCACAGCAGGATTAACGGTGTTTTCCGCCTTGGTATAGGACTTGCGGAAATCGTCTTTTTGCTCAAAATCAATGGCATCTAGGGCAAGTTCTGTATGTAGTTCTCGGTAATTGCCATTTTTGTCCTTGCGGTCAAAGTCATATACGCGGTAAGTGATGTCGCTCGTCTGTTGGATTTCAGCCAATAAGACTCCAGCTCCTATCGCGTGGATTTTCCCTGCTGGGATAAAGAACATATCCCCATGGGCTACCTTCTCATAATGAAGCAATTGGCTAAGAGTTTTATCAGCCAAGTGGGCTTGGTATTCCTCACGGCTTACATTTCGGTTGAAGCCAATGATGATAGAGGCCTCAGGGTCGGCATCCATGATATACCACATCTCGGTCTTTCCAAAGGAGTTATGGCGGGCTTTGGCCAAAGCATCATCGGGGTGTACTTGTATGGAAAGGTCTTGAGCGGCATCGATGAATTTGATGAGCAGCGGGAAGTCTGTCCCAAATCGCTTATAAACAGCACTTCCTAAGAGTGCTTCAGGTACTTGCTCTATGAGTGCCTGTAGGGAAGTACCCTTTAGAGCACCATTGCTAATGACAGAAACATCTCCTTTCACTGTAGAGACCTCCCAACTCTCCCCTATAAGAGGCTGATGGATAGGCTTATGGAGTTCCTTCTCGAGTTTCTCTCCGCCCCAAATACGTTCCTTAAAGATAGGGGCAAAGCTAAGTGGATATAGGTTCATTTGTATCAATATTTGAAAGTACAAAAGTACAATTTTTTTTAGAATTACAATCAGCCTTAGGAGTGTTCTATATATTGGCTATTTTTGTTATTTATTTGTTAATCATAAGTGGTTTGGATGTAAATAAAAAGATAAATTTTATCTTTGCACTTTATAGAAAAGCTGTATAAAATGAAAAAAGAAATATGGATACTCTTATTTTTGTATGTCTGTCTTCCTCTGAGGGCACAGAATTCTAAAGAGTTGATAGAGATATTACTTGATTTCTGTCAGCAGGTAACCCAAGAAGAGCCTTCAGAGGAGAAGATATATGCTATTTTTCAAAATATATCCCCTGAAAAGAAATATCTTCTCCTTGAAGAAAAGAAAAGCAGCTTTGCAGGATTTACCCAAGAAAAAGTAGCTTATATAGATCCGGATAAGGAAAAATATAATAATACCAAGCTAATATCTTATAAGAGAGCAGCTGAGCGCGCATACACCTTAGACTTATTCCTCCATAGTCCCTATAGTATCAAAGCAGGAAAAGTGAGCTATGAAAAGGCCATATATCCTATCTCTTTTCCTGAGCTGACAGAGAAGTTGGGGCGTGTTTTCTATGATCCTATTTTCCAATTCAAGGATACCAAAAGGAGTAACTATATTTATCAGAATCCCCAGACACATAAGAAAGTAGTATTTTTTATACTATCCTATAACCCACCTGAGGCACCCTATAACATCATATATCGCATTAAGATAGAGGACATTCGTTTCTTTGATGAAGCTTCCTTAAGCAAAGGTAAGTTTTATATGAAAGGAAAGAACTAAAAATCACCAGAGAGAATTGGGAACTATTGCGTTTTGGTACAATTTTTGCACTTAGCACAAAAAATAATTTGTATCTTTGTACCCCAAATAAGAAGTTTATGGCTTACACTATCACCATTACCAGCAATAGCCCACAAGCATTAGCTTTTGTTGAATATCTGAAAACGCTTAGTTTTGTGGAATTTACAGAAACCCATCCTAAGGAAAAAGACCCTACCAAGGCAAAGGCTAAAGCAGGACTAGCCAAGCCTGAACCTGCCGTGTCCTCCCAGAAAGACGAAACTTTTAGAAAGAAATTTTTAAAAGCACTACAAGAAACCGCTGATGTAAGAGCAGGAAAGAAAGAAGCTATACCTTTTGAAGATTTTATCAATGAAATATAAATTTCATGTGCTACAGAATTTCAGTAAGGAGGCCAAACCCTTATTGAAAAAATACAAATCTCTCAAAAAGGATCTGATAAAACTAAAGGAGGAAATAGAAGCAAACCCTCTCTTAGGCACCTCTTTAGGTGGAGGGTTTAAGAAAATACGCCTCAACATTACCACTAAGAGTAAAGGTAAAAGTGGAGGAGCCAGAGTAATTACGCACGAAGTGGTGTTCAATATAGATACTGATGATGAAACAAAATCCGTTATTTTTGTCTCTATCTATGACAAATCGGAAATAGAAAGCAAGAAAACCAGTGATTTTAAGGAAATAGTGGAAGAATTTAGAAATATGGAAGCACAACAATCCAAGGAAAAAACAAAGAAATAACTCCTCCCAGAGAGAGTTATTTTTTTATATCAATACCTTGCAAAAACTTTCACTTGTAGGAGGAATGGGCACCTATTAAATTTTGTAGCTTTTGTATTGGCGTTATGTACTGGTACGAGTTTGCAGCTCTTTTGTCAAAGAATAAAAGTTCTTAACGACAAAAGAAAAGATCAAATCCGTTTTTATTTAAAACCTTTATAACTAACTATATGTCAGATGTTTAAAAGAGTATTCTTATTTATATATTATATGTAAAAAAAGTTATTTATTTGTTAAATAATTATTTTTATTGATTTTAAATAAAAAAAGAACTTATCTTTGCAGAGAGTTATAAAAGATAATATATCATGAAAAAGTTAATCATTTTTGAGGTCTTTTTATTACTATCATACAGTAAAAATGAATAAGAAGTGAAGGATACTTCTAAAGAACCTTTTGTACAAGAGAAATCATACATTTATTATAACGAGAGTTCGATATAAGTAAAATTATATTTTCAAAGCAAAAAAGCCTGCAAGTGCTCCCAGCTGAGTATGTGAAACACGGAGAGAACTATACAACAACTAAGCGTAACTCTGTAATTCCTAAGGATAAAGAAAACTTTTGGTCTTATAAAAATCAGTGTAAATGAAACAACACAATAACACAGATATAGAAAATCTGGGGGAGCTTTCGTTATATCGAACTTGTATTAAAATAATTAAAAATATGAGAATATTTAACAAATACATAATAATTTTTATTTCTACCTTTTTTATTTGTGCTCAGTGTGAAAAAAATGAAATAGAATTGCTAAATCCTGATGCAAAAGTAATATTACAGCATAATTATTTAATAATAACCTCTGCTGATGGACAACCTGCTCAAGTGGAACTGAAATATACCGTTTTGGGTACAGAAGGTGAGAATGAACAGAAAACACTAAGGAAAACGACACCTTTTATATTTGGAGGAGAGAATGTTTGTTGTTCTTATAGTATAAAAAGAGAAAGTGCTAATGGGTACATTCGTCATTATTTGAATAGAAATTATCAACCTAATGGTGCAGATTATCTTAGTATAAAGAATTTGTCTTCTTCAGAGATAGAGTATGCAGTAATAGGAAATAACAAAATAACTTATTATGATGTAAATGATTTATCCAATGGGAATAGTACTTATTTTACTCAAAATTTGAATACTTTATTGGATAAAACGAAAGTTATAGAACAACCACCTATTCCTATTTATAAGAAAGCCCCTATACTATATTTACTATTTCCTGATAAGGCACCTCAACATGTTTGTTATGCACTGCTTGAAGGTGATGGTACTACAGATGGAGGATTATTTAAGGCAAAAAAAGTACCTTTAAAAAGTCCTTATATAGGAGACCTTACACTTACAACTCCTTATACAATTGAGCAAATAATGGAGCTGTATAAGCAGGAATATGAGAATCAAGGTTCTATACTTTTTTCAAATTATGTTGCTTATACACTCAAGCTACAGGGGAAAAGATATACTTATAGCCTCAAAGAAGAGGGGGAACGAGGAGATAGAAAACTATTGTATTATGGTAAAATAGCTCCTCATCAATCTCTTGATAATCAAGGTGAAATTTGGTTTATTAATTCTGCTGAAGCTAGATATTATGATGTACTTAATTTAGAATAAATGTTAAGAATATGAATATTTGTATAAATATTAAAGTGATAGTATCAAAATTACTCTAAAAGTACTAAATTTTGGAGATATTCTAACGAATACGCCCTATTCTATACAGCAAATACTGGATATATATCGTCAAGAATACACAAAAGGAGGAGTATTGTATAGAAATTACAACTATAGCAAGGATTATTCAGGTGCTTATAAGGCAAGCCTTCGTGAGACTTCCTCTTCTGAGCTGTATTATGGTTCTTACAAAGAATCCATTCATTATGGTAAGATTTCAGCACACCATACACTTACTAACGAAGGTAAAATTTGGTTTCTCAATAATCAAGCAGGAATAAGAGGAGGTGATAAACTTATAGGAGACTACTGAAAGCACCTCTTTTATTTTTTAAAATCAAAATGCACAACGGGTTATAAATCATAGATAAAGGAATAATGAGTGTTTTTTTAATCCTGATAAGTATTTTATTATTTTCTTGTGAAGAGAGTAAAAAGGTAAAATCTAATTTTACTAAGAATACTTTTGTTACTGAGAATGAAAGAATAAAAGTTAATGATTCTTTACCTCTTTTAAAAGACTTTCTATTACTTGAAGATGAATTGCTACAAAAGGACTTGTTTAGAAAGATAGATTCAGTATCTGCTATTCATTATCCAATGTATAAAAAGGAGGATATTGTAAATATAACTCCTAAGATGTTAGGTAGATACCTATATGATATTAATCAATTAGATTTGAAGGATAGCATCATCTCTTATGATATAACTAAAAAAGAATATTATCATAAAATGATCCATAGAGAGATGCAGAAATATAAGACCTCTGATTATAAAAATATTATTTATGTAGAGGCTTATCCTAACAAGACTTTTCGACTGATTATTAATTATTCTTATACTGTCCAATTTGGAAAAGGTGAAGAACCAATTAGCGTAGAATCCTCAATATCCTATTCTTTCAAAATTATTAATAGAAAGATAGAGGAATTTGATATACAAGAATCAGGATAAAGCATAAATAGAAAATAAGCACACTTTATGGAAGATGTTTTTCTAATTTTTGCTCTTAAATTCATACCAAACACCTTAAATGTCAAATTTCGTTTTGCTTCTCCTTATTTTTAGGAAAATATATTTATGCAGCTTATTTAGGGAATAAGAGCATACTAAAAATAAAAAAATAAAAAAATAAATTTGCAGATTTGATAAATTGTTGTACCTTTGCACGCTGTTAGAAATACCAATAAATCAGGGTACTAACACAATTAGGAATGTTTAATTAAAATAATTTAAGTGTGGACACATTAAGTTACAAAACACGCTCAGTGAACAAGCAAACCGCTGAAAAACAGTGGGTTGTGGTAGATGCTGAGGGTCAGAAATTAGGACGTCTTGCCTCCAAAGTTGCCAAACTCCTCAGAGGTAAGTACAAGCCAAGTTACACCCCCCATGCCGATTGTGGGGATAATGTAATCATTATCAACGCTGAGAAAATAGAACTTAGCGGATTAAAAACCGACACTAAGGAGTATCTTCGCTATACAGGATACCCTGGCGGACAACGTATTCAATCTTTCAAACAGGTGCTTGCTAAGTTCCCTGAAAGAATTATTGAAAAAGCTGTAAAAGGGATGCTTCCTAAAAACAAATTAGGTGCTGCTCTTTTCCGTAATCTTAAAGTATATGCAGGGGCTACTCATAACCATGAGTCTCAAAAGCCTGTTTCTATTAACCTAAATGACCTTAAATAATGGAAGTAATTCACAAAATTGGACGTAGAAAAACCGCTGTCGCTCGTATCTACTTGAAAGAGGGAAGTGGTGTAATCACCGTTAACAAGAGAAATTTTACCGATTATTTCACTACGCCTACCCTTCAGTATAAGGTAAAACAGCCTTTCGCCTTAGTCGGTGCTGAAGACTCTTACGATGTAAAAGTAAATGTATACGGGGGAGGTATCACCGGACAAGCTGAGGCTATTCGCTTGGCAATCTCTCGCGCTCTTTGCGAAGTAGAGGCTGAAAACCGTGCCATCCTTAAGCCTGAAGGACTCCTTACTCGCGACCCTCGTATGGTGGAAAGAAAGAAATTCGGTCAGAAAAAAGCCCGCAAGAGATTCCAATTCTCAAAACGTTAATGTTTTATTTAAAATTATTTATTTATTGCCGTATTCCCCGCATAGGGAAGTTAGTTTAGCATCCAAATACCATGGACAGCATAGGCACCATGTATTGCTAACTCTTAATACGGAACGTAAACTATTAAAAAAATGGCAAATTCAATAGAAGTAAAAGACCTATTAGAAGCTGGAGTGCATTTCGGGCACCTTACCAGAAAGTGGAACCCTAATATGGCGCCATATATTTATATGGAAAGAAATGGTATCCACGTGATTAACCTCTACAAGACAGCTGCCAAAATCGAGGAAGCCAACGAAGCACTTAAGAAAATTGCTGCTTCTGGACGTAAAATCCTCTTCGTGGCTACTAAAAAACAAGCTAAGGATATCGTAGCTGAAAAAGCTACTTCAGTGACTATGCCTTACATTACTGAAAGATGGCCTGGTGGTATGCTAACCAACTTTGTGACCATCCGTAAGGCGGTAAAGAAAATGTCGTCTATCGACAAAATGAAAAAAGATGGTACTTACGATACCCTTTCTAAAAAAGAAAAACTACACATTACCCGTCTTAGAGAAAAACTCGAAAAGAACTTAGGCTCTATCGCGGATATGACTCGCCTTCCTGCAGCGCTTTTTGTAGTCGATACCCTTAGAGAACACATCGCGGTGAAAGAAGCTCAAAAATTAAACATTCCTATTTTCGCTATCGTGGATACCAACTCCGATCCTCGTGAGGTGGATTACGTAATTCCTGCCAACGATGATGCTTCTCGCTCTATCGACAAAATCCTTTCTTATGTAGTGGAAGCTATCAAAGAAGGACTCGAAGACAAAAAAGTAGAAAAAGCAGAGGAAAAAAATACTGAAAACTAAAATTATTAATTCATAAAGTGATTATTTAGAACTATAAATAATCACTTTTTTAAAAAAATATACAAGAATATGTCAAAAATTACTGCCGCAGAGGTAAACAAACTTAGACAAGCTACCGGAGCTGGTATGATGGACTGCAAGAACGCTCTAGTAGAAGCGGATGGCGATTTCGATAAAGCCATCGAAGTCCTCCGTAAAAAAGGACAAAAAGTGGCTGAAAAACGTGCTGACAGAGAATCTTCTGAAGGAGCCGCTATCGCTAAGGTAAATGCTGCTCACACCAAAGGGGCTGTGATCTCTCTTAACTGCGAAACAGACTTCGTTGCTAAAAATGAATCTTTCGTAGCCTTGGCTAATGAATTGGCTGAATTGGCTCTTAACTATAATGACAAAGAGGCTTTCCTTGCTGCTCCTTTCCAAGGTATTACCGTAGCTGATAAGCTTACTGAACAGACAGGGGTTATTGGTGAAAAAATCGAAATCGGTCAGTTTGAAGTATTGGAAGGAAACTATGTGGATTTCTATATCCATGCCGGTAACAAGATCGCTGCTTTGGTTGCTCTTTCTGCTGCTATTGATAATGCCCATGAGGTAGCTCGCAACGTATGTATGCAGGTGGCTTCTATGGGGGCTATCGTACTCTCAAGCAAGGATTTTGATCCTGCATATGTAGCTAGCGAAACAGAAGCACGTATCGCAGCTATCGTGAAGGAAAACGAAGAGCTTCGTCGCCTTGGAAAAACAGAAAAACACGTACCTAAGTATATCTCTGCCCTACAGCTTACTCCAGAAGTGCTCAAACAAGCTGAAGAAGATGCCAAAGCAGAACTCCAAGCTGAAGGTAAGCCTGAAAAGATTTGGGATCGTATCCTTCCTGGAAAAGTACAACGATTCATCGATGACAATACTACCCTTGACCTTGAAAAAGCCCTACTTGACCAATACTACATCAAAGATGAAAGTAAGAAAGTAGCTGACTATGTGAAGGGATACAATGTAGAAATAACAGGATTCAAGAGAGTTTCTCTTGTGTAAAGTTTTCTCCATATTTTAATTATTATAAAGGATAAAAGGTGTTTTCTTAAGCAATTAGGGAAACCCTTTTATTTTAATTTTGAGTTTTGAGTTCTAAGTTAAAACTCAAAACTCAAAACTTAAAACCCAAAACTCAAATGAAAATAATTGTTTTTTCGGCTCCTTCGGGTACGGGCAAGTCCAGTGTAATCAGAGAATTGCTTAAACAGACAGATCTGAATTTGGCTTTTTCGATCTCTACTACCTCTCGTGCTCCCAGAGGTACAGAGCGAGATGGGGTAGAGTACTATTTTATCTCCGCCGAGCAGTTCAAAGAAAAAATCAAGCAACAGGCCTTTATTGAGTGGCAAGAGGTATATGCTGGGAATTATTATGGTACTTATTCCAGCGAGATAGAACGACTTTCGGCAATGGGCAAGCATATCATCTTTGATTTGGATGTCTTTGGAGGGATTAATCTTAAAAAATATTTTGGGGAAGAGGCGCTTTCCATCTTTCTACAACCCCCTTCCTTGGAAGAGCTTAAAAAACGCTTAGAACGTAGGCAAACTGATACCCCTGAAAAGATTGCTATGCGTATTGATAAGGCTGCTTACGAAATAGAACAAGCTATTTATTTCGATAAGGTAGTGGTCAATGACAATTTGCAAACCTGTGTAGAAGAAGTATCCCAACTAATTCGTACTTTTCTTAATCATTAATCTATAAGGCTGTTTATGTATTCTAAAAAGATAGGACTTTATTTCGGTTCTTTTAATCCGATTCATATAGGTCATCTGATTTTGGCTAATTACTTAGTTGAACATAGTGAGCTGGACGAGGTTTGGTTTGTCGTAACTCCTCAAAATCCCTTCAAGGACAAAAAATCTTTGTTGGATAATGCGGCTCGCTTGGAAATGGTCTCACTTTCCCTTGGGGAGTATGACCGACTGAAGCCTTGTGATATAGAATTTCATCTCTCGCAGCCTAATTATACAATTGATACGCTCATTCACTTGGAAGAGAAGTATCCCCAATACAGTTTTTCCCTAATCATGGGAGAAGATAACCTAAAATCATTTCCTAAGTGGAAGAATTATGAGGTGATACTGGATCGTTATTCTATTTATGTATATCCACGACTTAGTGAAGGGAATGTTCCCGAAGCGCTACAAGCTCATCCGCATATAGTATATGTAAAAACACCTATTATAGAGCTATCCGCCACTGCGATACGAGAAGATATTTCCAAAGGGAAAGATGTGAGACCTATGTTACCCCCTTTGGTGTGGAGTTATATAGATAAATGGGGGTTTTATAAGTGATTTTATAATAGAAATTTGCTTTTTTGTAGTTATATAGGAGAGAATCTAAATTCTCTCCTATATTTTTTTCTTTTTATTATATAAGTTCGTTTACTTCTAAAGATTTTCCTATTTCCAAGAGATGCAATCTCTTGTGAGCGTCACTGAATTTTCTTTTAGAGGCTTCTTTGTCAATCTTTATAACCTCAAAAGTATCGTAGTGTACTCCTAAAACATTGTTAGTTTCTACAAATTTGGCAGCAGTGAGGGCATCTCTTACCCCCATAGTATAATTATTACCTATAGGGAAGATGCCTAAGTCTATTTTGTACTGATGGGGAATAATCTTCATATCCATTGTAAGGGCTGTATCTCCTGAGATATAGATAGTTTGATCATTATAGTTGATGAGAAAGCCAGCAGGGTTACCGCCATAACTACCATCGGGGAAGGAAGAAGAGTGTACCGCCTTAATCATCTTGATTTTCACCTTTCCATCAAGGAAACGATGAGAGCCCCCTATGTTCATATCATGTCCATCGAGCCCCAAGGCACGGTAGTGAGCAAGTATTTCTGGATTAGTAATCAGGCTGGCACCGGTACGCTTGGCAATAGCCTCTGCATCGAGGATATGGTCGCCATGGGCGTGGGTAAGGAGGATGTAAGTAGCCTCAATATCATTGATATTGATATGTTGGGCAAGTGGGTTGGCACTGATAAAGGGATCCACCAAGAAGTGAGCGCCCTCTATTTCAATATTGACACAGGCGTGTCCTAAATAAGTTACTTTCATATTTTTAGTATTTTAGCGTTTTTTGTTCTATATAAAGTATTCTATACAGTCTTCCTCATTTGCTTTGCTTTCATAAGATAGGATAACAAAGCGGAAATCAAAGGGGCTTAATTCCTTGATTAAGATATCGATGAGTTGTCCTTGGCTTTCGATCATATACGCGCTGAAGTTATCCACGCGCTCCTGAAGAGATTCCTTGGGGAAGAGGCTCACACGTAGCGCAAGCACTCTATCGAGGGTTTCTCTATATTTCTTTTTTTGTGCCTTGAGCAGTCGTTTCTCTAAGTGTTCTAATCCCTTGAGTTGCTTAGCTTCTTGGGCTTTTACGGCTCCGAGGAAGGACTTATCGGTATGGGCAGCTATTTGGTGCAGTTGGGTAAAATGCTCCTGTAGGGATGCTTTTTGAGCGGAAAAGTCGATAGGGTATTCGGAGAGCCTTTGGGTGATTTTATTTTCTAAAAGGCTGTTTTTTAAGAAAATATCTTGATGGGTAAGTCCCAGCTTATGGAGCTTTTTCTCTTGTGCCTCACTGATAAGCAGTACCGAATTGCGCAACATAAGGATAGGGAAAGGCACCTTGTGTAGGGCAAACATTTCCTTGAGTTCCAGCCAGTAAGCGATTTCGCCTCCACCTCCGATATAGGCTAAGTTAGGCAATATAACTTCCTGATACATAGGGCGCAAAATCACATTGGGAGAGAAGTATTCGGGGAAGCACTCCAAGTGCCGCAGGATTTCCTCCTCGGTGAATCGGATAGGAGTATTCAGTACGGCATATCCTTGTTCGTCCTTTACGATACGCTCTCGGATACCATCTTTTACGTAGAAAATATTAATCTCGCGAGGGTGTACCTGTTCGGGGTAGTTCTTATTGATACTCTTGATATAGGCAAGGGTCTTTTCCACTTCTTTATGAGCGGCACTCTCTAAGAGTTCTCTCCTGAAATGAGGGATAAAGAGTTCCTTGAGGTGTTTGTCATTGGCATCGATAATCACCAAACCATAGGGGGTGAAGAGTTCATTGACGAGATAGCGGGTAGCGCTGGCCAAGGTAGTATGTTGGGTATAGGCTCTTTCGAAAAGGGAGGCCAAGTGCTGTCCTTGGTGGCTTTTACCTAAGAGTGTTTTGAGTAGGTTGGCTATTCTATTGAGCTCTTCGGTAGCGAACTGGCCTACCATACCTTTTTGATCAGAATGCCAAGAGATTTTTTGTCCTTGAAAGCTAAAATGGTTAATCTCTTCGAAATCATGGTCTTCGGTAGCCATCCAATAGATGGGGACAAAGTTGTATTCAGGATATAGTTTCTGAAGCTGGTCGCAGGTTAGGATCGTAGTTACGATTTTGTAAATGAAATACAAGGGGCCAGTGAAGAGGCTCAGCTGGTGTCCGGTAGTAATGGTAAAGGTGTTATCCTGTTGTAGCAGTTCTATATTGTGATAAGTTTTTCTCGAAACGGCCAGTCTTTTATATTGTTGGGTAATAGCCTCAAAAAGAGTATTCCTATTCTCAGCAGAATAGGAGGCTTGTTTTTCTTTGACTTGGGCAGGAAAATTGGTAGCTACGGGGAAGCGATGGTATAGGCAACGCAATTCGGGCTTTTGGGCAAGGTAATCAGTGATAAATTCAGAGAAATACCCTGTTTCTTTGAAGGGAATATAGTCAATCATATAATTATTTTTGAATCAATATTGTTCGATAAATAAGAAAAAATCCCACAGATTTTTATAAGACTGAAGGCCTTATTTTTCCTTGGAAATTAGAATGAGATACTTAGAAAAGATAACACCTCTTTCTAAGGAAATCTATGAGCGTTTATTTTTATAGTTTGTTTTTATCAATCTTCTTAATACAAAAGCTCAAAACAGAAAGGTAATAAATCCTTTATGGAGCCTATTTCCAAGATATTTCCTTGGGTGCTGGCGCAAAGTACTACAATAGGGCTGCCTTGGGTACATTCGTATTCCAAGAGTGCTTGCCTACAGTTTCCACAAGGAGTGGTGATCTCTCCTTGGGGCTTATTGGCATTATCTCCACAAATGGCAATCTTGAGGATTTTCTCCTGAGGATAATTGGCTTTGGCATAGAAAAGCGCAGTGCGTTCGGCACATAAGCCAGAGGGATAGGCAGCATTCTCCTGATTGTTTCCATTGATAATCAATCCATTGCTCAAGAGTAGTGCTGCCCCCACCCAAAAGGACGAATAAGGAGCATAGGCCTGCTCTCTGCTCTTCATGGCACTGATTATAAGTGCTTTATCCTGCTCATTGAGTTCGCTTAGCAATAGGGTCTTATATTTGAATTGGAAGCAATGTTCGTCCATAGGAAGCCTATTAAAAGAGCAAAGGTAAGAAAAAAATAAGTAAAACCTACTAAATCGAGAAAATATTTTTTCTATAATAGAATTAAAAAAAAGCTAAATAGATTTATTAAAATAAATTTTTTTCATACATTTGTTGCCGAATTAATTAGGATCATTATGGAATTTTTCAGTTCGATGGAGCCCTACCTACAGGGATTTTGGTTTATAGCCGTTCCGGTATCAATCATCTTTGTCATCCAGACGGTGATGACCTTTGTGGGGGCGAATGCCTCGGATGGCTTAGCGGCTGATTTTGATGGAGACTTCTCGGGGCATGATGCGCCTTTTCAGCTCTTTTCCTTGCGCAACTTGGTGAATTTCCTATTAGGCTTCAGCTGGACAGGTATTTCTTTTTATGAATTGATATCTAACAAAATAGCACTGATTATCTTTGCGGTGCTTATTGGAGGCTTGTTCGTATATATCTTTTTTTTGACCATGCAAGCGCTCATGAAGCTGGCCGAGGACAATTCCTTCAAGATAGAGGAGACCCTCGGCAAGACCGCTCAGGTATATATCCCTATTCCGGAACATCTATCAGGTAGGGGCAAAGTAACGCTCAGTATACGTGGTTCCTTTCATGAATTGGAGGCTGTGACCGAAGGCGATCGAATCCCCACCAATGCCACTGTAAGGGTGGTCAAAGTACAAGACCAATTGCTCTATGTTGTTAGGGGTTAGGTCTTAGGGGTTAGGTTTTAGGTTTTAGGTGTTAGGGGGCTAATGGCAATTAGCGTTATTAACCATTGAGTAATCATTAATCATTAAAATAGAATGGATTTTTCATCACCCATTAGTTTGATTGCAGTATTTGCAGTCGTATTGTTTGTGACCATAGTGTCGCTTACGGCGCGTTACAAGCGTTGTCCTTCGGACAAGATATTAGTTATTTACGGGCGAACCGGTGGTTCATCGGCACGTTGTATCCATGGAGGGGGAGCCTTTGTGTGGCCTGTGATTCAGGACTTTGCCTATTTGGATTTGCGTCCGCTCTCCATTGAGGCCAACCTCTACAATGCCTTGAGTAGGCAGAATATCCGTGTGGATGTGCCTTGTCGCTTTACTATAGCTATCTCCACTGAACCAGAGAATATGAATGCGGCTGCCGAACGCCTCTTGGGGCTTTCTCCTGAGCAGATCCAAGAGTTGGCCAAGGATATCCTCTTCGGGCAGCTCCGTTTGGTAATTGCTACCATGACTATTGAGGAGATTAACTCCGACCGAGATAAATTCCTTGACAATATCTCCAAGAATGTGGATAGCGAGCTTAAGAAAATCGGTCTGAAGCTCATCAACGTCAATGTAACCGATATCAAGGATGAATCAGGCTATATAGAAGCCCTCGGTAAGGAAGCCGCTGCGAAGGCTATCAACGAAGCTAAAATCAGTGTAGCCGAACAGGAAAAGATAGGGGAGACCGGTAAGGCGCTTGCCGATAGAGAACGTGATACTCAAATTGCTGAAACACAACGAGATAGAGACGTAAAAATTGCCATTACTCAAAAGAACAAAGAAATCAGTATCGCCCAAGCGAAAAAAGACGAGACAGTAGGTATTGCCGAGGCTAAGAAGGACGAGTCCATCGGGAAAGCCGAGGCCGACCGTGATAGCCGTATCAAGATTTCCGAGGCCAATGCCTCTGCCATCAAGGGAGAGAATGAGGCCAAAATAGAGATAGCCAACTCTGATGCACTTCGCCGAGAAAAAGAAGCCGAATCCCTACGTATTGCGATTTCTGCCGAGAAGGTACAACAGGCCAAAGCCTTGGAAGAAGCTTACTCAGCAGAAGAAAAAGCCGAATCGGCTCGTGCCCAAAGAGAGCGTGCTACCCAACAGGCCAACATCATTGTCCCTGCCGAGATAGCCAAACAACGTGTGATCATAGAAGCCCAAGCGGAAGCCGACCGCTTGCGTGAGAACGCCAAAGGGGAGGCAGATGCTATCTATGCGAAAATGGAAGCCGAAGCCAAAGGTCTTTTTGAAATCCTTACCAAGCAAGCACAAGGATACAAGGATGTGGTCAGCGCCGCAGGAGGCGATCCTACCAAGGCATTCCAATTGCTCCTCATAGAAAAACTGCCTGAACTGGTGAAAACCCAAGTGGAAGCGGTTAAGAATATCAAGATTGATAAGATTACCGTATGGGATTCAGGTCAGGGCGAAAATGGTAATACTTCTACAGCCAACTTTGTCTCTGGTATGATGAAGACCGTGCCACCGCTCAATGACCTCTTTAACATGGCGGGGCTCAACTTACCTACTTATTTGACGAAAGCCAATGAAGCTCCTGAAGAAGTAAAGAGCGAGGAAGTGAAGGGTGAAGAATAAATAAGAGAAAAGTGAAGAGTGAAAAGTGAAAAACGCTTTTCACTCTTTTTTCTTTTTACTTAAATTCAAAACTGCCTACTTCGATAGTCTCCTTTTCATTGGAAAGCCTTACGGTGGTTTCTTGTTTTTCTTCCTTATCGGTACCGAAATGGGTATAGAAGGTAATACGTAGATTCACCGGCATAAGTTGCTTTTGGGAATGTGTACCATAGTAATCTACCGCTATTTTATAGGTACCCTTGGGGGCTTTTTTGATCATAAATTCCTCTGGGCCATAGCCTTGAGTTACATCATCGGAGATTTTCCCACCGAGGTAGGTAAGGGTATTTGAGAAATAGCACTTCTCATCGGTGGGGTCGGTTACCCATAAGTCCATATCACAGTTGTCGGTATCCCAAGAGAGTACTACTCGTATATCCACCGGTTCTTTTTTAAGCAAACGCTTATCCATAAAGTTTGTTTTGATTTCTTTATGACGTGTGATGAGGCTATTAATGTCGTTCATGGTCACCAATTGTACATCACCGAAGCGATCGCCCCAATAGTTTTTCACTACTTTGTAGAGTGTTTCCACAGCTTCCTGGTACTGCTTATCTTCGGCTAAGGCCAATCCCAAATCACGATAGGACTGGGGTTCTTCCTCGCGGATAGCCACCACCTTACGGAATACCGCAATGGCATCCTTGTAAGCCTTGTAAAAACTAAGTTTGTAACCCAAGACACGGAGCAGTTGGGCATCTTCCAAATTCAGTTCGGCTAAGTTGGACACC
The DNA here is from genome assembly GCF_000466425.1 of Capnocytophaga sp. oral taxon 863 str. F0517. Classification (GTDB taxonomy): domain Bacteria; phylum Bacteroidota; class Bacteroidia; order Flavobacteriales; family Flavobacteriaceae; genus Capnocytophaga. The sequence continues at coordinate 93,361 of NZ_KE992174.1, forward strand.
ACCAATATAGCCTGTGCGATGTCTCCTTTTTTGAAGAAGTAATCCGCCACATCCACATAGAAGGAAGGTGTTTGTCCATATTCCTTTTTGAGTTTGTGATAAGTCTCTATCACTTTATCAGGATCGGCATATTCCATCACCTTAAGGTAAGGGGTATCAGGATCGTAAGCGTTCAGAACCATAGTGGCTTGGGGTGGTTCGTATCCCAAAGTTTTAGCGACAGATCCAGCCAGTTCCATTTGTTGAGTACTATTGTCTGCAATTATATCATATCCAGCAGTACCCATATCAACCATCTTAGCATCATCATAGGAAATATCTTTAAGAACTTCTGCCGAATTGTTGTACTCCGCCATTATTTTTAAAGGAGCCATCTTAGCATCATCATGGGAAATATCTCTAAGAATTTCTACTTGTGCCTTGATAGGATAGGAAGTTTGCCACCACGAAGTTTGTTCTTTGGAAAGGGCAAGGACCTCCTCTAAGGCTTCTTTTTCGGTTATCTTTTCTGTTTCTATCTCGGCAGAGCGTTTGTTATATTCCTGTTCAAGTTCCTTGGGTGGGGTAATCTGGTAACGGAGGTAATCCTCCACTGTTTCCAGTACGATTAGGGAATTGCCCTCGGTTACGATACCATAACGGCGACCTATGGCATCAATAGCTTTGTTTTCAGCGCCTTCTCGTCTGAGCTGTGCTATCTTCTTTTCTGCCCATACGCGGCGCAAGAGCGCAAATTCCTCATCGCTTGCAGCTGTATTTTTACTAAAGGTAAGCTCTTTTTCTACAATGACCTTGTTTGGATAGCCTAAAGATACGACCAAAGTAGCTTCTTCACTATTTAGATAAGCTGAAAAAGTAAAGTTTTCCCCTACTAAAGTACCTTTTTGAGGGTAAATATTTACTATTTTTCCCTTCTTTACCTTATAATCCAATACTTGGAAGGCTTGATATTGTAATGCTTTCACCGCTTCAGAGACCTCTTGGGTATTGAGATTGATAAAACTACCCCCAGTGGCTCCCGCCAAGTATTGTAACTTGTCCAAATTGGCTACCAGTTGGGAGCAAACAACATTGACAGGAGCATCTAGCTGCCCAATGAGCTGCGTAAAGTCAAAATTCTTATCCCTAAAGTTAAAGATACCATCGGAGAAAAGGAAGTACTCATCACTTTCTTGAGGGAACAGCATCGCTTGAGGGTCTGTTGCTCCGTCATAGATTAGTTTTTCTAAGTACTGTCGCAGTTCCTGCCAATTGCCGTTTTCCACTTTGAAGGGGATTGCAGCAGAGGAACGGATATGAAAGGTAGTAAGGGCTACCTTTACCTCCTTTATTTCCTTAAAATAAGCATCCAAAAGGGCAAATTCCTTGGCAAAGTCTCTTTTCTGGCTGGAAGAAGAGCCATCCCATAGGATACCTATGCGCTTGGGTTTCTCTTTTTTCTTTAGCGTTTGCTTTTCCAAGGCTATATTCCCATAGAGGTAGCTATCTGTCCCTTTGGTAGCCGTTAGCAATTGTGGTTTGTCTATTTTAGGGAAGGTCAGCCCTATATTTTTGTCCAAGGTATAGTTTTCTTTCTTTACCTCACTGATATAGCTGTTGCGACTTTGTCCGAAATTGAGCTGTAGCGTATTTTCTATATCCGCTTTGACTAAACGTGAAACCACTTCAGCACGTAGCTTAAAGTGCTTGAGCTTCACTCCAGAGGCGATGGGTAGGAAATAGAAATCCCGTCCGTCCTTTTGGGAGAGTTCTTGCTCGAAGGCGATGAGGATTCTACGTACCCCTTGGGCAGGCATAGGATATACACGGGCGCGGAAGTTGTTACCTTCGGTTTTTTCCAAAAGCCCAGGATCTACATTGCGCCGTGCAATATCCTCAAAGGCTTGGCGTCCTAAAGCCTTATCCACGACCACGCCCTCGCGGAGCTTACCGTTGATATCTAAGGCAAAGCGGGAGACCTCTTGGCCATTGGATAGGGGAAACTCAAACTCGCCTTCCATCACCCTATCATTGGGGTTGTAGAAGGTCATTTCCATAGTAGTTACGGCCGTTTGTCCCATGACCAATATATCCATAGAGAGTTCTTGTAATTGCATGGGGTTGGCATTGTACTGACCCCTGACCTTCACTTCGGGCAGGACAGTTTTTTGAGCCATAGCACCTCCTACTGAGGCAAGGAGGGCTATGAGGGTTATTAATGATTTCATAAATCTATTGTTTATTTTGGACGAATAGTCATTATTTTAAGGACGAATTACAATTACCTTAAGGGCAAATTACTAAAATTCAAAACTTCCCACATCTATGACCTCTCTTTCGTTAGAGAGGCGTACAGTGGTTTCTTGTTTTTTCTCTTGAGGGGTGCCGTAGTGGGTAAAGAAAGTGATACGGAGGCTTACGGGCAGTAGCTGCTTTTGGGAGTGATTGCCGTAGTAATTCACTTCTATTTTGTAATTACCCTTAGGGGCTTTCTTGAGCATAAACTCCTCAGGACCATAGCCACCTCTAACATCTTGGCTTATGATACCACCTAAGTAGGTCTGTCTGTAGAGATAGAAACATCTTTCTTCTTCGGGGTCGGTAACCCATAAGTCCATATCGGAGTTGTCGGTATCCCAAGTGAGTACTACACGGATATCCACGGGTTCCTTCTTAAGCAAGCGCTTGTCAATAAAGGAAGTGCGGAGACCTTTTTGGGTATTTATGATGTTGTTAATCTCGTTCATAACGATTAGCTGTACATCTCTGAAGCGCTGATCCCAAGGGCGTTCCACTACTTTGTAAAGGGTCTCTATCGCTTGCTGGTATTCTCCTGCTTGGGCTAAAGCCAATCCCAAATCACGATAAGATTGGGGTTCCTCCTCACGGATGGCTACCACCTTGCGGCTAATGGACACTGCCTCTGGGTAGGCTTTGTAAGCGCTGAGTTTGTAAGCCAATACGCGGAGTAGTTGAGCATCCTCTAAGCTCAGTTCGGCCAAGTTGGACACCACCAATATGGCCTGCTCGGTATCTCCTTTTTTAAAGAAATAATCAGCCACATCTACATAGAAAGAAGGCGTTTGTCCGTATTCCTTTTTGAGTTTGTAATAAGTCTCTACCGCTTTGGCTGGGTCGGCATATTCCATCACCTTTAGGTAGGGCGTATCAGGATTATATTCATTGAGGGCTATTTTGGAGGTATTGGCCAGCTCACCACTACGATCTTCCACCTCGCTTTCCTCTTCATCATTAAGAACTTGCGCAGTTTCTTTAGCAGCTTTTTTGTTCTGTCGTCTTTCTTTTCTGGAAGAGCGACTATAGCCACTTACCACTACTTCAGCCAACTCGGCCTGACTACTCTCTGAAATAGAGCCAATGCCACGTATAGCGAGGGAGCTGCCGACACTGGCGCTGGCACGCATATTTATACCAGCGGCACTCTCGTCGGAAGAGCGTTCTGCTGTATTCTTGACAGGTTTGGTGCCTGCGATAGGGAAGGAGGTATTCCACCATTTGCTTTGTGCTTCGGAGAGTTTTATCACGTAGTCAAGGTGTTCTTTCTTTTCTTTTTCCTTGTCTTGTTTTTCCTTATTGACAAGACGTTCGTATTCCCTTTGGAGCTCCTTGGGAGGGGTAATCTGGTAACGCACATAGTCTGCTACGGTCTCCAAAACGATCAGAGAATTACCCTCGGTGACGATGCCATATTGGCGACCTACGGCATCAATATCCTTAGCTAAAGCGCCTTCTCTTTGTAGCTGTGCAATCTTCTTTTCAGCCCATATACGACGCAAAAGGGCAAACTCTCCCGCACCTGCGGTATTATCTTTGCTAAAAGTAAGCTCTTTTTCCACGATGACCTTGCCAGGGTAGCCCAAGGAGATCACTACAGTCGCCTCTTCGGAGCTTAGTTGCCCCGCAAAAGTAAAGTTTTCCTCTACCAAAGCCCCTTTCTGAGGATATATATTGGTTACATTTCCACTTTTTACTTTATAGTCTAAGAGCTGGAAAGACTGGTAACGCAGTGCCTTGAGTGCTTCAGGGAGTGCTTGGGTAGTAAGGTTGATCAGTGCTCCTCCAGTAGCTCCAGCCAAGTATTGGAGTTTGTCCCAGTTGGCTACTTGTAGCGAGCTAATCACACTCACAGGAGCTTGTAAGGACTTGACAAGTGATGGCAGATCAAATTCTTTAGCACCGAAATTGAAAATCCCATCGGAAAAGAGTAAGTACTGGTCGGCACCCTTAGGGAATACCATAGCATTGCCATCGGTTGCTCCGTCATAGACTTGTTTTTCCAAATATTCTCGTAGCTCCTGCCAATTACCGTCCTTCACCTCAAAGGTTACGGGCTTGGCAGCACGGATATGGAAGGTGGTGAGGGTTACTTTTGTATTCTTGATCTCCTTAAAATAAGCATCTAAGAGCGCATATTCCTTGGCAAAGTCTCTTTTCTCGTTAGAAAGAGAGCTATCCCAAAGGATACCTATACTTTTGGGTGCTTCTTTTTCCCTTAAAGACTGTTTTTCCAAGGCTACATTTCCATAAAGGTAGCTTTCATTCCCGTTGGTAGCGGTAATGAGCTGTGGTTTGTCTATTTTAGGGAAGAGAAGGGCGATATTTTTGTCCAAAGTATAGTTGGCCTGCTCTACTTCACTGATATAGCTGTTGCGGCTTTGGGTAAAGTCCAGCTGTAGAGTGTTCTGAATATCGGCTTTGACAAAGCGAGAAACCACTTCGGTATGAATCTTGAACTTCTTGAGCTTGACGGCATTGGCTATGGGTAGGAAGTAAAAATCCTGACCATTCTTTTGGGAGAGTTCCTGCTCGAAGGCGATGAGAATTTTGCGTGTTCCCCTGCGAGGCATGGGATATACACGAGCACGGAAGTTGTTGCCTTCGGTTTTTTCGAGCAAACCAGGGTCTATTCCACGGCGTACGATGTCCTCAAAGGCCTTGCGTCCTAAAGCCTTATCCACGACTACCCCCTCGCGGAGCTTGCCGTTAATGTCCAAGGCGAAGCGGGAGACCTCTTGGCCATTGGATAGGGGAAACTCAAACTCGCCTTCCATCACCCTATCATTGGGATTGTAGAAAGTCATTTCCATAGTAGTTACAGCCGTTTGTCCCATCACCAAGATATCCACTGAAAGATCTTGCAGCTGCATGGGTTGGGCATTATCCGTTTGACTTACTTTTACCTGAGGTAGTATGATTTTTTGGGAAAAAGCACTACTGATTGTAAAAAAGAGTAGTATAAGGGAGCATAATTGTTTCATATAGCTTTAAATAAGTACTTTAATAGTACAAAAAATATGCCAAAGAATGGCTATAGTTTTAAAAAAAATACTTATCTTTGCCGCTCAAAACAATTTTATGTTAAAACATATACTTGTCTTTTCTTTTATTATTCTTCTGAGCGCTTGCAAGCAAAGTAAGGATAAGTCTTCGCAGTGGTTCTCTGATGAGCCCGAAGAGGTGTATGAGCCTCTTACACTGCAAGATACGGCAGTGGCGACCCTCCAAAAAGTTACCATTAAGGATGACTACTATAAGGCAGCGATAGAGAAGGAAGTCGCTCATTTTTATAAAAACAATCACTACCAAGCGCGTTGGCTGTACCAAAATAAGCCTTCGCCCCTATTTGCTTCTTACCTGAATGCACTTACGGAGCTGAGTGATTATGGGCTTTTCCCTCAGAACTATAGGCAACATGAATTGGATTCCTTGGTCACAAGCCTCTACCAACATAAGGATTCCCTTTCCTTAAAGCAGTTGGAGACGACCGATCGTGAGATCACCGCCTCCTTTCTGTTGCTCAATCGCCACCTTACCCAAGGACGTATTCCCAAGGTAGGGGATGATGTCCGGGTATGGAAACGCAAGAAATCCACCCATGACCCTATAGCACTGCTACAAAGCCTTAAGGATGGCGATAACCTTTCCGAAGTCCTTGCTGCACTACAGCCCCAGGAGCCTACCTATAAGGCAATGGCACAGAAATACAAGGAATTGGAAAAGGATACAGCTCGCTATGAAACACTTAATCTAGATCCTAAGAAATTTGCCATAGGCTATAAGGATAGTATCATCGTTGCTCTACGCAATCAGCTAAAGCGCAAAGGGTATCATTCTCCCGCACAAGCAGCCCCAGAGGAGGTAGATTCTCTATTGGTGGATGCCATCAAGCAATTCCAACAACATATAGGACTTGCGGCCGATGGAGTGCCAGGGGCACACACCCTCAATTACTTACAGATGTCGGGGGATCAGCAGCGCGATTTGCTCCTACTGAATATGGAGCGCCTACGCTGGCAGCAAAAGGATTTGGGAGAGGACTATATACTGATCAACATTCCCGAATATCGCCTGCGCTTGTTCCATAAGGACAGCCTCAAGTTTGCCACTCGGGTGGTAGTAGGCAAGCCCGATACGCCCACTCCTATTTTCTCCGATAGCCTGAAGTTTGTAGAGTTTCGCCCTACTTGGTCGGTGCCGGCCAGCATCATGCGCAAGGAGATGATCCCTCGTATTGTAGACAGTGGTGATTCGCTCAAGTATGCCAAGCGAGGGTATAAGCTCTATGAAAACAATAAGGAGATCAATCCGGCAGAGGTTAATTGGAAAGATGCCAGCACCCTCAAGCGCAATTTCTTCTTTGTAGAAAATCCTTCGGCGAATAACTCCTTGGGCCTAGTCAAGTTTATCCTCTATAATGATATGAGTATCTACCTACACGATACACCAGGGAAAAAACTCTTTGACAATACCCAACGCACTTATAGCCATGGATGTATACGAGTTCAGTACCCCGATAGCTTGGCCTACCAACTGCTCAAACACACAGCGGCGTGGGACTATCTGAAAGTAAGCGATGCCATGCACAAGGGGCGCAACCAGTATAGGGTACACCCCAAGCAACACTTCACGGTAGATGTCTCCTACCTCACCGCCTGGGTTGATGAAGCTGGGCGACTTATCATTCGCAATGACCCTTATGGGTTCGATAAGGAGCAGCTCAAGCACTTAGAGCGCTATAAGAAGCTATAAAAGCATAAAAATCACAGAGAAGCAGCGAATACCTCCAAGAAATGAGTGGTAATATGCTGCTTTACTTCTTCTAAAGAAACCTCTCTACCCAGCTCCGCTTGTAGGGAGGTTACTGCTTTGTCGGCAATACCGCAAGGGACGATATAGCCAAAGTAACTAAGATCCGTATTGACATTCAGAGCAAAGCCATGCATGGTTACCCATCGGGAAGCCCTTACCCCCATAGCACAGATCTTACGTGCCTTGGGAGTACCTACGTCCAACCAAACCCCTGTCTCTCCAGGACTGCGCTCACCCCGAAGGCCATAGTCGGCCAAGGTGAGGATAATGACCTCCTCCAAGCAGCGTAGGTATTTGTGGATATCAGGGAAGAAGTTGTCCAAGTCCAAGATAGGGTAGCCTACCACCTGTCCCAGTCCGTGGTAGGTGATATCGCCCCCACGATTGACCTTATAGAAGGAGATATGCTTAGCCTTGAGGAAGTCCTCTCCCATAAGCAGGTGCTCCATGTGGCCGCTCTTTCCGAGGGTTAGTACATGGGGATGTTCTACGAAAATCAAGTAGTTAGGAGTAGGGGAGGGGTTTTCAGCATTGCGATTGGCCGTTTTTTGGTCGATAGTAGCTTGGAAGAGCGCTTCCTGAGCTTCCCAAGCCTCTTTATAGTCTTTCAGACCCCAATCAATAAGGGTAATTTTTTTGTTCATCTTTATTTCTTACGTCTTGCAAAGGTACGAAAAAATCTTGTTTTTTAGAGATATTTGTTGTACCTTTGCAAGACTTTAATATTCAAATTATGATAACCACCATACAACCAGGAGTAAGATATTCTTTTAGTCTAAAGAATAAGAAACAAGTAGCGCTACTTGATAGTTTTTTAAAAGCACTTGATATAACTCTTAGAGAGGATAAAACAGAAGAAAACTACCAGCTTTCTCAAGAAGCATATTATGAACTTATGAAAAAATCAATGGAAAGCCTCCATAGTAGTAAAGAACTCAAAGGAGAAAAAGCCATTTTGGAACATCTCAATACTTTGAAATGATGGAATATACACTAAAGCTAAGCCATATCTTTGAGCAACAGTATATAGAACATCGCAATTCAGGCAGAACAAAGGTATTAGAGAAAATCAATAAACTACTACTTGAATTATCTACATCTCCAAGAAAGGGGACAGGGAAGCCTGAACGATTAAAAGATGTAGATAAAATAGACCTAACCTTAGATCCCCAAGAAATTCATATTTGGTCAAGGAGAATTACAGATGAGCATAGGCTTGTCTATAGAATATATGATGAAGCGCAACTGATATTTGTAATGCTTTGTTGGGGACACTACACAGATTTGAAAAAATTCTATGGATTTGAGTTTCTTTTTGAGGATTGATGAAAGCTACTATTTCTTACGTCTTGCAAAGGTACTACTTTTTTTGTAAAAATGATACCTCTTCCTACAAAAAGCAGTCATTAATACGAATCAATAGTTAAAGGATTAGAAATATAGACATTTGGGAAAAGTTGTAAGTAACTCATTATCAATCACTTATTGTCACATCCCCCCTTCACATACTCCGCTCTCGCGGACTTCCCTCAAGAGGGGAGTTACGGAGTGGTATCGAGCAGAGTGGTGAAAATTCAACCTAAGTATACTGATAACCAGCATGATAATTCAACGACATCCTACTCCCCCCTTGAGGGGGGCTAGGGGGATGTAGAAAAAAACATACTGAATATCAATGGATTACTGTGAGAAGAAAAAGAAAAAGTCCTACATAAATCCGTTTTTCAAGGAATATGAAAAGCTATTGAGATAAGTAATCATATTCTTAGGCATTTTTCTACCGATAATTACAAATAAGTATAATCACTTCGAAAATATTTTTTTCTTCAAAAAAACGCTATTTCTGCAAGTTAAAAATTTAACATTTTGAATTTTATCATCAAAAAATTAGAAATATCAAAAAATCCCCTCTTTGCCCTCTCTTTATAGCTTTCTTTGAGGCAGATCTACACAAATGCCGATGATGCTTTTTTGAAACTTATCACCTCTTTTCCTTAAGGAGGAATAGCTATTAAGGTACTTGATAGGTATCTATTTATATAATTTGAATAGATATCATTATATAAATTAGCTGTATGATGATTATAGAAAGTATATTTAGGTATATTATTCATACATTTTCTAAATCTAAAACTTTTATGAGCTATTCTTTTTTTGATTTTATATTTAGGCTTGTTCTTATTTTCAGCAAGTGTTATTATTTCATTAGGCGCTACAGAGTTATTTTCTATCTGTATAGGCTCTATAGTGCTATTTTCTTTGTTTTTTTCATCATATTCAGCGGTAGTTTCTATATTTTCAATTAGGTTTGCATTTTCTTTATCATACGTATTATCAAGTTCTGGATTTTGGATTGGTTTTTCACTTTTTTTCTTTTGTTTTTCATTTTTTATTTTTTCCTCCCATCTTTCCAAACGCATGATCAATCGGATAGCGGCAATACTTTGGTTGATGGTAGGGATTACGATCTTACCATTGCAGTTGATCGGCTCACGGCGAGCATAGGTCCATAATATTTGTATAGCTTCTTCCATAAAAAAATAACCACTAATCTGGGGCAAAGTTACTATATTCCAAAAGTGAAGTCAAGGAAAAGTCATTTGAGAAGTAAGAATTTGTACGATAAAATAGTTTGTTAACAGCTATTGATGAATTCTATACAACTATAGGATTTATGAATAGTAAGAGGAGAGATACAATATAAAGTTTTTCTAAATAACGTATTTTTGTATTATAAGATATAGTAATAAATATATTTTATAATATTGGAAATCAACAAATTAAATTACCTATTTAATAATACAAAAAAGTCTTTTTTGGCAAATAAAAAAGAGATTGGATGGTTGATAAATCATAAAAAATAAAAAAAAATATGGTAGAAAAAAATTTTTATTCTACCTTTGCGCCCGAAATATCACATCAAATAATTGTAAGATGATAGAAATAAACAAAAAACGGATTATTAATTTACTGACGATTGTGGTCTTACTACTCTCGTATTCAGGTATTTGGGCACAGAACTGTACCTCTATGCCTGAACCTGTGACCTATACAAGGGTAACTACAGGTGGAGATCCTAATAAATATGTGGAGGAATATGCTTATGTAAATGGTATAAAGGTTACACGTATTTTGCAGGCGGGAACTCGTAGTTTTGACAAGATTAAGTATTCTAATGAGGATACGAATACTCCTACAGAAAACTATTGTGGTATTAACCGCAGGAGTAAATATATAGGAAAAAAGTATCCCTTTATGGACTCCGACAAAGTAACTAATATTATCTATACATTCAGTGAGCCTGTTGTGGATGTAGAGGTGTTTTTGGCTGCTTTTGGGTATAGTGGTACTACAACAAGAGTTGAAGATCAGATAGATGATGTGATCTTTAGTGTAAATAGAGGAAGCCTCTCCTTACATAACAGAGCAGATTGTAATAGTGGTACTATCCAAATTGTAAATGGGAATGAAGTAAAATCTCTTAAAAGGAAAACAACAAATGCTAAAATAGGGATTACTTCTACGGCTCCTTTTACACAACTTACCTTGACCTATAATGAGCCAGGTGGAGGTGTCATAGGAGGAGCAGGTTTCTATGTGGAAATATGTACACAATCTATTAAGCCACATAATTCAAGTGCTTGTAATCCAGGTAATATAAACAATAATTTTACAAAGGCAATTTCGGCAACTAAAACCCTTAATGGGGTAGAAGTAGAGCGTATCCTTGATGCAAATCAATTTGCTGACTTACACTCTCAAAGTTATTGTGGAAGTTCTGTAACTTATCCTAATAACTTACCTTATATGGGAGATACAGGAGCCAAAAAATTGACTTATAAGTTCAAAGCACCTGTTACTTCTGCAGAAATTTTCCTATTTGCTTTTGGGGAAAGTACAAAAGCAACTCAACCATGGCGTTATGATCAGGTCAGGTTTTCTATTAATGGAGAAGGAACAATGAGTCTTTCCCAAACCTATAACTGTATACCTACAGGAACGACTGTTAATAGTAGTACGGGGGAGGTGAAAAGTGCAGATGATAAGCTCATTACAACAGATGTAGGGATCAAAGTCTCTTCTAATAAACCATTTACAGAAATTGTTTTGGATGATCAAACTCCTGGAGGGAATAACTCTGGAATAGGGTATGTAGTGGAGATTTGTGCATCTTCTATTACAAAGGCCAATGTTAATAATTTTATCGTTTTGGATGCTGGGATCAATAACTTAGCTAACCAAACGATCTGTGTATCTAAGACGGCACCTGTCTATAAAGCAAAAGCAAGTGCAGGGGCTTTCGCTAATACTGCCACTTTTGACTATGAACTACAAGCAAAAAAAGGAGCTGGTGCCTGGACTAAGATAGAAGAGTTTAAAGATGTGGCTCCTGGAACAGAAAAGACCTTTACAGGAGTGGCTCTTAAATCCAACACATATAATGGTGCTTCTATAAGAGTGAAATATACCTATAAGAACTCTCTTTTCTCTTCCGTGACGGGGGTAGCGTACTCTTCTGAGGCTACTCTTACGGTAAAGGAAGTGGCTTCTATCACCTCCCTAACGGCTTCGCCTACCTCCCTTAACGAAACAGGAGCAACCAATATTACCTATACAATAAAAGGTACCCCTGGGGCAACCGTTACTTATAATATCAATGGTGGCACTCCTGAGACCTTAGTACTTGACCCTGTCACTGGGGTGAAGACTGTAGATAGAAGTGGAGAAACTGCCAAAACTACCCTAACCATTACCAAGGTAGCCAAAACAGGGCTTTGTGACTTGGACAATATTGCCTACAAGGCAGAGGTGGATGCATTAGGTAATAGCTGTACTACTCATCCTTCGGTGCAGTTTGCCCAAACCTCTCCGGCAACGGCTACTATGAATGGTATACAGGTAACTCGTACTATTGCAGGACCGCAGAGTTACTTCCAGTCCTATACCACAGGTGATATGTGCCAGCCTACCATTATGCAGGGTTATCCTTCAATGAATGCAGGTCAGGTGAGCATCAAATATACTTTTGATAAGCCAATTACCTCAGCTGAAGTATGGCTCTCTGGCTTCGGAGGTGCACCAGCTCCCGCAAGAGCCGATAGGGTTACCTTTACCCTTAATTGTAGTGGTACAGAGGTCTTTGCCGCCTCAGGCTGTGGTAGTGTTACCAATACTCAATTCATAGCCACTGGTAACGAAGTAACCCATGAGGCCAATGTATATACCCAAGCCAGAGTGAAGGTGTCTTCATCAGTTCCTTTTACAGAATTGACTTTGAATGACCCAGGTAGTACCTCTGGCGGCTATACAGTAGAGCTCTGTCCAGGTTCTATAAAGCCTGCTAAGATAAAGGTTACTGAAAATCCAGCCGAGCTAACCGCTTGTAAAGGAGCTACCGGCAAATACTTTACCGCTAAGGCCAAGATAGATGGGGTAAGTGGTACAGAGGATATGAGCTATAAGTGGCAACAGTCACGTACTAATACACCAGGCTCATGGGTAGATGCAGTAGCAACTTCGCCTAATGGTTCTATCAAAGCCGATGGCTCTACCCAGGCTAGATTGATACTCAATACGATCCAGGAATCCGATAATGGACTCTACTATAGAGCAGAGTTTAGCTTTACCAAGTGTGGCAAAACCTTAGATAAAGTCTATTCCGAGCCTGCCAAACTGAATGTTCCTTCAGATTCGGATATTATTACCATTCAGGCAGCACGACCCAATGATGTAACAATTAATGACTGTACTGGAACAACTCCGATAACTGCCAAAGCTAAAATAGCCTCTGGCTATACCATTAAGAATAGTGGTGGTAATCTCTTTGGTTACTTCTTGGAATTCAAAGATACCGACAATACCTGGAAGACTTTTAATGGACAACAATATAGCAACAATGCCAATGAGCAAGAGCGTACCCTAAATATAGCTCATAGTGCAGCCCCTAAGGGTGCTACTGCCTTCAGGCTAAGATATAGAGTAACCCTTACTACAGGTTGTGAATATGAACTTATCAATGAGTTTACCTTCACTAAGAACCTGCCTGCTGAGCCAGCCATTAACGCTACCCAGACCTTCTGTCAGGAAGCAGGTAAGACTGTGGGTGACCTTACTACACTCACCGGTATCAAGTGGTATAGTGCTGCTACCGGAGGTAGTGAAGTAGTGGCTTCGACTACCATACCAGTAGGTACGAATGAATATTTTGCAGTAGCTACTGCCAATGGTTGCGAAAGTACTCGTAAGAAAATCACTGTAAAGGTAGTGGCTAAACCTACTACACCTACTGTACAGAACAAGACCGAATGTCCTGCCACTGGTAACTATGATATGGCAAATTTGGTAACCGTACTACCTGGTCACACTCTTAAGTGGTATAATGCAGCTACAGGTAACGCTACTACTGTTTCTACCGTAGATAGAAACAAAACAGCTAAGACAACCTATGAAAAATGGGTAGCTTTGGTAACGTCTCAAGGTTGCGAAAGTGACAGAGTAAAAGTTACTTATACAGTAGATATCACTACCCAACCAACTATTACCGCACCAGCTAACAACCTTTCTATCAACTGTGCTGATTCAGCAACAGCTATTGATGCGGCTGTGAATGCATGGATGGCTACAGCAACAGCTACCATAGGTTGTGGTACAGCTACTGTGACCAACAATTACGCCACCGTAAAACCTACGAACCTTTGTTCTGTAAATGAGTTCGAAGTTACCTTCACCGTACGTGATGCTTTCGGTAATCAAAAGACCAAGAAGAAGAAGATTACGATAGATAGGCTCATTGCCAACGATGATACCGAATCGGTAGCTCGTAGTACCGGTAAGGATATTGACGTCCTCTCCAACGATACTGTTAATGGCGCACAAGCTACCACCAGCAATGCCAAGGTAACCCTTGTAAGTGATGGAGGTATAGGTGCTACTGTAACATCCGATGGCAAGATACGTATCCCAGGAGGAAGCGTAGCTCCAGGTACTTACAATGTTACTTACAAGCTCTGTGATAAGAACAATACCAGTCGTTGTGGTGCTACCGCTACTGTAGCTGTTACTGTAAACAACAGCACCATAGAGGCCAACCACGATACTCCAGTAGCCCTTACCTATAGTGCTTCTGCCGCTTATGCTAAGGCTGCTGACCATACAGACTTCAATGTCCTCTCCAACGATAAGCTTAGTGGAGTAACCCCTACCCTTAGTCAGGTAGATATACTTCCTACTAACCAAACGGGAGTGACCATCGAAACCAGCACCGGTAAGATCAAAGTAGACGGCGCTACCGCAGCCGGAGTATACAATCTTACCTATAAGATTAAGGAAAAGAATACAACCAATACCTCAGCAACAGCAAAGGTAACCGTAGTGGTGAAGAATGCCTTGGTGGTAAATCCAGCTACCCTTACCGCTCCTATTACCCCTTCAACAAGTGCAACCACACCTAAGAAAATAGGAAATGTACTGAACCAAACACAGCTCAACGGAAACAAACCAAATGCCTCTCAGGTAAGTATCTCTGTAACTCAGGAAGCGACTCCACCTCAGAGCGGGGATCCTGTACCAAGCATTGATCCCGCTACCGGTAAGGTACTTATTCCTTCAGGAGTAAAACCAGGTAACTATACTATTAAGTATAAGGTATGTGATAAGGCAGAAGGTATCGCTAAGTCTTGCAGTGATGAAAAGACCATTACTGTGAATGTAGCTGGAGGTAATACCACCACTACCAACAATGATGACTTCACTGCAAACCCAGTGGAACGTTCCAATTCGGAAGAAGTAGTGAAAAATGGTGCGAACCCTGTGAATGTACTCGCTAACGATAAGCTCGGTACTCGTACTAATATTGATACCGATGTGGTAACTATCAGACAGACAGCTACCAGCAACTCGGGTGTAAATATAGATACCGCTACCGGTCAGATAAAGGTAGCAGCTAACACACCTGCTGGTGTACATGAGGTGAAATATAAGATTACAGAGAAGGGACAAACTACCGAATCCACCGAAGCTACTGCTAAAGTAGTGGTGAAGAATAAGGTAGCGCTTGACCCAGCTGCAATCCCTGGCACTGTAAATACTCCAAATGATGGTAATGACAAGACGATAGCCAATATATTGGATAAGACGAAGATCAATGGAAATAAACCTGATGCTGCGGATGTAGTAATTACTGTACCTAATCCAGCACATAAGAATAACCCAAGTGATATCGTACCTTATGTAGATACCACCACCGGTAAGGTAATTGTTCCTGTGGGAACTAAGCCAGGTACCCACCAGATAACTTATCAGGTATGTGACAAGTTACCAGCAGGACAAAGTGCTGCACAGACTTGTAAAACAGCTACTATCACCATTCCTGTTACGGCTAATACGGCAACCTCATCCAATGATGATTACGCAAGCAATCCTGTAGAGGTCTCTAATAGTGCCACTTCTTATGTGAAGAATGGTACAGAGGATGTGAATGTACTAAGCAATGACGCTTTGGGTGGCAATACAACTATCAATACCAATTTGGTAGATATTACCCAAACCCACACTTCTCATTCAGGAGTGAATATAGAAACAGCTACCGGTAAGGTGAAAGTGGCTCCTAACACTCCAGCTGGTGAGTATACAGTGAAGTATACCATTGCTGAAAAAGGAGGAGGCCCTTCATCTACAGAAAGTACTGTGAAAGTAGTGGTGAAGAACAAAGTAGTAGTAAATCCAGCTACTATACCAAGCTCTGTAACCCCTGCTACCGATGGTACAGATAAGGAAATAGGAGATGTATTGGATCAAACAGAGATCAATGGATCTAAGCCAAGTGCTGCTCAGGTAACCATTACCGAAACCTCTCCTGCTCCTAAGAATGACCCAAGTGATAAAGTACCTTATATAGATACTACTACCGGTAAGGTGAAGATTCCTGCTGGAGTAAAACCAGGTAACTATCCGATCACTTACCAGATATGTGACAAGGCTACTCCTGCTTCTGCCAATACTTGTAAGACAGCTACCATTACGGTAAAAGTAGCAGGTAACCACTTGGATCCTAAGAATGATGACTTTAGCCAGAAGAAAGTAGAACGTTCTACTTCTGATGCTTATGTAAAAGATGGTGCCAACGATCTTAATGTACTCTCCAATGATAAGTTGGGTACTCGTGAAGGCTTGGATACCAATGTGGTAACCATCGAGCAAACTTATACTTCTAACAATGGAGTTACTATAGAGGTAGCCACCGGTAAGGTAAAAGTAGCCGCTAATACCCCAGCGGGTGAATATACCGTGAAGTATAAGATTACAGAAAAAGGACAAACTACAGCTTCTAACGAAGTAAGTGTGAAGGTAACCGTAACGAATAAGTTAGAAGTTGGTACAATAACCATTCCTAATGCGAAGCCTTCTACCGATAGTACGACCCCTGTTTCTGTAGGAAATATCTTAGCTCAAACCAAGATCAATGGACAGCTGAACCCAGATCCATCAGAAGTGGAGATCACAGCTACTCCTGATCAACCAGGATCACCTAAGAAACCTTATATAGATACCACTACCGGTAAGGTGATGATCCCTGCGGGCGTAGCTCCAGGCGACCATACCATCTCCTACAAGGTATGTGATAAGGCACCAGGTGCAGCCAAGCGTTGTGAAGAAGCTACTGTTACAGTGAAGGTAGTAAGCAATACTCCTACCTCAGAAGATGATGATTTCACAGCTGATACCTATAAGGTAGAACACCCAACTGTGGATACCTTCGTCAGTGATGGAGCTAATCCAGTCAATGTACTCTCTAACGACAAGCTCGGCAGTGATACCACCATCTCAACCAATGAGGTAGAAATCACCCAGACAGCGACATCCAATAGCAATGTAAATATAGATACCGCTACTGGTAAGATAAAGGTTAAAGCCAATACCCCAGCCGGTGTATATACTGTAAAATACAAATTTACAGAAAAAGGACAGCCAGCCTCCGCAGCTTCAGCAGAGAAGACCGCTACAGTGGTAGTTACCAACAAGCTAACCAGTAGCAATGGTAACTATGGAGGTGCTCCTTCTACCAATAGTACACCTGCTAATGGAGGAGATGTGTTGAACAATGTGAGAATCAATGGAGCAAAACCAACCCCAAGCCAGGTGACCATTACGGTGGATAACAATGCAGGTAGTGGTACCGTACCATTCTTAGTAACCTCAGGGGCTGATGCAGGTAAGATCAAGATACCTCAAGGAACTCCAGTTGGTAACTATACTATTACTTATACAGTATGTGATACTGCTTCAGGAGCAGCTAAATCTTGTAAGCCAGCTACGGCAAACATCAGAGTATCTGCCAATGCTATTATAGCAACTAATGATGAGGATAACAAGGAGGTAGAGTTTGCCACTTCCGCACAAAACGTGAAGAAGTCCGATAATACCACCCTCAATGTATTGAATAATGATACCTTGGCAGGTAATACTGCTACCGATAATGATGTGACGATTGAAACTACCGTTCCTGTAACAGGTATTACAATCAAAACCAATGGTGAAGTAGAGGTAGCTGCTAACAAGCCAGCGGGTGTATACGAACTTAAGTATGTGATCAAGGAAACAGCGGATATCAACAATGTATCTGACGAAGCTACTGTGAAAGTAGTGGTGAAGAACAAAGTAACTTTTGATCCTTTCCCAGCTACTCCAGTGAAACCTTCTACGGATAAGAATATCCCTGCTACACCTATTGATGTGATAGCCAATACCAAGATCAATGGTAGTACGCCTTCAGCTAATGATGTAACGATACAGGTAACTGACCCTGCTGATCCTCAATCTCCAGGTGATGTGGTACCAGAACTCAATACTACTACTGGTAAGGTGGAAATACCTGCCGGTGTAAAACCTGGTGCTTATAACATCACTTACAGAGTATGTGATAAGGCGCAACCAGCTGAAGCAAAAACTTGTCAGGAAAATACTATTACTATTAATGTAACAGGAAATACCATCACAGGAGCCGATGATGACTTCTCAGCGCACAAGGTAGAACGCTCTACCAGCGATAAGTTTGTCAATGACGGTACCAACGATGTGAATGTATTGACCAATGATACCCTTGGTAGCCGTACAGGTCTTACTACAGAATTAGTAACGATCAACCAGACCCATACATCTGATCCGAAGGTAAGCATAGATACCGCTACCGGTAAGGTAAAAGTAGCCGCTGATGCACCAGCAGGTACTCATACAATCAAGTATACTATTACCGAGAAGGGACAAACCACTCCTTCTGCTGAGAAGACAGTGACAGTGGTGGTAACCAATAAGATAACACTTACCCCAGCAGATGTGGTCTCTAACCCTGTAACGCCTTCTACGGATAAAAATACACCGAAGGAAATTGGAGATGTACTGGATGGAACCAAACTCAATGGTACTAAGCCAGGTATAGGAACCGGAGCTAATCAGGTAACTATCAGTGTGGTAACACCTGCACAGCCTCAGTCTCCAGGAGATGCTGTACCAGAGCTTGATACCACTACTGGAAAGGTAAAAATCCCTGCAGGTGTGAAACCAGGTACTTATAACATTACTTATAAGGTATGTGACAATGCTAATCCACCAACCTGTGAGACAAGCACCGTTCCTATTACTGTACAAGGAAACACCACTACTTCAGCCGATGATGATTTCACAGCTCACAAGGTGGTACATCCTACAACTGATACCTTTGTAAGTGACAATGGTACTCCGGTGAATGTACTCTCTAACGACAAGCTCGGTGATGATGACACTATCACAACTGATGAGGTAGAGATCATTCAGACTGCCACTACCAATCCTAAAGTAAGCATAGATACAGCTACTGGTAAGGTAAAAGTAGAGGCTAATACCCCAGTGGGAGAATATACAGTTAAGTATAAGTTCAAAGAAAAAGGACAATCCGATACAGAGGCTTCTCAAGAGAAGACAGTTACTGTAGTGGTAACCAACCAAGTAGAGATAGATCGTGCAAATAACAACTATACAGGAGCACCTTCTATAAATGCAACTCCTGCCGAAGGAGGAGATGTGTTGGATAAGGTGAAGATCAATGGCAATAAGCCTAATGCCAATGAGGTAAACATTACTGTAGATACACCTGCCACAGGAACTACAGTACCGTACCTTGAGACCTCAGGAGCGGATGCCGGTAAGATCAAGATACCACAAGGAACTCCAGCGGGTACTTATACCATTACCTATACGGTATGTGATAAGGCACAGCCTGTCTCTGCTAGAACTTGTGAGCAAGCTACCGCTACTATAACTGTAGATGCCAATCCGATTGTGGCTAATGCTGATAATGATAATAAGGTAGTAGAGTTCTCCACAGCAGCACAAACAGTGAAGAAGACTGATGGTACAACACTTAATGTGTTGGCTAATGATAAGTTAGGTGCTACCACTGGACTTAACAATACCTTAGTGACCATCGAAACCACTCAACCGGTGACTGATATCACTATCAAAGCCAATGGTGAAGTAGAGGTAGGAGCTAACAAAGCCCCTGGTGTATACGAACTTAAGTATAAGATCAAGGAAACAGCTGACCCAACTCATGTTTCTGCTGAAGCTACTGTAAAAGTAGTGGTGAAGAACAAAGTAGAATTGGATGCAATTCCTACTACTCCAGCCAATCCTTCTACTGATGGTACAACACCTAATACGGTGGTTGATATATTGGATAATACCAAGATCAATGGCAATAAGCCTAATGCCAATGAGGTAACTATAGAGGTAGTAACACCAGCTACACCTCAGTCTCCAGGAGATAGCGTTCCTACTATTGATACCACTACTGGTAAGGTAGTAGTTCCTTCAGGAGTGAAACCAGGTACTTATACCATCACTTACAAAGTATGTGATAAAGCACAACCTGATGAGGCGAAGACTTGTAAGACCGATACGGTAACTATTACCGTAACAGGAAATACCATCCAAGCTACAGCTGATGATTTCACAGCTCATAAGGTAGAACGTTCTAATAATGATGCCTCTGTAAAAAATGGCGCCAATGAAGTGAATGTATTGACTAATGATGAGCTTGGTACTCGTACAGGTATTGATACCCAGGTGGTAACCATTACTCAGACTGCTACAACCGATCCTAAGGTAACTATTGATACTGCGACAGGTAAGGTAAAAGTAGCCGCTAATACCCCAGCGGGTGAATATACCGTGAAGTATAAAATTACTGAAAAAGGACAAACCACCGCTTCTAATGAAGTAGAAGTGAAGGTAGTGGTAACCAATAAGGTAGAAAGTGAAGATGCTACTTATACCGGAACCACTCCTACCGATAGCAACCCTACTACAGCGGGTAATATATTGGATCATGTACACTTCAATGGAGGTAGCCAGGCACCCGATCCTTCTGAGGTAACTGTAGAGATCGTAACCCCTGCTCCAGGTACTACCGTACCTACAATCATCACCACAGGTGCTGATACAGGTAAGATACAGATACCACAAGGAACTCCAGCCGGTACTTATCCTATTACCTATAAGGTATGTGATAAGGCTACAGGTGCAGCCAATACATGTAAGACCCATACGGCTACTGTAACAGTGAACCCTGCTACGACCGACATTGTAGCGCAGCCTGATACCTATACCCTACAATGGGATGCTGCTGAGAGAACAGCAGAAGGTAATATATTAGTGAATGATAGACACCTTACCAGAGAGAACTTGGATACCACTTTGGTTGATATCCAACAGGTTGCAGCCTCTACCCCTGATAAGGTAAGTATAGATACCGCTACCGGTAAGGTGAAAATAGCTGCTGGTACACCAGCAGGTACCCATACCATTAGCTACACCATTACTCCTAAGGGAGAAACCAGTCCGGTAAGTGCTCCTGCACTTGTGACAGTGGTGATAAAGAACAAAGTAGAATTGGCTACCAATCCAATTAATGGAGCACCTTCTTCCGATGATACACCTCGTGAGATAGGTAATGTAATTGATAATGTGAAGATCAACGGACAAAGACCAGATCCAAGCGATGTAACAATTGAAATTACTCCTGCCACTCCTTTAGAGCCAGGACGACCTACCCCAGAGGTAGATCCAGCAACAGGAAAGGTAACCGTTCCTAAGAATACACCTTCCGGAGAATATACCATCGGAGTGAAAGTATGTGATAAGGTTACCCCTAAGACTTGTGTAAATCAGAATATTACCATTAAGGTAAGACCTGATCAAGATCTTATGGCTGAAGAAGATGAGTTTAGTGTAGGTATTATGGGAGGAACCACTCCAAGTGTCTTGAGAAATGACAAGCTACGCGGACGTACAGTTACCATTGCTGATGTGACTGTACAAGCCATAGGACAAGCACGAGCCCATACACCTGGATTGCCAGAACCTGCCTCAGATCGTATTATTATAGCCAGTGATGGTCGTATCGATGTGAAAGACGGACTACAAGAAGGTGATTATATTTACGAATATAGTATTATCAGTAAGGAAGATACGAACTTGATTTCTAATACTAAGGTTATTATCCATGTAGCTAAGAATGTAGCTGCTGAAGATGAGATCGAAGTAGAGAAACCAAGAGAAGGAGAAGCTGATACTACCTCTACTAAGAGTCTCTTGGACAATGATGCGATCAATGGTCAGAAACCAATTATAGGAACAACCCCTGGTACAGTAACTATCGAGAAAATAAGTGTTACACCTAGCGCCCAAGATAAGATAGATATAGATACTACCACAGGTAAGATTATTGTAAAACCAGGAGCTCCTATAGGCGAATATGAAGTAGAATACCAAATCTGCCTCAACGGAAGAACCTCAACCTGCAAAACAGGTAAGGCGAAAGTGAAGATACAACCACAGTTGACCCTTGCAGAGGATAATTTCGCTGATAGAACGATAGTGACCAACAATTCAACAAACCAAGTAGGAAATGTATTGGCCAATGACACCTTGGATGGTCAGCCTATCGCCGCATCTGAAGTTTCTATAAAGGTAACCAATAATGCGGGTATCCCAGGTGTTACCATAGATGCAGAAGGAAACTTAACTATTCCTCAAGGAGCTCCTTCCGGAACTCATACCATAGAATATGAAGTCATATCCAACACTTATGGAGTGAGAAAAACCGGTAGGGTAGTGGTGAACCTTTCTAATGATGCAGATTTAGAGTTTTACAATGCGATCTCAACTGATGAGGGCAGCCAGAACAATGGCTTCATTATCAAGAATATAGAGCTTTATCCTAAGAATAACCTCAAGATATTCAACCGCTACGGTGTGTTGATATTCGAGAAAGATGGCTATACCAATGCCTCTCCATTCAAGGGAATCTCTGAGGGTCGTGCTACGGTGAACAAAGATGGTAAGCTACCACAAGGAACTTACTATTACATCTTAGAATACACCGATGGTAAGAACCAAACCCAACAAAAAACAGGCTGGCTCTATATCAAGTGATAAAAGAACAGTGACTAGTGAAATAACTAGTAGCTAAAGACAAATGACCAATGATAACTATCTGAATGATAGTTGTCATTGGTCATTGTCATTTATAAGGAGAAAAATAGTGAATTTGAAAGGAAAGTTGTATCTTTGTGGCATTAAACGAAATACAATGGATGAAAAAATAAAAGAACTTATTCAGCATTATGTTACCTTTCTTCTGGAAGATCCCTCCAATAAGTATGAGGTATACAAATGGCAAGCAATAAAGCATTTTCAGCAGCATTGGAATATAGAGGCCTCCAATTTCTATGAGATGTTCAAAGAGGCTTTCAGGAAAAGGGGAAACTTAGTCTATCAGAATTCTTTTAGTTTCTTGGATGCTTTAGGGAAATATTTCCCAGAGCAGCTAAGAAGTTTGTTTCTTATCGTGTATGGTGCGGATGATTTTTATACTAAATTGGATAAAGCGAAGACTTTTGTAGAAAATAATATAGGCAAATTAAGGAAAAAGCTCGATAAAGAAAATTTTAATCATCAGTTTGATGAACGTACACTCTCTTTTTTGCTAACCATGCAGAATCCTAATGAAGAAACCTTCTATAAAAGTACGTTATATATCCAACTTTGTAAATATTTGGGTATTACATCACAGAAAGAAGGAAAATACAAGCATTATATAGCATTATTGTTCCAGATAATCCCTTTTCTCAATGATCCTAAATTAAATTCACTAAAGGTCAAATTTGTTCCACAGGGAGAGGATATTCCTTTACTATTAGCCCAAGATATAGTCTATCAAAATATGAATAAAAATACCAAACATTATTGGCTATACAGCCCTGGTGAACAAGCTATTATGTGGGATGAGTTTTACGATGAAGGTATCATGGCTATTGGATGGGACGAATTGGAAGACCTCGAAAATTACACAGATAGAAAATCTATTCTTGAAGCCCTAATAGACAATTATGGCGGAGGAGAAGACCAACGTAACAATGTCTCAGCTATTGATGATTTTTGTAACGGAGAAAATAAAATAAATATAGGCGATATGGTCATTGTTAAGAAAGGAACAAAGACTTTATTAGGCTATGGCTGCGTAACTTCCGATTATTATTATGATGAGAATAGAGAAGAATTCTTACATTGTCGAGAGGTTGAATGGCTTAAGAAAGGGGAGTGGAATCTTGATTTTACTTTACCTCGAAAAACACTTACAGATGTGACTTCTTATGACTCTGATATTGAAGGAATCAAATACGCTCAATACTTACTAAATATTATGAACGAAAATATACAAACACAAGAGAACGATCTCATTACGAAACTTTTAAAATACAAGCCCCAAATCATTCTACAAGGCCCTCCAGGGACAGGTAAAACCCGTGAGGCTAAACGTATTGCTAAGGCTTTATTAGGTTTAGGAGAAAATGATAGTTTAGAGGGCAATGAGCAATTCAAACTTATTCAGTTTCACCCCAGCTACTCTTATGAAGATTTTGTAAGGGGTATCGTAGCTATGCCTAATGAAGAAGGGGATGGGATTATCTATACTGCTGAAAATAAGGTGTTGGCTGAATTTGCTAATAGGGCACAAAAATCTTTACAAGAATGTTTGAAAAGACAAAGTAAGTCTATTAATTGGGAGGATTTTAGAGATTTTTTGCAAAAGAAGAAGGAAAAAAATAAAGAGGTTTACTTTTCTGATAAGGTAAAGTTAGATCGTATAGAAAATTATAAAGATGGACATTCTGCGTTATATTTTTTGGTAAAGAAAAACGAGGATTGGATGCCCAATGAAGCAATGATTCATTTCTCTAATTTTTCACAAGAAAATTTAGACGATAATTTTGAAAATTTTTATACTAACTATGATAGGGGATATTGGGAATCTATAACCAACTATTTCATTAATTGGTTTAAACAACCTGAACCCTTTGTCCTTATTATCGACGAAATCAACCGTGCAAACCTATCAGCCGTACTCGGCGAACTTATCTATGCTTTAGAGTATCGTGGTGAAGCAGTACAAAGTATGTACGCTATTGAGGGAGAAAACAACCTTATTTTACCTCCTAATCTTTATATTATCGGTACAATGAACACTGCCGACCGCTCCGTTGGGCATATAGATTATGCGATCCGTCGTAGGTTTGCTTTTGTGAATGTTTTGCCTAAGGAGTTAGAAAAGGATTTTGATAGAAACCTATTTAAAGCGGTCAGCAAGCTCTTTATTGATAACTATGATGAATATATTAATAACCCAGATATAGAATTAAAACGTGCCAAAACCTTATCACCTGAATTTAGACCTGAAGATGTATGGCTTGGGCATTCGTATTTCATTACTAAAAATACTCCTATTGATATCCGTTGGGAGTATGAGATTAAACCTATCTTGCTCGAATATGTCAAAGATGGTATCCTCATAGGTGAGGGAATAGAAACTACTATAAATAACCTTATCAATGATGAAAATAACGCTTCTTGAACATCAGCCTTATAGAATCAAAAAGGAAGGAGAAGCATTAGCTTTCTTTGAGGCACTCCCTGAGATTTGTCCATATGTATTGAAGAAAGACCAATGGGGAATGCCTGTGTATCCTTTTGAAATTAAGCATACAAATGAGGGAGAGGTATGTTTGCAGGCAGGCTATTATGTGGGTGTTTTATGGCTGGTAAAGCAACAAAAATATGTGCATATAGCCCCCAAAATGAATTGCCGAGAGGAGCGTGTCGAAATTGACTTTCTGAAAATGTTGCTTGAAATCTATACGGCGGATATAGCGGAAAAACATACCCGAGACCTCGTGAAAATCTATTGGAAGGAACCGCAAATTAGGATAGAGCAGCAAAAGGATTTCCTGACACCTTTCCTTGTAGTACAGTTTCTCCAGCTCCTAAAGCGTATCACACGCAAAGGACTCAAAAAATCGTATTACACAGTCGAGGAGAATCTCAATAGCCATATCAAAGGGAAGATACAGCTTGGAAAACATCTGAAACAAAATGTTTTTAAGAACCAACTCACAGCTCACGTATGTAGGTATCAAGAGTTTGGAATGGATAATCTCGAAAATCGTTTTCTGAAGAAAGTTTTGCAGTTTGTCATCAGTTTTAAGAATACACACCCTACTTTTTTTGCAGGGAATGAAGCTACTATAAACGAATTGATTACTTATTGCACCCCTTATTTTGAATTGATTTCAGAAGAAATGGATATGGGAAAACTTAAAAATATTACTATAAATCCATTTTTTAAAGAATATGAACAAGCTATTGAGATAGGTAAGCATATTCTCAAGCGCTTTTCGTACAATATTACTGAAACAACTCAACACAAGGTAAGTATTCCTCCTTTTTGGATAGATATGCCTAAGCTTTTTGAACTATATGTCTATAAAAAATTGGAAGAGAAGTTTGGTAGGGAGGCGGTAACCTATCATTTTACAGCTGACTATACCGAATTAGATTTCTTGCTCAATACCCCCGAATATAAAATGGTAATTGATGCCAAGTACAAACCCGTTTATGAAGATAGTAGAGTGATAGACGATATCCGCCAAGTGAGTGGTTATGCTCGCTTAGAAAGAGTTTATCAAAAACTTGGTTTAGAGGGTAGTAATGAACTCATAGATTGCCTTATTATCTACCCTTCTTTAGATGAAGATATAGATTTTAACTTAAAAGATAAGAAGATCACTGGATATAGAAATGTCTATAAAAAAAGTCTCTCCATCCCATTAATCATTAACCATTAATCATTAACCATTATTATCATGTCCCAGTTTTACAATCAAATTGCGGAAAAATATGACTTTATCTTTCCACTATCCCCAGCTCATAAGACCTTCTTTGCCAGCGAACTCCATGGCGAAACGGTACTTGATGTGGGTGCTGCTACAGGCAATCTTACTGCTCACCTTATCTCAGAAGGCTACCAAGTTACGGCTATTGACCTCAGTGAACGACTGATTGCCAAAGCTGCCGAGAAAGGCATCATAGTAAAGCAGCTCAATATGCTCAATATTGACACTCTTCCTGCTTTTGACAATATTGTTTGTATCGGTAATACGCTACCGCATTTGGATAGTAAGACCTCTGTACAGCTCTTTTTACAGAAAGCTTATGGACAACTCACCCAAGGGGGGAAACTTGTTCTTCAATTGGTCAATTTTCAGAAGTATTTTGATCAGCAACAAGGTGATTACCTCGGTAACCTGCCGCTAATAGCCAATGATAAGGTGAAGTTCGAACGGTTTTACTACCTTAATGAGGAAGGAAAAATTCGCTTTAAAACTATTTTGGATGATACCATAGAGAATGAAGAGCTGTTACAACCTATTCTTGCTGACGAACTCACCCAATGGCTTTCCCAAATAGGATTTCAAGCGATCAACTTATATGGTAACTTCAAAAAAGATTCTTTTGATAAGGAAAAATCCATGGCGCTGATAATTACTGCAGAGAAGTAATTTCCATATCTTACAAATATTCCGTACTTTTGCATTTTTTAAACTTTAGAATAAACGATATGGCACGATTAGGAATGCTTTATGCTATTACCGATGAAGTATTAGCACAATTAAAAGCCCAAGATATAGACCAGATGTATGACTATATGCTTGAAGAAATAGAAGAAGAACTGTTTGATACGCCCGAAGCCTTTGAGATTAACAAAGCGTGGGAAGGAGTCCAGTTTTGTCTCGGGGAAGGTACATGGAATGAACAAAACAAAGTACCTTATAATGTGGTTTTCGGTGGGGAACTAATCTTAGATCACAATGACTATGTAATTTCACTCAAAAAACCAGAAGATATCAAGGAAATAGTAGCTTTTTTAGAAATCAATAACCTACAAGAAATTATCAAAAATAACTTTGATAAAATCCCTGAAGAGGATTTCACTCTTCCTAAAGACGAAGATTGTTTTGATTTTCTTTTAGGCTGGAGCGAAGGACTTTTAGAGTTCTATAAAAACGCTTTGGACAAAGAACTCAATGTTATCTTTACCGTAGATATTTAATCATTTATCATTAAACATTAATCATTAACAATGTTATCAGTATCCAATTTATCCGTACAATTCGGCAAGCGCGTCCTCTTCGATGAGGTCAATGTAACCTTTACACAAGGCAACTGCTACGGCATCATAGGTGCTAATGGGGCAGGCAAATCTACCTTTCTTAAAATCCTTTCTGGCAAGCAAGAACCTACTTCGGGGCGTGTGATCCTCGAACCAGGTAAGCGTATGTCGGTACTCGAACAAGACCACTACGCTTATGACGACTACACCGTTTTAGACACCGTGATTATGGGCAACAAAGTCCTCTCCAAAATCAAAAAAGAGATGGACGAACTCTATGCCGACTATTCCGATGAGCACGCTGAACGCATCGGTGAGCTACAAATGCAGTTCGATGAGATGAACGGCTGGAATGCCGAAAGCGATGCGGCAGCACTGCTTTCTAACTTAGGCATTTCGGAAGATATGCATTATACCCTAATGTCCGAAATGGACGGAAAGCTCAAAGTACGTGTACTTTTGGCACAAGCCCTCTTTGGCAACCCCGATGTACTGATCATGGACGAGCCTACCAACGACCTTGACTTCGAGACCATCGGCTGGTTGGAGAATTTTTTGGCAAACTATGACAATACGGTGATTGTCGTTTCCCACGACCGTCACTTCCTTGATGCCGTTTGTACTCATATCTCGGATATTGACTTCGGGAAAATCAATCATTTTTCGGGTAACTATACTTTCTGGTACGAAAGTAGTCAATTGGCAGCCCGTCAGCGTGCGCAACAGAACAAAAAGGCGGAAGAGAAAGCCAAAGAGTTGCAGGAATTTATCGCGCGCTTTAGTGCCAATGTGGCTAAATCAAAGCAGGCAACCTCTCGTAAGAAGATGTTGGAGAAACTCAATATCGAGGAAATCAGACCATCCTCTCGTCGTTACCCTGCTATCATTTTCGACCGCGACCGCGAGGCTGGTGACCAAATCCTACACGTGGAAAACCTTGCTGCGTCTATCGATGGACAGGTATTGTTCCAAAATGTGGATATCAACCTTGCTAAAGACGACAAAGTAGCCGTGATTTCTAAGGACTCTCGTGCCACCACTGCTTTTTATGAGATTCTCAACGGCAACCTCAAACCCGATGCGGGTACTTTTGCCTGGGGCATCACCACTTCGCAGTCTTACTTGCCCGTGGATAACTCCGATTTCTTCACCCAAGACCTTTCTTTAGTGGATTGGTTGCGCCAATGGGCAAAAACAGAGGAAGAGCGCGAGGAAGTATACGTACGCGGCTTCTTGGGCAAGATGCTTTTCAGTGGGGAGGAAGCCCTTAAAAACTGTAAAGTACTCTCAGGAGGCGAGAAAGTGCGCTGTATGCTCAGCCGTATGATGATGTTGCGCGCTAATGTGCTCATGCTCAACGAACCCACCAACCACTTGGATTTGGAGAGTATCACCGCCTTCAACAACTCGCTGAAAAACTTCAAAGGAACCGTGCTTTTCACCACCCACGATCACGAATTTTCACAAACCGTCGCCAATCGTATCATCGAGCTTACCCCTAGTGGCATCATAGACCGCTATATGACCTTTGATGAGTATATGGATGACAAGAATATTCAGGAATTGAGAGAAAAAATGTATAAACAATGATTAATTATTAATGGTTAATCACAACACTTTGGCAAAGATCATTGTACAAAAAGGTGATTAAAATGAGCTTTGCCAGAGTCTTTTTAAATAGAACTACAATTAATATGGTTACAATCATAAATTCTTAACTCTTTATATCTCATTAAGATTGAAATATAAAAAATAATTACATTCAAAATAAGAAATAAATGAATATTATTGACTTTATAGGGAAATATAAAAATCACCCTATTTTATTTATAGGTACAGGTATGAGTTTAAGATATTTGAAAAACTCTTATACTTGGGATAATTTATTAAAAAAGATAGCTTATGACTTTTCAGAAAGTGAAGAATATTATTTAGATATAAAATCTAAGTGTTATTCAAATGATAATAAGTGTAATTATTTAAAAGTAGCTGAGATTTTAGAAAATGATTTTAATTCTAAGCTAGAAAATGATAGGAACGGTAAATTCAAAAAAATAAATGATATTTTCTATGAAAAAATGAAAGGAAATATTAAATTAAGCCGTTTTAAAATATATTTGTGTGAACTCTTATCTGAATTAGAATATAGAGAGGAGACTCAAACAGAATTAAAAGAGTTTAAAAAAATAAGAAAAAATATAGGTTCTGTCATAACAACAAACTACGATAGTCTGATTGAAGATCTGTTTGAGTTTAACAAGTTAATAGGAAATAAAATTTTGCTAAGTAATCCTTATGGTTCAGTTTATAAGATACATGGATGTGTAAAAGAGCCTGAAAAGATAATAATTACAGAAAGTGATTATAAAAATTTCGATAATAAATATGAACTTATAAGAGCACAACTACTCTCACTCTTTATTCATAATCCTATAATATTTATGGGGTATAGTATTACCGATGATAATATCAAGAAAATTTTAAAAACAATTTTTACATATGTAGAACCTAACTCAAAAGAAGCAGAAAATATAAAAAATAACTTTTTATTAGTTGAGTATGAAAAAGATAATAAAGAAGTATTAATTACAGAACACGATATTGTTTTAGAGGATTCTACTACAACTATTAGAATTAACAAAGTAAAAACAGATAATTTTATTACTATATATAATGCTATATCTAATTTACATCTTCCAATTTCTGCTTTAGATGTAAGAAAAGTGCAAACTATAGTAAAAGAAATATATGCAGGAGGAGAAATTAAAGTTAGTATAACAGAGGATGTAGATTCTTTAAAAAATAGTGATAAAATTTTAGCAATAGGTTCATCAAAGACAATTCAATATCATTATCAAACAGAGAAGGAGTTATTAGCAAATTATTTTTCTATAATAGAAGAATCTAATTCTCAAATTTTAAGTTTTATAGATAAATATCAAATAAATCAAGCTCAATATTTTCCTATTTTTGGGTTTAGTTCCATAAATTCAAATATTTTTTGTGCCTCAAGATTGAAAAAACAACAAAAAGATAATATTAAAAAATGTATTAAACGAATAAAAGAAAATCATAAAAAAATACATTCCACAGTAAAATCGATTCTTAATGATAATGATATTCCTACTTCATATAAAATGAATTGTATAATATGGAATACTTTTAAAGGGAATATATCATTAGATGAGGTAGAAAGCTTTTTAAAAACGGATCATTCAAATGAAACAGCTTATAGAAAACTACTAACTCTTTATGATCTTAAAAAGTATGGAGATATTTCTTAATTTATTTAAGCAATATCAACACCAAACAATACAATATTAACTCGCTGAAACCCAACATCAATCCCTTAGAACGCAACATCAACCCCGTAGGATATAATATAAAGTCCGTATGGCGCGATATAAACTAGAAAATCACTAAAATTATTTGTTTAACCATTAAAAAAGACAATAAAATGGCTACAAGATTTATTTCATTCGAAAAATTTAAGAATGAGTCTTTGTTTTTGGAAGATTAATATTGATTAAACTATGGAAAAGACAAAAATATCTCTAACAAACTTCAAAGAATTTTCGCCTGATGAAACTTCTTGTTGGGTAATAAATGTCATTATAAGTGATACAGATAAGGAATATAGTAAATTTTGCGAACCTATCTTTGAGATTCTTCAGCCGAGAGCTCAAAAAACAATATTTGAATTGAAAAAACCTGTACATGTTAGGGATGTAAGCTTTATAGAAGAAGATGACGATACAATATCTTACCATTTATGGGGTAAAATAAACGAATTAGCACGACTAAAAGGCAAAGATGCTACTCTAAGAGCTGTAGTTAAGGACTTATATCGGAATGAGTACACCTCTAATGAAATAAATATTGATGATTTTTTTATTTAACTGAACAATCAAAAAAATAGACTATGCAGCGAATTGTATTCTTATTTTTGTTAATTTCCCAATGTGCTTTTGGTCAATTCTTTGTGGTAAAGGACAAAGATGGCTATGTAAACATTCGTGAAAAGGAAAGTGTCAAAAGTAAAATACTGGGGACACTCCCTAATAATAAGCTTGTTTATATATTTCATGCTGATGAAGATATAAGTAAGTGGCATTACATAGATAAAGGGTATATTCATAACAGCAGACTGAAACCTACTTATACATTTCTTTCCATTAAGAAAGAAAAAGAAAGCGATAATGCTATTACTTTTTCAGGTATGGGAATTCGTGTAGAGCTTACTGCTCAAAAATATGATAAGAAAAAACATACCTTTACCAAAGAGAACAAAGGCGACCATTACGAATACAAAATAGATGGGAAACCTTTTGAAGGAACTGATGGCTCTGAGCCAGAGACGGAATATAAGAGTTTTGTGGTGAGCATTAATGGCAAACAAGTGAATATTCCTAAAAGTGCTTATAGGGATATGTATGTACCTGCCTTTAGTGAAACATCCGTTTATTATGACAAGGAAGAGGATATTATCTATATAGAGGCTCAAAATGGTACAGGAGCAGGGGGCTATGATGTTTGTTGGCAGATCGTAAAGGGTGTTTATAAAACTCGAGAAGTAGGATACTTTAATTAAAAGGAAGACAAACCCCAACTTTTAGAGCGTATCGGGAAGTTTGTAAGGAGTTAGAGGAGAATTTATTAAGAACTATTTAAATACAAAAAAATTGAAAATCATAGGAATTAGTGTACGCACTACCAATCAGAACGGACAAGCGATGCAAGACATCGGAAACCTTTGGCAACGCTTTTTTAGCGAGCAACTTTTAGCAAAAATACCCAATAAGGTAAGCGATGCCATTTACAGCATCTACACCGATTACCAAAAGGACTATACCGAGCCTTACACTTGTATGATAGGAGTAGAAGTTACCACGCTCAGCACGATTCCCGACGGATTAGAAGGCAGGGAATTCCCTGAGCAAACCTTTCAAAAGTTTGTAGCCAAGGGTGCTATACCTCAAGCAGTTGGAGCAATGTGGCAACATATCTGGGACAACGACTCCACGCTCAATCGCACTTATGTATATGACTATGAGTGCTACACCGAGAAGTCTCAACAAGGAGATGCTTCCGAAGTAGACATTTTTATAGGTGTAAAGGATTAATAAGAAGTAGAAATGTTGCAAAATGAATGACTTCGAGCAATATATAAGGGAAACTGAACCCCATCGTCGTGAAAAAGGTGAGGCGTGGCAGACAGCTATTGGCTTGCAGGCGGTAGATGGATTGAAACCTTCGGATTATCTTGTGCAAACGGCTAAGCAACACATCGAGGGGGAGATTACTATAGAGGAGGCTAAGCACCTCATTGATAGTTATTATCAGTCCAAGACAGTACGCCACGAGCAGGGAGAAGAACGCACTGAGGAAGCCGACAAAGTTTCGGCACGCATCACCGAATTGCTTACCGAGTCGGCTTTTAGCTTTTCCCCAGTGGCATATATAGGCATTCATCGCAAGTTGTTCACTGGTATTTACAAGTTTGCAGGCAAATTGCGCGACTACAATATTACCAAAAAGGAGTGGGTACTCGGTGGAGACACGATTCTCTACGCCAGTGCACACCATTTGCGTGAGACTTTGGACTATGATTTCGAGCAAGAAAAGCGTTTTTCTTATCAAGGCTTGCCTGTGGAGGAAGCTATCAAGCACATAGCTAAATTTGTCTCAGGGCTCTGGCAAATACACCCTTTTGGTGAAGGAAATACGCGTACAACAGCGGTTTTCACGATTCAATATTTGCGTACCTTTGGCTTTGCAATGAGCAATGAAGCCTTTGCCTATCACTCTTGGTATTTTCGTAATGCCTTAGTCCGTGCCAATTACAACAACCTTGCTAAAGGGATAACTGCAACTACTGAATACATAGAACGTTTCTTTAGAAACCTAATTTTAGGTGAGAAAAACGAGCTTAAAAATAGGTATTTATTAATAGGGGATGAACTTCAAAGTGCAAAAGAGCAAATTCCAAAGGGCAAAATTTGCACTTTGAATTGCACTTTGGAGGAAATGGCAGTATTACAATACTTACAACAAAATCCTACCGCCACTCAAAAGATTATTGCCGAGCATATAGGAAAATCGGAACGCACCGTAAAGACTATTACAGCAAATTTGGTAGAAAAGGGACTTATCGAACGCAAAAATGGTAAGCGAAATGGCTTTTGGGAAGTAAAAACAAATAATTAATCTTATAAAATAAGTATCATTATGACATCAACTTTCAATTTTGAGCTTTTTAAAAAGCGTTTAGATCTATTTTTAGAAAAGATAGAAGACCTTGGTGGCGAGACTGACCCTCTTACGATAGAAAAACCCGCTACAGAGGAAGAAATCAAAGCCGTAGAAACAAAATTAGGCTATACATTGCCTCCACATTTCCGAGAAGTACTCTTGG
The DNA here is from genome assembly GCF_000466425.1 of Capnocytophaga sp. oral taxon 863 str. F0517. Taxonomy (GTDB): domain Bacteria; phylum Bacteroidota; class Bacteroidia; order Flavobacteriales; family Flavobacteriaceae; genus Capnocytophaga. Next base: position 127,407 of record NZ_KE992174.1, read on the forward strand.
AAAACACCGCCCATTTGGAGTTTTTGTGGTATCTTTATCATTTTTTAGAAGAGAATAAAGATTTTCTACCTGATGAAATATGTGGTATTTTTGCGGGAAAATTGAAACTACTTTTATAATCTATTCAAAATAAAGAAGATACAGGAATTACAATAAGAGTAGGTAACGATTTAGTAATGGTTCTTATTTCATTTGATTATACCTATTTTCTCAGTAACTTCTGGGTGCAAAGGTACAACATCTTGACAATATAAACAAAAAATTTTACCTTTGCACCCGCAAACGTGCGCTGCTGCATAGGCTTCTACAGAAGCCTATGCAGCAGCGCACGTTTGCGTGGAGCTAATTGTAAATATTCTGCAAACCAACTGTTTAAAAAATGAAGATTTTTTTTAGTTTGCGTATATCATTGTTTTTTTGTAATATAGCGCAATAAATCATTTAAATATTTGATTCTATGTTTCAACAAATTTTGAATCAGTTGGCTGTA
>NZ_KE992174.1:127996-128540 GCF_000466425.1 Capnocytophaga sp. oral taxon 863 str. F0517
AGCAGCGCACGTTTGCGTGGAGCTAATTGTAAATCTCCTAAAAACCAGTTGTTTAAAAAATGAAGATTTTTTTAAGTTTGCGTATATCATTGTTTTTTCGTAATATAGCGCAATAAATTTAATATTTAATTTATGTTTCAACAAATTTTGAATCAGTTGGCTGTAAGAGAACGCCAAACCACGCTGGAAGGATCCGCCGTGGTTAAAGAATCTTTAGAAATGGTACAGTTCCTAAAAGGCCTCTTAAAGGAGGCTAAGGGAGAGGTACAGCAACGAGGTTTTACGGACCAAGCAGAAGAGATACATTTCTTCCGCAAGGTACAACCTCAAATCGTTAGCAGACTCATTTTCTATAATGAGATCTACCAGATAGAAAGTAAAGCAACTTTACTCTCTACTGAGGCAGCTAAAAAGTTTCTAAAAGACAAAGAAGCCCAATGGTTTAAAGAATCAGAGACTTTAGAAGCAACCGATTTCTTCAGCTACATTGCTTTAGGAAGAACTAATCGCGATGTAGAGTATTTTACTCGCAATTACGACTACC
>NZ_KE992174.1:128640-128991 GCF_000466425.1 Capnocytophaga sp. oral taxon 863 str. F0517
CCGCCGTGGTTAAAGAATCTTTAGAAATGGTACAATTCCTAAAAGACCTCTTAAGGAAGGTCAAGGAAGAGGTACAGCAACGAGGTTTTACGGACCAAGCAGAAGAGATACATTTCTTCCGCGAGGTACAACCTCAAATTGTTAGCAGACTCATTTTCTACAATGAGGTTTACCAGATAGAAAGTAAAGCAACTTTGCTCTCTACTGAGGCTGCTAAAAAGTTTCTAAAAGACAAAGAAACCCAATGGTTTAAAGAGTCAGAGACTTTAGAAGCAACCGATTTCTTTAGTTACATTGCTTTAGGAAGAACCAATCGTGATGTAGAGTATTTTACTCGCAATTACGACTACC
>NZ_KE992174.1:129091-129429 GCF_000466425.1 Capnocytophaga sp. oral taxon 863 str. F0517
AAGGAACTCTCCGATTATCTTTTTTTTTCGTACTGAAGTTAAAGAAGAAAAACTACTTTTAGAAGCACTAAATCTTCAGTGGACAGGCAAAAAAAGCCAACTAGTAGAACTCATCTATGGATTACATTCTGTTGGATGTATCTCTTATGGAAAACTCCCTATTAGTCAGATTACCAAAGTATTCGAGAAGCTCTTTAAAGTAGAATTAGCAGAGCAGTACCATGTTTTCCATCGTATGAAAGGACGTTCAAAAAGTCTCACCCCTTTCCTTGATGAAGTAAAAGCCTCTTTACTGGTTTATATGAACAACTCCGACCAAAAGTAGTTTTGCTAACTTC
>NZ_KE992174.1:129529-130292 GCF_000466425.1 Capnocytophaga sp. oral taxon 863 str. F0517
GATGTAGAGTATTTTACTCGCAATTACGACTACCTTCCTCAAAGCAATGAGGGGTATTTGTTTTCTTTTGATGGAGCCTTTTCTACTTGTCGTAGCTTTGAAGTTGCTAAGATAGGGGCTGCCAAGGAACTCTCCGATTATCTTTTTTTTTCGTACTCGTGAAGAAAAAGATATGCCTTTAGAAATTCTAAATCTTTTAGAATGGACAGGGAAAAAGACTGAACTCATAGAGCTAATCTATGGTTTGTATGCTACCAATCGCATTTCATCAGGAAAAGTTTCTATCAAGAAGCTAACTGTGGTATTTGAAAAGCTCTTCAAGGTAGAATTGGGAGATCTGTATCACACTTTTCATCGTATGAAAGGACGCTCAAAGAACCTTACACCTTTCCTCGATGCTTTAAAAGCGGCTTTACTAGATCATATAAACAACTCCGACCAAAAGTAGTTTTGCTAACTTCAAATAAAAACGTTTAAACCATTATTTAATCAGTTTTTTAGGGAAATAGACAGTTTCCCTTTTTTAGGGAGAAGGATTTATAATCAAATATTATATTCATTATTTTCAATTTAACTCTTCTATATAAACTCCCTACACACTTTTACCTCCATTTCTAAAAAAAAGCCCATTATAGCCCATTGGCATTTTTTAGACATTTCTTCCTATAAAAGTAGTTTATACTCCAAAAATACGTTACAATTATCTTGTAATACACTCATAACCAATAAAATAAATAAAAATCACTTCAACTGCGTTAAAATG
>NZ_KE992175.1:0-32463 GCF_000466425.1 Capnocytophaga sp. oral taxon 863 str. F0517
AGTACCTGATACGGCTACTCCAGGCAGCTCTTATAAGGTGACTTATAAGATTTGTGAGAAACAGAATGGAACTCCTTGTGATAGGGCAAAGATAAAGATTACCATAGCAGGCACAGCTCGTGCTATTGAAGCTAAGGATGATAACTTTGGTAAGGTACCTAATACAGTGGATTACACCACTACCAATACAGTATTCTCAACAGGTGTAGACACCTTGGAAGGTGTGCCAGGCATCCTCTCTCCAGAGACTGATGTGATCCTTCACAAGGGAGCGGTAACACGCCAGGATGGTACAGCTGTTCAGGCAGGTACTATCACTATGAATGATAACGGAAGCATTACCGTAAAACAAGGTACTCCTGCAGGTCGTTATGAATATACCTATCGCATCTGTCAGAAAGATGAGAGTACCAACTGTAGTGAAGCCAAGGTGAGCTTTGAGGTGGTAGCGACCCATATCGTAGCCAATGATGATGGAATATGGGAGATAGGTACTTTAGGAGGCCTTACCCCCAGTATCTTGAACAACGATATACTCAATGATAAGGTAGGCCTTACAGAGAGTGATGTGGTGATAGAAGACACCGCCGGAGAGACCCCTCATGATCCGAATTTGAAGATGGAAAATGATGGTCGTATCACCGTCAAGTCAGGGCTTGCCCCTCGAGAAGAACCTTATAGCTATCACTATACCATCAAGGAACGTGCAGCAGGAAGGGAACTCTCCAGTGCTGTGGTACGTATCAAAGTAGTAAGCTTCGCGGCAGCCGACGATGAACTTTCAGCTATCAAGCAGTCTGCCCCTCAGACCACAGAGAGCGTATTGGCCAACGACGAGCTTAATGGCAAGAAGTACCCTCAACCAGGGGTAAATGTCTCCTTTACTCAAGGGGTGATCAAGACCCCTACAGGGGAAGTGGCCACAGGCTTTACCTTCAATGCTGATGGTACCATCACCGTGCCTGGCGATGCCCCCAAAGGAGTTTATACCTTTAGCTATAAGATCTGTAAGAAGGATGCGCCGGGCACTTGTAAGACAGCCCAAGGCGTGCTCAAGGTTCAGACGGTCAAAGCCGTGGATGATGACTATAGCAGCAGCCCTGTCAATACCGTATTGGAAGCCAAGACCATAGGCAATGTATTGGACAACGATTGGTATGGTGATAAGCCTGCCAAGGAAGCCCTCGACCAAATTACCCTTACCACCGAGGGGCCTACCTATGAAATCCTATTGAAACCCAATGGAGATGTAGTGGTACCTCAAGGTATGCCAGAAGGCACTTATGAGATTACCTATAAGCTCTGTATGAGTGCTTATGCTAACTCTTGCGATACAGCGAAGCTCACTGTGGTAGTCTTCAAGGATAAGCCGGTGGTAATCTATAACGGTATCTCTGCCAATGGAGATGGACAGAACGACTATTTCCATATAGAAGGTATCGAACGCTATAGGGATAACAACCTAAAGATTTTCAATCGCTGGGGCGTACTGGTCTATGAAAAAGACGGTTATAGCAATACCGAGGAGCCTTTCGACGGACATTCCAACGGTCGAGCCACTATCAGTGCCGGTAGCAAGCTCCCTCAAGGAACCTACTACTATATACTTGAATATAAGGATACTGTAGGGCATATCCAAAAAGCACAAGGATGGCTGTACCTTAAGTACTAATTTAGTGACCAACGACTAGTAACTGATAATAGACGATGACCCTTTCCCTCTTTTGGGGAGGGGTCATTCGTCTTTAGTTACTAAAGAGGAGGTGCCCAAATTTAACTTTTTATATTGTTTTATATCGCAAAAAAGCACTAACTTTGTATTTTGAAAAACACACTAATAGTGATGGAATTACAGAAATTTCACTTAGTTACACGCTTGGCATCTCAGGCAGCACATTATGGAGACCGAGAGGCCATTCGCTATTGGGAAAACGGACAATTGTGTTCCATGTCTTGGAAGGTCTTCTATCAGAAGATACAGGAGATAGCCAAGGCTTTGCTGCATTACCAAGTAGGGGTACAAGAGCCTATAGGGATCTTTGCTCCCAATTCTCCTGAGTGGACGATAGTCGATATGGCAGCGGCTCACCTAAGGGCCTGTGCCGTTCCTATCTATGCCACTAATACAGCTGACCAAGCGGCTTATATCGTCAATAATGCGGATATTAAGATCCTTTTTGTTGGTGAAAAGGAACAATATGAAAAGGTAGCCCAAATACGCCAACAGTGCCCAGGACTCCAGTTGGTTGTACTATTCGATGAGAGCCTCCAACAGGAGGGAGCACAGGAGGTACTTCCCCTTTCTAAGTTTGTCGCTGCGGCCAATCAAGGCGCTTATGAGGCTTTGCTCAGAGAACGTATCCAACAATGCTCACTGCAAGATCTCTATACCATTATCTATACCTCGGGGACAACAGGGAATCCCAAAGGGGTGATGATAGATTATGAAAATGTAGCCTATCAGCTTATCAATCATGATGAGCGCCTTTCGGTAGTGGAAGGTAATGTATCCATGTCCTTTTTACCGCTCTCCCATGTGTATGAGCGTATGTGGGTGGCCTATGTATTCCACAAAGGGGTGATCAACTGCTATTTGGATGACACTAATCGCGTAGCGGAGGCCCTTAAGGAGGTCAAGCCACACTACCTATGTGTGGTACCACGCTTGTTAGAGAAAATATATACCAAGATCTATGAAAAGATAGGTAAAGAATCAATAGTAAAGCGAATGGTATTTGCGGCGGCTACTCGTATTGCTAAAATACAGTTGGGACGTACCAAAAAGGGAAAATATCCGTCCTTTATCCTTAAAAAACTCTATGGGGTGGCCGATAGGCTTGTTTTCCAAAAGCTCAAAGATGCCTTGGGAGGTAATATCCAGATGATACCTTGTGGGGGCGCCCTTTTGGAGCCTTCTATTGGGCGTTTCTTCCGAGCTATAGGGGTCAATGTGACCTTAGGCTATGGGATGACCGAGACTACGGCTACGGTATCCTGTTGGGACGATCATAAGTTCAAGCTCAAGTCAGTAGGAACCCTGATGCCTCATATAGAGGCTAAGATAGGGGATAACAATGAGATCCTACTCAAGGGCGGCTCCGTCACCAAAGGCTACTATAAGAATCCTGAGGAGAACGCCAAGTCCTTTACCGAAGATGGCTACTTACGTACTGGAGATGCAGGCTATTTGGACGAGGAAGGCAATCTCTATATCACCGAACGTATCAAAGAACTGATGAAGACCTCCAATGGGAAATACATTGCTCCCCAACAGATAGAAGGCAAGGTAGGCAAGGATAGCTTTATAGAGCAAATAGCGGTGATAGCCGATGCTCGCAAGTATGTATCAGCCCTGATAGTTCCCAACTATGAGGCCTTGGCCGAATATGCCCAATCGCTTAACCTCAAATACAAAAACTATTCTGACCTGATCAAGAATAGCCAAATAGTGGAGTTCTTCCAAAAGAGATTGCAGCACTTGCAAGAGGAGCTGGCCGCTTACGAACAGATAAAAAAATTCACCCTACTGACCACTCCTTTTTCTATCAGTAATGATGAACTAACCCCTACACTGAAGCTCAAGCGAAAGAATATCTATAAGAATTATTTCCGAGAGATAGAAGCCATGTATGTATAACCCTAAGAAAGTCCCATGCCTAAAAACGTTGTCGAACTCAAGGACGTATCGATCTACCAAAGAAAAAACCTGATTCTACATGATATCAATCTCACCATAGAGCGGGGAGAATTCGTATATCTGATAGGGAAGACAGGGAGTGGGAAAAGTTCCCTACTGAAGATTCTCTATGGAGACTTACCTCTTAAGCAAGGAGCGGGTATGGCGGTTGATTTCAATTTGGCTACTCTCAAGGAGTCCGAAATTCCCTATCTAAGGCGGAAAATAGGTGTAGTGTTTCAGGATTTCAAGCTATTGCCCGATAGGACGGTCTTTGCCAACTTAGCATTTGTGCTGCGGGCTACGGGCTGGCATGATCCCCAAAAGATAGAAAGCCGTATAGGCAGTGTGCTGACCAAGGTAAAAATGCAGACTAAACTTGATAAATATCCCCACGAACTCTCCGGAGGGGAACAACAAAGAGTAGCCATTGCACGAGCCTTGCTCAATGATCCCGATCTGATTTTAGCCGATGAACCGACGGGAAACCTTGATCCAGAGACCAGTGTGGAGATTATGAAGGTCATGCGAGAAATTAACGATTCGGGTCGTTCCATACTGATGGCCACTCATGACTATGCCCTGATTCTCAAGTTTCCGTCCAAGACGATTAAGTGTGATGCGGGGAAGCTCTTCGAGGTGGTACAGCGCTCGGTGTGATTAGAAATCGAATTTTAGCTGAATATCAATAAGTTGAAATGTTTTTCTGTGATATTCACAAGCCCCATATTCAAGGATAGCCGCTCGGTGTTCCCGAGTTGGGTATCCTTTGTTTTTATCCCAATGATACATAGGGAATTCTTTATGGAGTTCTTCCATATAGGCATCTCGATGGGTTTTGGCCAGTACCGAGGCAGCTGCAATACGCATAAAGCGGGCATCGCCCTTGACCTGGCAGGAGTAAGGAATTTCCTTGTAAGGCTTGAACCGGTTGCCATCTACTACGATAAACTCTGGGGTCACTGTGAGCTTGTCCAAAGCCTGTTGCATGGCCTCTATGGAGGCATTGAGGATATTAATTTGGTCAATCCGCTGTGGGGAGAGATGTACCACGGCATAGCTTAGCGCCTGCTGCTCGATGATAGGGCGTAGCTCATTGCGCTGCTTCTGGGTCATCTGCTTGGAATCATTGAGCAATGGATGATAGAAGTTCTCAGGAAGTATCACTGCAGCTGCCGTCACAGGGCCTGCCAAGCAGCCACGTCCTGCCTCATCGGTGCCTGCCTCCTTGGGAGAGAAAAACCATTTTTCCATAGGATTAATTTTGTAAGATTAACAGGTTACAACCACGAATATCAGCGGAATCGAAGCGACCTAAGACCTCAAAAGAGCCATCGGGATAGGCCTTGCCCAAATCCTGAGTGGCGATAAAGCTACAAGAGTAGTAATTGGCCAAATCTATCACATTGATACCCCCCACTTTTCCATAGGGTAGGGGGGAGAGAGGGTCTTCGCTGTCGCGGATCAAGATTTTCATCCAAGGTACAGGGTGGAACAGGCCATTTCCTTGGCTATAGGCCTGGGAGAGTAGCTCCGTCATCCCATATTCGGAGTGAATCACCTTTGTGCCAAAGCCTCTACATAGTAGCTCATGTAACTCCTCTCGAATCAGCTCCTTACGCCGTCCCTTCATACCACCTGTTTCCATAACAATCGTATTTTTTAACGAGAATTGGTATTGCTCCACCAGGTCCAAGAGGGCAAAGGATACCCCCATGAGGAAAACCTTTCGCCCTTGGGCATCCCATAAGCGGAGTTTTTGAGCCAACTCCTCTTGGTTGTAGAGGTAGAAGCCGCTTTCCTTTTGGGCACTATGAATCAAATCCTCAGCCATATAGATAAGGGATGACCCCTTGCGCTCTAAGTAGGAAGGGAGCAATGCCAAAAATATATACTCCTCTATCCCCCCATAGAAATGCGCAAACCCCTTGCGAAAACTCTCCCTATAGAGAGCCAGAGAGCTTACCAAGTGCCGAGACGTTTGGCTACCTGTGGTACCGCTGCTAGTAAAGACCTCCTCAGGGGTATTGGCAGCCGCATAGATTTCTTTACTTTTGAAAAACTCTATTGGCAAGAAAGGAATCTCCTCAAGGGCATGTGTTGTCTTAGGAGTTTTGCCGAAATAGTTGCAAAACTCTTGATATACAGCATTGTTTTGGTATTGAAAAGCAAACACTTTTAGGGCTTGCGCTTCAAATTCCTTGGGGGTATAATCGTGAAAGAGGTTATTCATGCAACAAACTACTTACTTCTTTTTGTAAAATAGGGAGATATTGTGTGACAATAGCCCAAAGAATATTGTCAGAGACCGTATCATAACCATGTATAATTCTATTACGGACATCTACAATCTGTCGTGCATTTGAGATGTTTATGTTACTATCCTTTTTTAAGATACGATTCATTGCTTCTCCTATAATTTCAATATTTCTCTCAATAGCTCTTTTGGTTCGTATATCTCCTTGGAAAATTTCAAGGCTTACATTACCAATAAAGCTATCAATCTCATTAATAGCATTTAGAATGTCATAGAGCCATGTATTAATTTCATTATCCATAAAGGAGTTGCTTTCTCTGGTTGATATTTTCTATAAAATAAGGATTTTTTAAAGCCCTTTCTTCTAATAAGTCAATTTTTCTATTGAACAATTTTTCTAATTCAAACTTGAACTGGAAATAATTAGTGGTATATCGTAAAGGATCTTGGTCTAAGAAATCTATAAGTAGATCAATATCACTATGGGGGGCAAAATTAGGGGTCAATACAGAGCCAAAGACATATAATGTCTTGACCCTATAGCGTTCGCAGAGGGATCTGATAGTGCCAAGTTGATTTTTTAGAATGGAATTCATAACATAAAAATTTCAGTGATTAATGACAGAACGCTATCATATCTAATTGGTTGTTAAGGCAAAAAGCAATGTTTTCCTTTAGCCCCATGATATGTTCGTAAGCAAATCCTTTTTCTTCGTTGTCCTCATCTCCGTCTATCATAGCTTCTATTTCTTTCTTTGTCTTATGGACTTTCTCCAGCAGAGAGGCTAAATGTTTCAGTCGCTCTTGGTCAATGAGACTTATCATAGGAAAGTCTTCGATCTTGGGTAGCGGAAAGGGGTGAAAATGATCAGCAGGAAATAGCTCGGTATCTATCTCTAGCTCTATATCATAATCCTCAGAGAGTGTTTGGTTAATAAGATCTGTTTCGTACCAGAACTTCATTTCTTGAGTAAAAGGCAGTTCTTTTCCCAAAGTAGCACAAATTCCAATAAAGGCATACCCATAGGTATATCCTTTTTTCTCATCAAAAGGACGCCCCATGATAATATCGGTAAGAGCCTTAGTAGTCTCATTATCATCATCTTCTTCAGCATAGTTTTGGAAGATTTCATTCCTCTGAACATCAGCGAGTAAGGTTTCGTTTTTAGAGGCAAAAGTAGCCTGAAGCTCAGGCGTATTTACTCCATAAGCAAACATATAATATCCCATAAGAAAAGTATTTTTTATAAGGCAAAGATATAAAAATTAAGTGAAAAATGAAAAGTGAAGCGTGAATAATTATTTTTTCACTCCTCACTTTTCATTTTTTACTATTCACTATTCACTTTTTACTTCAATATGCAGTTCCTTGAGTTGTACCTCATCGATAGGGGAGGGGGCATCAATCATCACATCGCGACCGCTGTTGTTCTTAGGAAAGGCGATAAAGTCGCGTATGGTTTCTTGTCCGCCAAGCAGGGCTACCAATCGGTCAAAGCCGAACGCCAAACCACCATGAGGAGGAGCTCCATAGCGGAAGGCATTCATTAGGAAGCCAAACTGTGCTTGTGCCTGCTCAGGGGTAAAGCCGAGTAGGGCAAACATCTTGGCTTGCAATTCGCGGTCAAAGATTCGTATAGACCCACCACCTACTTCGTTGCCGTTGAGTACAAGGTCATAAGCATTGGCACGTACAGCACCTGGGTCGGTGTCGAGCAAAGGAATATCCTCCGGCTTGGGAGAGGTGAAGGGGTGGTGCATCGCAAAGAAGCGGTTTTCCTCTTCGTTCCACTCCAAAAGAGGGAAATCCACGATCCATAGCGGGGCATATACATCGGGATTGCGTAAGCCCAAACGCTCGGCCAGTTCCATACGGAGGGCGCTGAGTTGCCCGCGTACTTTGTTGGCCTTGCCTGAGAGGATACAGATAAGATCGCCTGCTTTGGCACCAGTGCGTTCTGCCCATGATTTGAGATCATCTTCGTTGTAGAACTTATCTACAGAAGATTTGAAGGTACCGTCTTCGTTGCATTTTACATATACCAAGCCTGAAGCCCCTATCTGTGGGCGTTTTACCCATTCTACCAAGGCATCAATTTCCTTGCGGGTGTAGCTATTAGCCCCTGGTACGGCAATACCTACTACCAATTCTGCCTCGTTGAATACTTTGAAATCGCGGTGCTGCGCAAGGTCATTGAGCTCGCCAAACTTCATTCCAAAGCGGATATCGGGTTTGTCATTCCCATAAGTTTTCATAGCCTCGGCATAGGTCATACGTGGGAAAGCGCCAAATTCTAATCCTTTGAGTTCTTTGAGTAAGTGCTTGGCTAGGCCCTCGAAGGTTTGGATAATATCTTCTTGTTCTACAAAAGACATCTCACAGTCTATCTGAGTAAATTCCGGTTGGCGGTCAGCACGGAGGTCTTCGTCGCGGAAGCACTTTACGATTTGGAAGTATTTGTCAAGTCCCCCTACCATAAGGAGCTGCTTAAAGGTCTGTGGGGATTGCGGCAAGGCGTAGAACTCCCCAGCATTCATACGGCTGGGTACTACAAAGTCACGAGCCCCTTCGGGAGTGGATTTGATAAGTACAGGCGTTTCCACTTCGATGAACCCTTGTCCAGATAGATAGTTGCGCACGATCATACCCACCTTATGGCGGAAGATCAAGTTATCCCTTACAGGAGTACGGCGTATATCAAGGTAGCGGTACTTCATACGGAGGTCTTCGCCCCCATCGGTATTGTCTTCAATGGTAAAAGGAGGAATCTCGGAGTGGTTGAGCAAGGTGAGTGCTGAAACGAGGATCTCCACTTCTCCGGTAGGGATATTGGAATTGGTAGCCTCGCGCTTGATGACGGTACCTTGAATCTGAATGACGTCCTCACGAGAGAGGGTTTTAGCCCGTTCGAAGACTGCCTTATCGGTACGTTCTTCATCAAAGATTAGCTGAGTGATACCATAGCGGTCGCGTAGATCGACCCAGATCATAAATCCTTTGTTGCGAATGCGTTGTACCCAGCCGCTAAGGGTCACTTGTTTGTTTTCGTGAGAGAGGCGTAGCTCTCCACAAGTATGCGTTCTGTACATCTTTTTTGAGTTTTTAGTTTTTAAATAATTCAGCATGAGAGCCCAATCTTACTAAGTAAATTTCATTCTTTTCTTCATCATATTGTAACCAAATGATTAGCAAATCTGGCTGAATATGACATTCTAAATGACCTTTGTAATTACCTGTAAGTTTGTGAGCTTTCATACTACTTGGAAGATTATTTACTCCTCCTGTCTTTAATAATTTGATTGTTTGAGTAATTTTCTCTACCTTATCTTCATCATTTTGGTATCTCTTAAAATCTTTTTTGAACAGTCCGGTATAAAATATTTCATATTTAGACTCTTCTTCTTTTGTAAGTTCTTCCATAAAGAATTAGTTTTTAAGCGATTCCATTAGTTCATCAACAGTAGCATACTTTTTCTTATTTTTATCCTTAGCCATGGCCTCCGCTTCCTTCATGGCTTGTAATGTCAGCTTATTAGGAATATAACTTTCCTCTTCTTTAGGCTGTCTACCATATTCAAAATCAATATTCATTTCTTTGAATAAAGAGGTTAGTATATTGATTTGGCTTTGGGTTTTAGGGTAAACTAATAGGCACATATTATCTAATTTTAAAATCTTTTAAAATCTAAGTTCATGGTTGTTTAAGTTTCGCAAGTATTATTCTTGCGAGGCTTAAATGAAAATATACCACAGCCTTCTTATATGATGAGCATGGCGTCTCCGTAGGAGAAGAATTTGTATTTTTCTTTGACAGCCTCTTCATAAGCATCCATGATGAGTTCGTGTCCGGCGAAGGCAGAGACCATCATCAGTAGGGTGGATTTGGGCGTATGGAAGTTGGTAATCATAGCGTTGGCCACTCCAAAGTCATAAGGTGGGAAGATGAACTTATTTGTCCAACCGATGAAAGGATTTAGGGTATTATGAGAGGAGACAGAGCTTTCCATAGCCCGCATAACGGTAGTACCGACAGCACATACGCGGTGTCCTCCTTCTTTGGCCTTATTGACGGTATTGCAAGCCTCCTGAGGGATGATGATCTCTTCGCTATCCATTTTGTGTTTGGAGAGGTCTTCTACTTCCACGGGGTTGAAGGTGCCCAATCCCACATGTAGGGTAAGTTCGGCAAAGCTGATTCCTTTGATTTCGAGGCGCTTCATCAGCTGTTTGGAGAAGTGTAGTCCGGCGGTAGGAGCCGCTACAGCCCCTTCGTGTTTGGCATAGATGGTCTGGTAACGTTCCTCATCTTCGGGTTCTACGGGTCGGGTGATATACTTAGGCAGAGGGGTATGTCCCAGTTCTAAGAGTTTTTCACGGAAGCCCTCATAGGAGCCATCGAAGAGGAAGCGAAGGGTACGCCCGCGAGAGGTGGTATTGTCAATCACTTCAGCGACCAATTGTTCTTCCTTGTCGAAGAAGAGCTTGTTACCGATGCGGATTTTACGAGCAGGATCCACTAATACATCCCAAAGGCGTTGTTCTTTGTTGAGTTCGCGAAGGAGGAATACCTCTATTTTAGCGTTGGTTTTTTCTTTATGTCCGTAGAGGCGGGCAGGGAATACCTTGGTATTGTTAAGGACGAATACATCTCCGTCGTCGAAATAATCAATTACATCTTTGAACAATTTGTGTTCGATAGTTCCTGTTTTTCGGTTAACGACCATAAGGCGTGCTTCGTCGCGGTTTTCACTAGGATACTCAGCTAAGAGTTCTTTAGGAAGGTTGAAGTTAAAGCTAGATAGTTTCATTTTTGTATCAAGAGCGTTTAAGTGTGCAAATATACGACTTTTTAAAGGGTGTTGTCAAGCATTTCTTGAATTATTTTATTTTCTCCTTGATTTTTTCTACGATCTGCTCGGGGCTTAGCCCATGGCAAGGGAGGATAAAATGCGCTTGGGTATAGAAAGGGAAGCGCTCGAAGAGGTGTTTGTTAAGGAATTCCTCCATATCTTTTTCAGACAGATGGGCGATGAGGGGTCGTTGCTGCTTTTGGGGGAGTAGGCGCAGCAGCAGGTCGGCTGTGGGGAGTTGTAGATAGAAGGAATAAGGGGAGGCTGCGCGTACAAGTTCCATGGCTTCTCCATAGCATGGGGTACCTCCCCCTAGGGCAATGACCATAGCAGTGGGGGAGGCGAGGAGCTCCTTGAGGTAGGTTTGTTCTTGTTTTCTAAAATAGATTTCTCCCTTTTGGCTGAAGATCTCGGGAATACTTTTTCCTTCTTGGCGAGCGATAAAGTGGTCTAAATCCTCAAAAGGCAGGCTGAGGGAGTGCGCCAAGAGGCGACCGATGGTGGATTTGCCACTTCCCATATAGCCTAAAAGAATAATTTTTTCATTCATAACGTACAGATTAACAAGTAGTTGTAAGAAATGTAGGAATAACATGCAAAAATAATCATTTTTTTGTTTGTTTATATAAAAAAAAGCTGTAATTTTGCACCCGCAATAAAGCACTTGCAAGGTGCATTTTCTGAAGGACTTGGTAGCTCAGTTGGTAGAGCACAACACTTTTAATGTTGGGGTCCTGGGTTCGAGCCCCAGCCAGGTCACATAATTATTCATTGAAATAGATGCGACTTGGTAGCTCAGCTGGTAGAGCACAACACTTTTAATGTTGGGGTCCTGGGTTCGAGCCCCAGCCAGGTCACAGGAAAGATTTTATTGACTCGGTAGCTCAGTTGGCAGAGCACGACACTCTTAATGTTGGGGTCGTGGGTTCGAGGCCCACCCGGGTCACAAGTTTTAGTCCTTGTGACTATTTTATTGTAAATTTAGTTTTACCTTGCCTACGTGGAGAAATTGGTAGACTCGCCATCTTGAGGGGGTGGTGCTCGTTAGGGCGTGCTGGTTCGAATCCAGTCGTAGGCACAAGAATCCTTAGTATTCATTACTAAGGATTTTTTGTTTTATACCTCAAAGGATATGCTTACCGACTTTTTAGAGAAAGATCATCAGCTATTAGTGGCTATCAACCAAACAGGAACGGTTGCTTGGGATGCCTTTTGGCTTCTGATTACCAATGCTTGGAATTGGATTCCCTTTTTTGCCCTTGTGCTGTGGGCTAATTTCTACTTCTTCCCCAAAAGGGAGGCTTGGCGTATCTTTGGCTATGCCATAGGTACCTTGCTTTTTACCGTACTGCTGACCAATACCACCAAGGAGTTGGTCGGGCGGCTTCGTCCGTTGCATACCCAAGTGCTTATCCCTCAATTGCGTGTGATAATAGGGGAGCGTGGTTATAGCTTTTTCTCAGGGCATACCAGCAATAGCTTTGCCTTGATGACCTTTTTGTATTTGGTTTTTAGAAAACGAATGAAATGGGCTTTTTGGCTTTTCTTTTGGCCGCTCCCGTATGCTTATAGTCGCTTGTACTTAGGGGTACATTTCCCTACCGATATTCTCGTGGGATGCTTGGTAGGGATCACTACGGCTCACTTAGGTTATTGGCTATACCGTCGGGGAAGGAAAAGCACTATGGCCAAAGATTCTCAGCAGAGAGCTCCTCTACCTGACCAAAAATCTTAGTAGCCAAATAAGGATTGTCGATAAAGGGATTGCGATTGCCTTGCGCTTGTTCTATTTCATTATTGCGTTGTAGCTCTAGCTCGGATACTTTGTCCTGAGCGTTCCACTTGAGCAATAGGCCTACTCCCTCGGTGCTAACATGGTGGAAGGGGAGGTTATACCTAAGGAACATATACAAGAGCATACGAGCCACATCGCCCTTATATTCGTCGGACGGATACCATGCTTTTCCCTTGTTCTTTCTACTGGCTTCTCCCTTACCATCGGTAAAGGGGAGGTTTCCCCGAGAGGAATTGACACTGCTGTCTATATAGTGTAGGTGATGCAGGTCACCCAAGGGCTGCTCGGGATCTCCATATTTTTTGATATAGCTCTGTGGGTAGATATGTTCGGTATTGATACTTCCATCGGGCTGGTTCCGCTTCTGTACTTCGCTTTTGGAGCGGCTCTCTCCCGTATAGACTAATAGCACCTTATCAGGATGATGAATATCCTTGTTGGCCTTTTCCAAGAAGGGATGCCTTCTGCCATAAGGGATAAAATGAGTATGCTTGGTGATGGTCAGCACCGCCAATGCTTCCTTTAGCTCATCTCCATTTTTAGAGAAATCTACCGACTGATAGTAGTACTTGAGCCGAGTAGGAATGGTCACTCTCTGATAGTTTTTCGGAGGGTGAGGCAGGTATAGTGCCTTTTGCTGGGCTAAGAGTTCCAGCTGCTGATAAGGATCTTGGTTCTTCATCAGCGAAAAGTCCTCTCCCTTGCAAGAGATGAATACCCAGAAAAAGGAGAAAAGGAAGGCTATATTTTTCATAAAGCTAAACATTATTTGAGTTTGATACAGAGTATATGTTGTGTATGTGGGGAGGGGCGGAAACGTTCGTCGGCACGTTTTCCGATGACCCAAAGGATTTGGTCGGTGCTATCGGTCAGCAACCATTGGTTTTCCTTGTCGTACATAGTGTATTTTTCATCCTTGAAGTACTTACGGAGTGTTTTTTTCTGTCCACCCATACCATAGGGGTAGAAGAGGTCTCCCTCCTTGCGTTTGCGCAGGCATAAGGGGAATTGTACCTTGTCCCTATCCACATAGAGGCACCCAGCCCCTGAGGCTTCCACCTCGTCCACCTGCTGCCAGCATAGGGCTATAGGATGGTTAATCTCTCCGGTTTCCGCTTGCAAATAGAAAGCCGTAGGAGCTACCTCACGGAGCCTACTGATAAGCCATTGCCCTCTGTTGGAGAGCAGCCGGTGGGTATCACTGGCAAGGTATTTACCTGTGTCGGCCTGCAAAAATCGTTCCAAAGACTCCACATCGAAGCCGTAGGGGGAAAGCAATTCGTGGAGTAAAAAACGCCTATGAGGATGTAAGCGGAGTTTTTCTATAAGAAAGATGGTAGGTTCCCCCTCCACGAAGCACTCTTGGCGGTAGCGTGCTATGCTCTCCTGTAGGAAATCATAGGTAAGCTGTAGGAGGGCTTGTGTTTTCTCAAAATTCTTAAAGAAAAGCGGATGTACCTCTTTGAGAATAGGGGAGAGGTGGTGGCGTATTTTGTTGCGAGTATAGGCATCGGAACTATTGGAACTATCCTCCCGCCAGCAGAGGGCTCTTTCGGTTGCAAAAGCGAGTATTTCTTCCCGAGAGAAAGGCAGCAAAGGGCGAAGGATAGCCCCATTGCGAGTGGGGATCCCTAAGAGTCCTTTGAGGCCTGTACCACGGGAGGTGTTGATCAGGAAGGTCTCCCAGGAATCGTTGGCCTGATGGGCGGTGAGGATATAGTCATAGCCCTGCTCCTGGCGTAGGGCTTCGAACCACTCGTAGCGCAGCACACGCGCTGCTAATTGAGTATTAAGTCCCTGTGCTTTGCCGTAAGCCTTGGTCTCAAAACGCTTTGTAACCAAAGGTACGGACAATTCTCGAGAGAGTGCCTCTACAAAGCGCTGATCTCCCTCGCTCTCCTCTCCTCTCAATTGGAAGTTGCAATGCGCCATCATAAAAGGAAGCTCCAGCTCATGGAGTAGATGGGCTAGCACCACGCTATCAATCCCCCCGCTGATGGTCAGAATTAGTTTCTTCTGCCATAGGAAGGGAAAATGTTGTTGGAGATGATGTTGGAAAGCGGCTAACATAGGGATATATTTAAAATAAAAAAGCTCTCAGAGCGTTCTGAGAGCTTAGTGCGGGTGATAGGACTCGAACCTACACACCTCACGGCACCAGATCCTAAGTCTGGCGTGTCTACCAATTTCACCACACCCGCGCGTGATTTTTAAGACATTGCAAAGGTACAACTATTTTTTGAATTGGCAAGCAAAAATCAATAAATTTTCTAATTATTTTTCTATTGATTGAATATCAGCGAGTTGTATGTGTTTAAAGAAGCATTTTCATTGCTTTTTTCAGGCCACTGATCAGGCGATCGATCTCCTCAAGGGTGTTATAAACGGCGAAACTGGCACGAATAGTACCTGGAATGTGATAAAATTCCATTACTGGCTGCGCACAGTGGTGGCCAGTGCGTACGGCTATACCCATTTGGTCAAGGAGTGTACCTACATCGTAAGGGTGGGCTCCATCGACATTGAAGGAGAGTACCCCAGCCTTGCGATCCAAGTCATGGGTACCATAGATGGTAATTCCCCCTAAGGCTTGGATTTGCTCATGCGCATACTTGAGCAGCGCGTGTTCGTGGGCGGTGATGTCGGCCATTCCTAAGGAATGCATATAGTCGATCGCCACTCCGTAGGCGATCCCCCCACAGATGTTAGGGGTACCCGCTTCCAACTTATAAGGAAGGTCGGCATAGGTAGTTCCCTCAAAGCAAACAGTCTTGATCATATCCCCTCCACCCTTGTAGGGAGGAAGCCTCTGGAGCCATTCCTCTTTTCCATAGAGGAAACCAATACCGGTAGGAGCGTACATCTTGTGCCCTGAAGCTACATAGAAATCGGCATCCAAGTCCTGTACATCAATGGCAAAGTGTGGGCAGCTCTGCGCCCCATCGATAAGGGTCACCGCACCTACACTATGGGCTAAGGCGATAATCTCCTTCACGGGGTGTATATTGCCCAAGGCATTGGATACATGTTGGCAGCTGACCACCTTGGTGCGCTCAGAGAGCATAGCCTTGAAGTCCTCCATCAGGATCATCCCTTCTTGATCCACAGGGATAGGGCGCACTACCGCTCCTGTGCGCTCGGCCAAGAGTTGCCAAGGGACGATATTACTGTGGTGCTCGGTAGTCAATACCAATATCTCATCTCCAGCCTTGACAAAAGGAGTAAGGCAAGTAGCCACCAAGTTGATTCCTTCGGTGGTACCACTGGTGAAGAGCACCTCATAAGATTTGGCAGCGTGGATATGCTTTTGGAGCTTTTGGCGAGCTACTTCATAGGCTTCGGTAGCCTCTTGACTAAGGGTATGTACTCCACGATGGATGTTTGCATTGTAGGTGGTGTAATAATGAACAATGCTGTCAATGACCTGTTGGGGCTTTTGGGAAGTTGCTCCATTGTCAAAATATACTAAAGGATTTGAGCCTATCTTTCTCTCCAAGATAGGGAAATCACGACGAATTTCAGTGATAGATTTCATAAATGAATGGATTATAGGCAATAATAAAAATACAAAAAAGGTGCTATCTATCTTCAGACGGCACCTTACTTGTTACAGAAAGTTATAAACATTATTTCTTATGTCTTGGTTCAGAGGAAACAGTAAGTTTTTTTCTTCCTTTAGCTCTACGACGTGCCAATACTTTACGACCATTCGCCGTGGCCATACGTTCTCTAAAACCGTGTTTATTTCTTCTTTTTCTCTTGGAAGGTTGAAATGTTCTTTTCATTGGATTGAATATTAATATCTTAAATTAAACGTTTACTTGCTCTTAGCACTCTTCGCTCCCATAGAAGGAAAGCGGGGCAAAGGTACTATTATTTTTTGGAATGTACAAGTATTTTTAAAATCTTTCTTGAAAAATTTGTAGGATTGGAAATATTATGCTACTTTTGACCTTCCTAATGGTTTATCTTTATGGAGTTGTTACTCAAGTATTTTCCTGCACTGACCCCTATACAAATGGCCCAATATACCCAGGCTGTAAGCCTATATGAGGAGTGGAATGCACGTATCAATGTGATTTCTCGCAAGGATATGGAGCATTTTGTGCTGCATCACCTGCTACATTCCTTGGGCATAGCCAAGATACACCCTCTCTTAGCTGGGCAAAAAATCTTAGATGTAGGCACAGGCGGCGGTTTTCCAGGGATTCCACTGGCCATTCTCTACCCAGAGGTATCTTTCCATTTGGTGGATTCCATAGGTAAGAAGATAAAAGTGGTGCAGGAAGTAGCAACTGCTTTAGGCCTTACCAATGTTACCTACCAACAAGCACGCGTAGAGACCCTTGAAGGACAATACGACTTTATCGTAAGCCGTGCAGTTACTCAAATGACCGACTTCTACAAGCTCACCAAGCATCTGCTCAAGCCTGTAACTAATAAAGGTGATAAGAGAGGGATTCTCTACCTAAAAGGGGGCGATCTTACCGAGGAATTGGCGGCTTTCCCCTCGGCTACTGTCTACAACCTTTCTGAGGTCTTTGAAGAAGACTTTTTTGAGACAAAAAAAATAGTATATTTATAGTAATACCCATTGACTATCCGTGATATAGTACTCCATCCAATATTTGTTTTCTTTGCTTATTCCTTTTAAAATCAATGTGTTGTCTAAAAAAGTGATTTCTTGTATAAGATCGAAAACTTCTCGTTGCGCTCCTTCACAAATCACCTCTGTAGGTTTGATATAAGGAGCAGGAGAAAGGAATATTTTTACCAAAAGTTCGAGCCAATTTGTAA
The DNA here is from genome assembly GCF_000466425.1 of Capnocytophaga sp. oral taxon 863 str. F0517. GTDB lineage: Bacteria > Bacteroidota > Bacteroidia > Flavobacteriales > Flavobacteriaceae > Capnocytophaga. The sequence continues at coordinate 17,377 of NZ_KE992175.1, forward strand.
TAGTTATTTGAATATTCTTGATATAACTTTGGGTGGGGATATGGTATACCTCGTCATAGAGAATAGTTATCTGATAGTGAGTTATAGTCATTTCTTTCACGGGAAGGTCAGCGGTCTCTATTTCAGATAGTTTCATAGGCTGATGTGTTTTCAAAATGCTTCTTTTGTGAGGAGCATATTTTATAGTCTTTCATAATATTCAAAAACGAAATACTCTTCATCAGAGAAATAATGTAGTATTTGCTGCGATAGGTTGATATATCCAATATCCAAACCTATATGTTGGGATAGCTTTTCATCTAATTCTGATTCAAAAAAAGCCTCTACCCTAAGGAGTTCTACGCAGATACCAAAGTCTAAAAAAGGCAATATAATAATGTCAGAAGGCTTTGTTTGCTTTGTTATCTTCTCAATGATCCAGTTTCTGATACTATATTTGTCATACTTTTCTCCTATACAATATCTATCATTGTATCTTTGGTAATCTTCTTCCGTATAGCGTATATGTTTTGAGATAAAATCATAGAACTCTTGCAACTTATCCGTAGTAACAACCTCTATAAATGTACAATCTTTGTGAGATTTGTATTTGGTTTTTATCCTTTCTTTAGCTAATGCTTCTCTCTTGGCTTCTAAAGTATTCATCTTGCTTATTAGGGGACAAATAGTTCATAGAGGCATATTCTATACCCATTAGGATCTCTTACATACAGATATTCTCCCACAGGGATATCATAGCCATTTTCTATAGGAATATTATTGGTCAGAAGTTGTTGCTTTATAGGAGCAATCTCTTCTACTTGTATAGAAAACAGCAAGTCTAATTCATCGCCTTTTTTTCTAAGGGCAACGCTTTCGAGAGTGCCCTCATAAAGGTTTAGGTAGATAGAAGGCTCTCTAAGCAACAAATCTTTGGAAACAACCACAAAGCCCAATTTACTATAAAAATCAACCGTTTGTTCTTTGTCAAAAGTAAGTATAGGGACTACGAATTTAATCATTTTGAGTATCTTTGCTTAAGTTCCTCAGTAGTTATTTTCTCATCTTGTTCTAATAATAAAAAGGGATTTTTAGAACAGGAGATTATTTATCCTCGTAATGACCTAAAAATTGAGAGATGATGACCATTTTTTCATCTTCTATTACTTCATAGACAATTCGGTCTTTTTTATTTAGTGTCCTACTCCATACTTGTCCTTCTTTTCCTTTAAGCAACTCAGGAGCGCCTACTCCTTTTTCAGGGGCTATTTGAAGTTCTTGAATAATTCTTTCTATTTTCTTTTTTACAGCTGGAGTACCAGACTTATTGACAATCTTTAGGTCTTCTAAAGCTTCCTGAGATATTTGTACGGAAAATAATTCTATTTCGCTTGTGTCCATAAGTTATCAGGAGTTATAGTAGTGAGTAGCCCCTTCTCTTTTTCCTCTCGTGCTTTCTTTATTTTTTTAGCAGTAGCTTCTCCATATACTTTTGAGGACTGTTCTTGAGGAACAATGGTCATTTTTATTTTGAACTTCTCAAAAAGCGTTTCAAAGATGGAACGCTCCATATCATTATTAAAAGTTATCTGTACAGTATTCATAATTTAAAAATTGAAGTATCTATATTTAGGGATTGTTATCTTTTTGCAAAAAAACTCAAAACTCAAAACTTAAAACTCAAAACTCCCTCTACTTTTCTCTAAAGAAAATATCCAAAGGTACCCCTTCAAAATTGAATTTCTCACGGAGCTTGTTCTCTACAAAACGGCGGTAAGGATCTTTGATATATTGGGGAAGGTTCGCAAAAAAGACAAATTGGGGCAGGTCGGTAGGTAGCTGCATACAGTACTTGATCTTGATGTACTTCCCTTTGGTAGCCGGTGGGGGAGTAGCCTCGATGATAGGGAGCATATACTCATTGAGCTCAGAGGTCTTGATACGCTGACTACGGTTGTTATATACCTCTACTGCTTTCTCTATCGCCTTGAAAATACGTTGCTTCGTTAGGGCAGAGATAAAGATAATAGGCACATCGGTAAAGGGAGCGATAATCTTTCGGATGCCCTCCTCAAAGTGCTTGGTGGTATGGGTATCTTTTTCTACTAAGTCCCATTTGTTCACCAAAATCACAACGCCTTTCTTATTGCGCTGTGCCAGCCAAAAGATATTGGCATCTTGCCCCTCGAAGCCACGGGTAGCATCTACCAAGAGCAGACATACATCGGAGTGCTCAATGGCACGTACTGAGCGCATCACAGAGTAAAACTCCAAATCCTCTTTGACCTTTGCTTTGCGGCGTATCCCTGCGGTATCCACGAGGTTGAACTCGAACCCAAAACGATTATAACGAGTGTCAATCGCATCGCGAGTAGTTCCCGCTATATCAGTAACGATATAGCGTTCCTCCCCGATAAGGGCATTGATAAAGGACGATTTCCCTGCATTGGGGCGTCCCACTACGGCAAAGCGAGGTAGGGTCACTTCCTCTACTTTTTCCTCCTCAGGGAGTACTTTGACTACAGCATCCAAGAGTTCGCCCGTGCCACTCCCATTGACACTGGAGATAGGGAAAATCTCTTCAAACCCCAAGGCATAGAACTCATTGGCATCCATAGCCCGCTTGGTATTATCTACTTTATTTACAGCAAGGAATGTAGGCTTCTTGCTACGGCGCAGCAGCTGGGCAATCTCCTCATCGGTGCCCATGATACCACTCTCTACATCTGTTAGGAAGATGATGGCATCGGCCTCCTCTATGGCGAGATTCACCTGCTTATCAATTTCTTTTTGGAACACGTCATCACCTCCAGCTACATAGCCTCCGGTATCAATCACGGAGAAATCACATCCGTTCCAGTCGGTTTTTCCATAATGGCGGTCGCGGGTCACCCCACTGATGCTATCTACGATAGCCTCACGGCGCTGAACCAGACGGTTGAAAAAAGTAGATTTGCCTACATTAGGGCGTCCTACAATGGCTACAATGGCACTCATTATTTATATTTTTTGCAAAGGTAGTCAAAAAAATAAACATAGCAATAAAGTAGCAAGAAATTCTACTCCTTTGAGGAAAATTTGTTATATTTGTCGCCTTATAGGAAGTGTATTTTTAAAGCTGATTTTATGAGAAGTTTGTTTGTCCTCTTCTTTACTCTTTGCTCTTATATGGGGTTTGCTCAGAGTGATAGTCTTGTTATTACTCCGCCAAGGAGGTATCCGCCTTCCTGTGATTGTTTTCAGGGAATGATTGACCTTACCCCAAGGCTGGCTTATACTTATGCCGATGCTAAGAGTTCACACTTTGCTGGGCTGATGCTTCACAATGATTGTATCGCTTGCGGCGGGGGCTTCTATGCAGGAGTTCATTTTGCGGGTAGGGATTCTCATAAAGTAGTCCCTGAGGTGGGGGCTGAGTTCTATCACCTGTTGCTGGGCTATGGGGTCTCTCTTTCCACTGAGGCAATTACTCCACGTGTAGGACTGTCTCTCTTTAATTTGTTACGGGTAGATGCTGGCTATGCCGTTCCTTGGGCGAAAGCACCTCTTTTTAAGGGATTTACCCTTTCTATAATTACTGATATTCGATTACTTAGTTATCCATTACCTTTATGAAAACAAAAATACTTTTATTACTGGCTTTCTTTTCTTTAGGAGGCTTTATACAGGCTCAAAATAACGAGCTTGAAGGTTTCTACCAAGGGCGTAAGTGGGGGCTTTTCTTGCTCTCAGATAAGAAGTTCTTACTATGGAATCCCTTGGCAGGGGTAAAGGGAGACTACCAAGTACAAAAAGATGGGATGATATGGTTGCAACCTCAGAAAGAACCGCTTTTTCTGGTCTATGCGCGCAATGATAAGGACTTATCCAAGGATAAAATACGGGTGGAGCTGGTGAATTTTCAGCTGGCAAAGAACTATATTCACTTGGAGAGGGGCGGATATTACTCTGTTTTCAACGAAGATAATGATTTGGAACATACTTTTGATAGAAAAGAGGTAGGGAAATCTATTACTTTTATAGGGGAAAGCCTCTTTGAAGAATACAATAAGAAGTTTGTAGGCATAAAAAATGCTTACGAAGTAGGTATGAATCTAGCTTATAATGATTATATCGTTTTCTGTCATAGTTATTCTCTATATCAGGGGGAAAGCATAGCTGCTTTTACCAATAAAGATGGAATGGAGATACTTCTTTTAATGAACGAAGAAGAAACCTTAGAAAAGAATAAAGAAGCACTTGCAAAAATACGCTCTAATATAGAAAAAACACCATTAAAAGAAATAAAAAACTATATTTATATCAGGAAAAAAGATGAAAATGAAAAAGAAATGTTGAAGATGGTACAATCTCAATTAGGGATAGAGGATTCCAATACTATCTTTAGAGAAAAATATGAAAGAGAAGGTACCTCTCCCTATGAATATATGGGGGAAATTACTTATGATAAAGAAAAAAATATATATAAAGAGGCGGAACGAGATCGGATATATCACAAATATGATCTTATAGATACAAAAAAATCAGAAATAGATATGAAAAAACTAAAAATAAAGATCTCACCATTGTTTTCTGAATAATGACTAAAATGCTTATGAAAACAAAAACACTTTTATTACTGGCTTTCTTTTTGGTAGCCAATAACCTTTTATCTCAGGACAGAAAGCTAATAGAGAGCTACAAACAACCTGAATCGGGCATTATGCTTTTCCCAAATAAGACTTTTGCCGCTTGGACTTATATGACAGTTATTCGTGGCTATTACGAAAAGAGACCCGATGGGGTGTACCTATTAAAGCCTCAACGGGAACCTTTGTTCTTAGTATATGGATATCATAATGATTCCATTGGGAAGGATAAGGTCCGTATCCGTTTTGCCAATTTTGAAGAAGGGAAGAACTACATTCAGTATGAGAATGGGAAGACCTATAGTGTCTTCAATGATCACCCTAACTGTTTTTCTCACGAGTATATACATACCTTTGATAGGAAGGAAGTAGGTAGTACACTCACCCTCATACATCATATAGGATACTATGATGAAGAAGTGTCTTATTTATTTGAGGGAGAGGGGATTAAGAACACGTTGCAATTTGACTTGGGAGCGTATAATGATTTCTTGATTTCTTATGATAAACTTAGTCGTGAGAAGGCAAATGTAGTACTCGTACCTATGGAGTTAGAAGGGAAAAATGGGGCTTTTTTTCATGGAGGGAAATGGCCAGAGGAGGAACTAAAAATGGTTAAGGAAAGATTGAAGGAAGTACCTAAAGAGCATCTCAAAAGGTTTTTTGTTCCTAAAGAAAATCTCAAAGATATTAGTCAGGAGTCTATCTCTTTCCTTTATGCAGAGAACATAGAGCCTCCTACGGCACTTCTTGTCCTAAAGAAAGATGGGAGAGTAGTGGGTGGTAGTTATACTTCAAAACCTTTTGAAGATGAAGAACATAGATCATACCTACAAGTGAGGACACAAGGAAGTATCACAGACCCAAAGAAGCTCAAGGTAGAACCAAAAACTATCTTTGTCTCTGAATGTGAATGACTTTCCCAAAGAAGAAAAATAATGGCTAATTAGCTAATATTCATAGGAATCGTAATTGCAAGCAGTTGAAAGATAAAATTTTAAAACTAATATCATGAAAACAAAAATACTCTTATTGCTGACTTTTCTTTCTTTAGGAAGTCTTGTATATGCCCAAGAAAAAGATATTTCAGGCAATTACAGAGGGCGTGGAGGAGGTATTATGCTCTTGCCTAACAAATTATTTGTCCTTTGGGGCTATATGACAGCTGTACCAGGGAGTTATGAGGTCCAAAAGGACGGTATCATCCTCTTCAAACCGAAAAAGGAACCACTATTTGTTGTGTATGGACAGCAAAATGACTCTATTGGGAAAGACAAAGTCCGTATTCGCTTTGCCAATTTTCAGCATGGGAAGAATTATATCCGATTTGAGAATGGAAAAACATACTCAGTTTTCAATGACAACCCTAATTGCTTTTCTTCTCGCTATGTACATACGTTCTCAAGGGAAGAGATGGGTAATTCCTTTTCCCTGATTGCAGATCTGAAAACGTTCGGGTTTGCTCAACTTTTTGGTGAACTAAAGAATACCTATCAGATTGACTTACAGGATAATAATGACTTTCTTATTTCTTTTCAGAAACTTTCAGAATACCAGATAGATGGGGCAGGCGCTTTGGTAACCAAAGAGGGCTATGAGTGTTTGCTCTTTTTTAATCAAGCTGATGTAGAGAGAAGTAAGGAGCTTATACGGGAACTCAAAAAAGAAATTGATAAAATCCCTATGAAAGAGCTGAGAAAGGTGCTTTTTGCAAAGGAGAAGTCGGAAGACCAAGGGGATAAAGGGCTTAGAGACTTCCTCAGTATCTCCAACTTGGAAGAGCCTAAGGTGTTTTTTATGGAGGTAAAAGAGGGTAGTGTGAAGCCCGATCCTATTAATAAGGATTTTTTAGTGTATGATAAAGGTAAAAATATCTATAAGGATACCCTAAATAATATTGAGTATTATAGGTTTGACTTTGTACAACCCAAGTGTTATCAGACAGACCTTGAAAAGCTCAAAGTAGCGCCTAAAACTATCTTTGTTTCCGAATGTGAAAAACCTTCTAAAAGAAGGATATATCAATAATTTAAGCTTCACAAGTTACTTTTTGCGTATAGGAGATTGTTCTGATTCATCGGTTATGGTAGTTTGATTATACAGCCCGTTCCTATGTTGTTCCTTTCGAACCATCCTTGAGGCACTTCAAGAGCATAACGTACAGGTTCCGATGAGTTCACGCTTTTGCGGCTGAAGGGAGTCATATTGCGTATTTCGAGAATTTCACCATTCGAGTTAATGAACGCAATTGAAAGAGGGGTAGGTGTATTTTTCATCCAAAAACTTAACTTCTCGTCTCTTTTAAAGATAAAAAGCATGCCTGTCCCTTCGGGAATATGCTCACGCCCCATATAGCCTTTTGACAGCTCTCGTATGGAGCGAGCAAGCTCAACCCTTATGGGAATGGTCTTGCCATCAAGATTTGTAATGCTCAAGTCCTTCTCTTCAAACTCAAGGGCGAGAGCTGAACAGGCGCTAAGAACAAGGTAGCATGATAGGATAACTCCCATCAGCAATAGCTTGGCAGATGTGAATATTTTCTTTTTCATAGGCTTCTAAAATTAAATGTTCAAGTTTCGCAAGCTCTTTCAGAGCTTGATTTAATGAAAAAAGATAGAAAAAATAGTACATTATTTGGTAAAGTTACTGATAATCAGTAGCTTTGTGGTACTAAAAAACAAAATCCATACTAATATACTACCGGACAAAGGTACGAAAAATTTATCAGAACTAAAAAACTTGGAGGTGATTTAAAAAGTACATCTAAAGTTGTATCATACTTTTTGAAGCACCACCAAAAACTTAATAATTATCGCTTATGGATGAAATAGTTATCAATAGAATCATTATCTTCCTGTTTTTTGCCATTTCAGTAGGACTTACATATCTGATTATCAGAAAAAGCAATCGTAAGGCTAAGGACAAAGGCAAAGATAAAGCAGGTTGCCTCTCCGCCTTCTTTATCTGGGTGCCTATATCCCTATTGGTGGGGCTTACCCCCTTCATGCTGCTTTTAGGGGCAGGTACTGCGAAGGAACTCTATCAGCTGGCTTCTGATAGTGACTTTAAGTCCTATACCGCTCAGGTGATAAGATATGAGAATACCTATATGAGTGAGGAAAGAGATTCAGATAGACACACAAGATATGTAGAAATGGGTACGCCTGTGGTTACTTTTACCATAGAATCGGGGGAGGAGCTGGAGCGGGCACTGCCTTTTGCCACCAGAGTAGGGGGTGATTCTTCCTACAATATTCGCTATAAGGGCGCTACAGATGAGATCATCGTAACAGATGTCTTTATTGTAGTAAAAACCATTGGGGTGATTATATTTCTCGTCATTGCAGTTTTCGCTTATTGGGGAATTTACGGCTATCTTACGGACAAGCCTATGAAGAATTATGGTAATTATTTGGCCAAAGGGCTACTCTATGGGGTGTTTCTCACTATGACTATGGGGCTATGTGCGGGACTTATCTATGGGGTACTTACCAAGGATCTGCCCTTATGGATACAAGCGATTTGTATATTTTTTGCTTTGTCACTCATGATCGTGATTGTAAGGATTTTCCTCACTATGTTCCACTCCAAAGTCAGAGACCCTCTCAAGCAAAGGCGGAAGACTACTTATCGCAAGGACTATTGACAGAGAAATCGTCTTTACAATAAAATAAAAATTAAAAACTAATCACTATATATGACATATGTCAAAATTAATTATTATATTTGCAGCGAAAAAGCAAGCCCTTGTTTTTTCAGCATCAATTTGTCTCTGATACAATCATATAAAAATTTTTAGAATGAGAGATTTAACAAAAATGACTAACATTGAGGACTTGCGTGTAGTATGCAAGCGCAATGTGCCTAAAATGTTCTATGAGTATGTGGATACAGGCTCTTGGACACAGTCCACTTACCGCGAGAATGTTTCTGACTTCAATCCTATCAAGTTCAAGCAGAAAATCTTGGTGGATATGGACAACCGGACCCTTGAGACAACCCTCTTAGGGCAAAAGGTAAAATTCCCTGCTATGACCGCTCCTGTAGGCTTTATGGGGATGATGTGGGCTGATGGGGAAATCCATATGGCCAAAGCAGCTCAGAAGTTCGGAATTCCTTTTACGCTTTCTACCATGTCCATCTGCTCTATTGAGGATTTGGTGGAAGCAGGAGTAGAACCTTTTTGGTTTCAGCTCTATGTGATGCGCGATCGTGAGTTCATGAAAGACCTCATTCGCCGTGCCAAAGAAGCGAAGTGCTCTGCTCTTATGGTAACAGTAGACTTGCAAGTACTCGGAAATCGCCATCGCGATATTAAGAATGGTCTTTCTACCCCTCCGAAGTTTACCATTCCTAATATAATAAACCTTTCTACTAAAATTCCTTGGGGCTTGCGCTATGTATTCGGTAACCGTCGTTGGACATTCCGTAATATTGCCGGTCACGCCAAGAACGTATCCGATCTTTCTTCACTTTCTTCTTGGACTAAAGAACAGTTTGACCCAAGTCTTAGCTGGAAGGATATCGCTGAGATTAAGGAACTTTGGGGAGGTCCTATTATCCTCAAGGGGATTATGACTCCAGAAGATGCGCAAGAAGCCGTAAAATACGGAGCCGATGCCATCATCGTTTCCAACCATGGTGGTCGCCAAATGGATGATACGATTTCTTCCATCAAAGCCCTACCAGATATCGTAAGTGCGGTAGGCAGTCAAACAGAGGTATGGATAGACTCTGGTTTCTATACCGGACAAAACATGCTTAAGGCATGGGCTTTGGGGGCTAAGGGTATCATGCTCGGCCGTGCTCCTGTATACGGATTGGGCGCTTATGGAGAAGAAGGGGTCACTCGTGCCCTACAAATCCTCTATGATGAAATGGATACTACTATGGCCTTCTCTGGTCATCGCAATATCCAAGATGTAGATAAGAGTATCCTTGTAGAGGGTACTTATCCACTACCTACCAGAAAATAATATCATAATGTATAAAAAGGATAGCCCCAAACCATTCGGTTTGGGGCTATCCTTTTAATGAGCGAATTGTCTCATTGACTCATTGTCAAATTAGCTAATTGGCTAATTTCAACAAGCGTTTTGCAGCATCGGAAGCGGCAATAAGTCCACCAGCCGACATGATGATGTCTTTCAGTACCAAGCGCCCTGCTCCTGATAGGTAAGGGAAGCCATGGTTAGGGGTAGGCATATCACCTCCTAAGTTAGGCACATAGACCTCGGGGGTAGTGATAAGGAAAGAAAGGGTAACGATAGACATACCAAAAGTAAGCAATCCACCAATAAGCCCAATCTTAGGAGACCAAATTCCTAAAAGAGTAAGCAAACCAATTAGGCAGATTACAGTACCTAAGCCATAAGAGAAAGCATAGGTGTTGTTCTGCTTATGCCATTCGATATTGGCAGCTACCATTTTCCCCTCTGGGTTCTTGTGCAATTTGTATTCTGCTACTTCTTTGCCTTTGTTAGCCTCACCTGTAACACCGTTCTCATCGATAGCAGTTTTACCTGAGTTGGCATAGAAGAAACTCATAAAAGGGCTATTGGTAACAAAGGGAACAATCCCGTCGGCTTCGTATTGACATACTTTGAGCCCTCCAATCCACGCCATTACGATAAAGATCGCAATGCGAATAAAGTTGATAAACTGTGACTGTAATCCAGCCAATTTTTCTAATAATTGTTGCATATGACTATATTATTTTCAGGGTACAAAAATACAAAGCATTTTCCAAATAAGAATGGACTTTTTTGCCACAAACATAGATTATTTTGCCACAATAGAAATTCCTACACTTTCCCGAAATTGCTTGGGCGAGACCCCTACTTCCTTCTTGAAATAACGGCTGAAGTAGAAAGCATCCTCAAAGCAGAGTTCAAAGGCAATTTCCTTGACCGACTTATGAGTGAGGTGTAGTAGCTTTTTGGCCTCCAAAACCAAGCGCTCCCTTAGCAGTGCCGAAGGGGTCTTCCCATAATATTGCTTGATACGCTTGGAGAAAGCACTCACCGAAAGGTGATAGGCCTCGGCATAGAAGCTGATGTCCTTTTCCTTGAGAAAGTTGGCCTCCAAAAGCGCTTGGAAATTGGCCACGGGGTTTTGCAAAGGGTTCTCTTCTTTTAGGTGGCTCAAAAAATGCTGTTTTTCTCTGCTTCCGATGGCCAAGATCAGTTGCAAATAGCTCTTAAGCACGGCAATTTGGTAAGGATTGGAGTCTGAAGCAATGGCTTGCATCTTTTTCAAGAGAGTCTCTAATTCTCCAAAAACCGCCTGAGAGACCTCAAAGTGGGGTTGTTGGTATATATTATTGAATAATAGGCCGTTACAAGCCACCTCTTTCTTGTGATACTCTATACAATAGAAATCCCCATGGAAGGCGATAAAGTCCATTTTGGGTGCCTTCTCTTTCCATTGGAAATACTGGTAAGGGGAGAGGAACAGCAAGGAATGCCCTTGGGAATGGTATTCGTTGAAATCCACCCAAAAGTGGCTATCCTCCTGAAGGAGAAAGATATAGTATAGGGTCGTGTGTGCTCCTTGAGCAAAATCCTCAGGGGTAGTACTGTTGATATGAATATTCTGGTAAGTCATAAATAATCAGCTATCAGGGTACAAAATTAGGAAAAAATGAGTATATTTGTCGCAAAATAGAAGATGATTTTATGAAATATGTTTTATATGGGATATTAGTGCTAACTATAATACAGTATAGTAGCGCTCAATATCGTAAGATACAGCTTACAGATGCCAAGCAGGTGGAGCACCTCAAGTTAGAAAGTCTATGGGAGCGTTGTAAATATAACGAAGGATTTATCTATAACAAGGATTATATGATTTACCAGGCTTGCGATACCGCAGTTACTTTCTATCCCGATAGGAAGACTTTCCAAATAAAAGATAAGGATTATGGTTTTGCAGTGGATAAAAATGGGGTCTATTATCAGGGGCAATTTGTAAAAGTAGATACTACAAGGTTTGAGGTATTAGCAAGAAGAAAAGTTAAGGAAAAAATAAGGTACGAAGATATTGATAGTTATTATTGGCGTACCAATGGGGGTGTATTCTTTGGAACAGAGCGGCTTTCTGTTTCTGACCCTCAGACCTTTGAAGCGGTTACGTATTGCTATTTTAGGGATAAGAATCACGTATATTATTATGATCAAATCATAGAAGGGGTAGCCCCTAACCTTGTCAATGAAAAACTTACTAATGAAGAATTCCTCAATGATGGCAAAAATGTCTATTATAAGGGGAAACGCCTCTATTATAAGGGAGAGGCCGTAGAGCAAATGTCCTATTGGATCTTCAAAACCTCTAAATATGTGTTGGGTTATAACGATCGGGAAGGAGATGAAAAACATTCGTTTCTGATAGAATTATATTCAGAGCCATTTGATATCCCAACCCTTAGAGTACTGAACAACTCTTATCTAATAGACAAGAATCATCTGTATTATATGAGTGCTCATTATCCTATATGGGATAATGGATTCAGGCTATTTGTTCCCAAGGAAGAGCTCTCCTCAATAAGAGCGTTTACCGAATTTGTTGTGGTAGGTTCTACCGTTTATCATAAGAGAAAGCCTGAAAAAAGATATGATGCGGCTACTTTTGGGATCATTCCAGAGCATCATTACTATCAGTACGATAAGAGAGGAATCTATAATTGGGATAAAAAACTACCTTTTCGCTATAAAAAGCGTCCTGAATATGGTAAAAATCTTTTCTATATAGATGAAAAAGACCTCTTTATCTATGAAAATCAGGCTTACTATTATAACTATGACAATAGTATATACGCAAAGAATCTTACTTCCCAACAGATAGAAATACTCAAGCAAGGAAAGACCTCGCTTAAGGACTTATTATCTCCTCATAAGGAGCCTCCTCAAAAAAAGGAAAAGTATTACCATAATCTTTATAAAATGGACGGGCATATTTATATAGGAGAGAAGCTACAAAAAGACGTAGATGCAGCCACCTTTGAGTACATAACAGATTATTTTTATAAGGATAAAAATCACGTATATTACTATGACAGATTTAGCGAGGAAGAGGCACATTTTTTGATGGTAGAGGGGTATGATGTAGCCACGCTCAAGGGAGATTCCAACAGGTTTATGATGGATAAGGATTATTACTATTATGGCACTACAAGACTTTTTGAAAATAGAAATGTAGAGGTTCTGGCGATCTACACAGGTAGCCGTCTGGAGCAAGCCCCTATGACGGATTATTGTCTCTTTAAGAATGACCAGGGGTATTGGTTTGCCAAGTTAGGTGATGGAGATACAATTTGCTTTTTAGGTAAAAAACTAAAAATGAATGAATTAAAAAATTAGCTAATAACCAATTCAAAACTCAAAACTCAAAACTCTTATGAACCGTCTTTTACTTTGTACTCTATTACTTGTCTCTTGCGCTAGATCTCCTATGGTTAGGTATCAAACGCCTATAATGGGTGCTTTTGATCCCATAATTGTAACCGATGCAGATACAACAGCTCGACAACTTCACCCTGGGAAGTGTAAGTATGTGCCTGAGACTTATATAATCAATAAGGAATATATAGCCTATCAGGATTGTGATACGATTAGAAGACTTGTAACGGCTGATTTGGCTTCTTTTAAGAGAGAAGGGGGCTTTGCTATAGATAAAAATGGAGTGTATTACAAGGGAAACCTTATCTGTACTGATACCATAGGCTTTAAGATCTTAACATACAAGCATAACCATGGTGATTATAACAACCATGATTATCTTTGGCGTACAGATAAGAAAATCTTCTTTGGCAAAGAAGAACTCTCTTTGGCTGACCCCGCCACTTTTGAACCCATAGGAGAAGCTTGGGGTAGATATTTCAAGGATAAAAACAACCTCTATTACTATGACCAAAAGGTAGAAGGTGCTGATATATCTTCTTTGAATGTGGAAAGAAGGTTTTTCGAAGATTTTATTTATGATAAAAATCATATATACTACCAAGGAAAACCACTCATGTACCAAGGAGAAAGTGTAGAACAACTCTCAGGTCTCTTATTTAAAACGACCAAGGAGGTACTACAAGCTGATTTTTCAGGTGAAGAGGAAGTCATTTTCACCCCTATTACAGGAGATTTTGATATTCCAACACTCAGAGGACTTTCTTTTAATTTTATGATAGATAAGCACCATCTTTATTTAGTAGAAGAATCGTCCTATTGTCAGATGCCTACCACCAAGCTTGACCTGTCTAAGGTAAAGGCTTATGAGCGTTACATATACGATGGCAGGTATCTGTATAGGGGGGAGCAAAAAGTCAGGGAATATGATCCTGCTACTTTCGGAATTTTTCAGTGCTCCTATGATCTCTATCAGTATGATAAGCATGGTATCTATGCCTGGGAGAAGAAGTTACCTTTCAAGATAAAAAGAACGCCCGTATATGGCAAGAATCTCTTTAGCGTAGGAGATTATATTATCTATGAAAATCAACTATATATAACTAAAGAATATTCACTATGGCATGATCCATATATAAAAGGACTTACACAAGAACAAGTTCAGCTACTCAAACAAGGCAAACATGTACATAGGTCACATCAGGGGAAGGCACTTTTTGTACAAGAGTCCTATGATAGCGAGTATTACAAAGCGGATAACCAATTGTATTATATGGAAAAGCCTGTACAAGGAGTGGATATGGCTACTTTTGATCCTTACTTTGCCCCTAATTTTTATCGGGATAAGAACCATGTTTATCTATGCCAAGATGGGGTTCATGTAGTAAAAGGTTATGATAACTCAACACTACAACCCGTTTTTGGGGATTTTCTTATGGATAAGGATTACCTCTATTATAAGACACAAAGGTTGTTCAAAAGCAAAGAGGTATCGCTTTTGGCTATTTATCAAGGAGCTGCCTACGAGCACAAGCTGCCTGATTTTTATTTGTTTAAGAATGCAGAAGGATATTGGTCTGTATGTCCTGAAAAAATGACTGAATATGAGTTTGATGACAAAGGAGATTTCTATTACTATACACAATATTTTGTAAATGTGGAGTTCTTAGGTACAGAATTTAAAGAAATACGCCAAAGTAAAGATTAACAATAACAACTCAAAATTTAAAACTCAAAACTATCATGAATCGTCTATTACTTTGTACTTTGTTACTCGTTGCTTGCAAGCAAAAGCCAGTAGAGCAACTCCCTACTACAGCCGAAAAGGAGGTAGTGGTACGAGATACTATAACTGTATCCGATATCCATCGCACGGATTCCCTATGGCATTCCTTTAAGAAATATAAGCGCCCCTATGTGGAGGGCTATATCATCAATAAGGATTATGTCATCTACCAAGAAAAAAATACCCGCAAGATCATAAAACCTGATATGGCGAGCTTTGCAATCCTCAATGTATCGGGATCGGCAGCTGACATAATCCTGATTTTTGCCAAAGACAAAAATGGGATCTATTACCAAGG
>NZ_KE992175.1:32563-33405 GCF_000466425.1 Capnocytophaga sp. oral taxon 863 str. F0517
TTATAAGAAGGCTTTTAGGGGAACAAAGCCGATTGCTATCTCCGATCCTGCCACCTTCGAGTCGGTTACCACTTGTTATTTCAAGGACAAAAACTATCTATACTATTATGACCAAAAGGTAGAGGGGGCTGATGTGGCTACCCTTCAGAAGGAACGGGCAGAGGGGAAATTTGTCTCCGACAAGGACAATACCTATTACCGAGGGAAGCCCTTTATCTACAAAGGAGAGCGGGTACAGCAGGTATCGAATAATATATACAAAACCGCTACCCATGTATTGCGTAATAATGCAGGATATGATTATGATCAGGAGAGGGCGGAGGATTACTTTATAGAGCTCCCTGATTATTTTGATATTCCTACCTTACGAAGGCTGAATGATTTCTATTTGATAGATAAAAACCACCTCTATTATGATGAAAATAGCTATCCATTAGAGGACAAAGACCTTAGAGTACCCATACCCAAGGAGAATTTGAGTAAAATAAAGCTGTTTGAGGTTTTGGTGACCGATGGAAACAAGGTGTACAGAGGGAAAAAGCCACTCTTTGGCTATGATGCAGTGACTTTTGGGATTGTTCCAGGGCATTATTACTATCAGTATGACAAGAATGGGATATATAATTGGCGTAAAAAGCTGCCTTTCCACTATACAAACCGCCCTGAGTATGGGAAAAACCTTTTCTATATGGATGATCAGGACCTATTTGTCTATGAGGATCAGGCTTATTATAGGACTTATGACGATAGCCTTTATGTACCTCACCTCACCCCCCAGCAGTTAGCGCTGCTCAAAGAAGGAAATACTCCCCTAAGGGAATTATTCCCTTCCCAAGACGATA
>NZ_KE992176.1 GCF_000466425.1 Capnocytophaga sp. oral taxon 863 str. F0517
AGTAACTTTCTTATATCGAACTCACGTTAAAATACTATGAATATGAATGTAATTCCTTTAAAGAAAAATCTTAGTTTTCTTCAATATCAGGCAATTATCAAATTTCTAAATGATATAGGGGTTGAAGTAGCAGATTCAGGAACAGATCCATATGCTGATATTCTCACTCAAGAAGATATAGAAGCTATTATGCTTTCTCGTGAACAAATACAAAAGGGATTGGGAATAAAGAATGAAGATGTTTTTAATGAAATTGAAGAAAAAAGAAGAAGGTCATGGAAATAATATGGTCTCCTCAGGCGAAGGAAAGTCTTACTCAAACACTTGAATATTGGGATATACATAATGATAGTACTGAATATTCTGACAAGATTATAAGAGAATTAAGGTTGTTATTACAAGAACTTTCTTCTAAGCCTATTTATATAGGTAGGTACATTGAAAAAATGGATCTGTATGTAAGAACTATTCTAAAAGGACGTTTTCTTTTATATTTTCAAGTGAAAGAGGAGATAATAGAAATACAACACTTCAGAAGTTCCAAACAAGAATCAATAGAAATCTAATAAGGGATGGACATGAATCAATGGAAAAATGGTCAAATCAGTTAAAAAACTAAAAACTAAAAACTAAAAACTAAAAAC
>NZ_KE992177.1:0-27073 GCF_000466425.1 Capnocytophaga sp. oral taxon 863 str. F0517
TATCGGTGGATGTAACTGTACGGAAAGATAATAAGGCATGAAGACAAGTATTACGCTTGAGGATATAAGAGTATATGCCTATCATGGTTGCCTTCAGGAGGAAGCACGTATAGGCAGTTGGTACCGTGTGGATCTGACTGTTTGGGCGGATCTAAGCACCTCCATCCAGAGTGATCGCCTAAGCGATACGATAGATTATGTAAGGCTCAACCAAATTGTAAAAGAACAAATGGCTATACGTTCCCAACTTTTAGAACACGTAGCGGGGCGTATTTTGCAAGTTATAAAGGCTGATTTTCAAGAAGTTACTTCTGTAGAGGTAGAAGTAGCCAAAATCAATCCACCTATAGGAGGCGATGTAGGGCAAGTGAGTGTAAAAATAATTGAATAATTATTTGCATACTAAAAAAAAAAGTCCTACTTTTGCACCCTGAAAAGGCATCATGGCCGAGGGGCTAGGCAGAGGTCTGCAAAACCTTCTACAGCGGTTCGAATCCGCTTGATGCCTCATCTAAATTGAATAATTTAAAACCGCATTTCTTATGACTAATGTACTTGATAAATTCGTACAAGACATTAAAGCCAACGTACCAGGCTTTATCGCTGTCTCTGTAACAGAGGTTAAATCAGGTGTTTCCTATGTCGCTGTATCTGCAGACCCTAGTTTTGATCCTAACTTAGCATCCGCTTATAACCTTGAAGTGGTAAAAGCTAAGATGAACGCCTTACATGTCTTAGGTCTTGATGGAAAAGAGAAAATAGAAGATATCCTCATTACTCTAACTGATCAAATCCACGTGATTGACATTGCTCCTAACGGAAACTATTTCGTATACTTAGTAGTAGATTCTTCTAAGGCGAACTTGGGGATCACTCGTTCTCTTTTGGCACGCTACAAAAAAGATCTACAATCTATCTTCTAAGAGTTTAAACATAGACTTAAATAAATTTATCAAAAGCCTCCTACAAGGGAGGTTTTTTTGTTATATCTGTTAGTTGTTACCCTACGCTAAAGGAAAAAATACAAGTGTGAATTTTACACTTTTTACAGTTTGTTTAATTGGTTTATTCGTTAAATTTAGCCGTCTGTAATTCTCTCGTAAGAAAGATTATTACAGACGGCTTTATGGTATAAAAAAACGGCCTTTGAAAGCCGTTTTTTTAATTATCTCAAGTTGAGTTCTACTTTACCCATTTCGTGTAGTTGGTCGTCAAAAATAGCAATTTGGTAAATACCTGGTTCGTATTTCTTAGTAATAGAAGAAATATACTCACATACATCTACCGCTTGGCGCTCGTATAGGAATTGCCTTACAGCACTGTAGTTAACGGTTCTGTCACCTATGCTTACCGTATCATTATCACCTAAGGTAATACCATTAGGGCTGATGATTTGTACATAGAAAGAGCGATTTCCCACTGGAGCAATTCTATTGACTCCCACGGTGTAGCATACCTTGATCTTATCCACTGCCGAAGCACGTCCTTTCTCTACATATCTACCACCGGATCTTTCCTTTAATCCTTGTGCCGTAAGGTTTTTAAGACTCAGGATAGAGCCTTCGTCAATAACCTTGCTTAGCTGTTTGGCTTTTTGGGAAACCGAATCCAGCTGGGAGGTACGCACATTCAGGGCGAGGGCAGTGCTGTCGCGCTCTTGGGTAATCTTGACATTGTACTTTCTCAAGGAATCGTTGATAGCCAATAGGCGTTTGCGTTCTTTCTTGAGTACTTCCACTTGGTCGCGATACTTGAAGAGTAGGTTGATATCGGCTTTCATCGTTTTGAGCGAGTCAATATACATGGCGATACGAGCCTTGGCATCGGCTAACTCATCAGCATTTTGCTTGGAAACGGTAACCGCTTCGTCATAGTCTTTCTGTAGCAATTGTAGTTCCTTGATGGCTTGGTCACGCCTTTCCATGATGGCTTGTTCGTTCTTTTTGGCTTCTGTCATCTGGTAGTAGCTATAACCGGAGGCACCTAAAAAAGCTATCGATAATAGGGCGATGATAAGGCCACCCCCTTTTCTTTTTTCGGACATTTCTTTGTTTTCTGTTTCTAAAGGCATATAATTTGTTTTTTGGGTTTCTAATAAATTTCTCCGGATCCGATCAGTTCATCGCCTATATACCAGGCGGCAAATTGTCCGGAAGTGATGGCACTCTGAGGGGTTTCAAAATCAATATACAAGCCCTCTTGTGTCTGTAGCAAATGAGCTTTTTGCAAGGGTTGTCGGTAGCGGATGCGTACCTGAACATCCATAGTTTGCTGCAAAGATAAGGATAAATCGGTACGTATCCAATGAATGGCTTCTTTTTTTATAAAAAGAGCACTTCTAAAGAGGCCAGGGTGGGCATGTCCTTCCCCCACGTAGATGATATTTTCCTGAGTATCAGTATCGATGACAAACAAGGGTTCTACCGTTCCCCCTACATGGAGGCCTTTGCGCTGTCCTATAGTGAAAAAATGAGCACCATCGTGCTGTCCGACAACTTTCCCATCGGTGGGGCAGTAGTGGTATTTTTCGGACTTAAACTTTAGCTCATACTCATAAGATTCAAAACAGATAGGCGTTTGTTGCTCTTTGTAACCAGGCCAAGAGTTGGGTATCTGGATAATAGCACCTTTTCGGGGAGCGAGTTGTTGTTGGAGAAACTCCGGAAGGCGTACCTTTCCTACAAAGCAAAGGCCTTGGGAGTCTTTCTTCTCAGCGGTGACAAGGCCTAATTCCTTTGCAATGGTGCGAACCTCACTTTTCTGTAGGTCACCTATGGGGAAAAGGGCGCGGGAGAGCTGCTCTTGGGAAAGCTGACAGAGGAAGTAGGATTGGTCTTTGCCACTATCCTTCCCAGCCAATAGGCGATAGATGGTCTGGCCATTGACCTCAATCTCTTCCTTGCGGCAATAGTGCCCAGTGGCCACATAATCAGCCCCTAAGTTCAGGGCATATTCGAGGAAGGTGTCGAACTTGATTTCTCGGTTGCAGAGTACATCAGGGTTGGGGGTACGGCCGCGTTCGTATTCTCGGAACATATAATCCACAATACGACGCTTATAAGGCTCGCTCATATCCACTGTTTGGAAGGGAATACCCAATTTTTCGGCGACCATAAGGGCATCGTTGCTATCCTCCAGCCATGGGCATTCGTTGGAGATGGTTACCGTATCATCATGCCAATTCTTCATGAAAAGACCGATGACCTCATATCCTTGCCTTTGGAGTAGGTAGGCGGCCACACTGCTATCTACTCCTCCACTAAGTCCTACTACTACACGTTTCATATGATTTTTCCTTTCTTTTAGTTGTTTTCTTCTTCCAAGCAAATGGCTCCCCATGAGTAGCCAACACCAAAGCCGACAAACTGTAGTCTTTTCCTTGCTTTCTGGGGGTATTTTCTTAGGTGATCCAAAAAAGCAATGGGAATGGTGGAGGAAATGGTGTTGCCATAATAGCGCATCTCAATGACAAATTTCTCCTGAGGGATTTGCATATCCTCACATACCTTATTCAGTATGTGGGTGTTAGCCTGATGAAAGATGAATAGGTCTATGTCTTTCATCTCTAAGTTGTTGATTTCTAAATTTTTAGAGACTACTTCAGGAGTGGATTTCACGATAAAGTTAAATATTTTACCTCCTTTCATATCCACAAAATTGTCCAAGTCGTCTGGATTTTCGTTACGAGGAGAACGCGTACCTCCGTTACGGATAATTAAATTTTCAGCTCCAGCGCCATCAGTACCCAAGGTGGGTTTGCCTATGCGATAGCTCCCTTCGGTGGAGATGAGGGTAGCGGTAGCGGCATCGCCAAAGATACTTAGGTTGCCTTTGTCCTTGGGGTGTATATACTTGGTATAGGTATCCACGGTTACCAGCACCACATTGCTAAAGTTCCCCGATGCAATCAGGCTACTGGCCACTGAAAGTCCGTAGATATAGCCCGAACAGCCTTGGTTGATATCCAAAGCGGCACAGCTGGTGGGGAGGCCTACCTTATCCTGGACAATACAAGCGGTGGTAGGAAGAATATGGTCGGGGGTTTGGGTGCAAAGTAGAAGAAAATCAATAGCGTTTTTGTCCAAATGATGTTCTTCTATAAGGTTACGTACCGCTTGAGCAGCCATATCGGAGGCACATTCGTCCTTTTGGGCGATATGTCGCTGCTCAATACCTATTTTCTGAAGGATTTTCTCACTATTCCACTCAGGGAATTGAGCAGAAATAGAGTCATTGGTTAGTATATTCTTAGGGAAATAGGTAGAAATAGCCTTGATATAACTTTTCATCATTCACAACTATAGAATTTATTGGAATGCTCCCCCCAAGGAGCAAAAAAAAAGTCATTCACAAAGGAATGACACTGTGGGAAGAGCAGGATTCGAACCTGCGAAGGTAAAACCAGCAGATTTACAGTCTGCCCTCGTTGGCCGCTTGAGTATCTTCCCGTTTTCGGGCACAAAAGTACATACTTTTTTTTAGCTGTGCAAGTTTTTAGCTGTCTTTTTCCAAAAACTTTTTGATAGCTTCTACCTCTACGCCTATATCACCTGCACCGGCGAGGACAAGAACAGGCGCCGGATGGGCTTGTAGGTAAGGGATAATCTCTGCCTTGGAACATAGTATCTTGTTGGGATTTTCAATCTTGTCCAACAACCATTGAGAGGTAACCCCTTCAATAGGGAGTTCCCTGGCAGGGTAGATATCTAATAGGACAATGCGATCGAACTGAGAAAGGCTCTTGGCGAAGCCCTCGGCAAAGTCACGGGTACGGGTAAAGAGGTGGGGCTGGAAGAGGATGGTAATCTCCTCGTTAGGATACATCGTTCTTACTCCATTATAGAGGGCGTTGAGCTCGGTGGGGTGGTGGGCATAGTCGTCTATAAAGACTTGCTCAGGGGTATTGATCACATAGCTAAAGCGCCTTTTGACCCCCTTGAAGCTGGCTAAAGCATGAGCTAAATCAGCTAAGGGATAGCCCGCCTGATGGGCTACGGCTACGGCTGCTAAGGCATTGAGCAGGTGATGCTCCCCAGGACGGAAGAGGGTGCAATCCTTAACCACTTCACGCAGTCCTGTCTTAGGATCGGTATAGCTCAAGTGGAAGTGGTAACCACCATTTTCTACCTTTACCTCGGAGATTTCATAATCACTGCCATCGGCGATGCCATAAGTAAGGCCAGCAAAAGGTAACCCCTTGCGTACAATAAGTTTGCCTCCTTCCTTAAGACGATGGGTAAAGTCCTCAAAGCCTTTTTGGAACTCTTCCGCTGTACCATAGATGTCCAAATGGTCTGCATCTACCGCAGTGATGCAAGCAATAGATGGGCTTAGGCGCAAGAAAGAGCGGTCAAACTCATCGGCTTCTACAACTGTAAGTTCTGTACCTTTACAGATAAAATTGCTTTGGAAGTTCTCACAAATACCTCCTAAGAAAGCACTCACAGGAGCCTTGCACTCCACCAAGATATGGGCTAACATGCTGCTGGTGGTCGTTTTGCCATGGGTACCGGCTACAGCCAAGCAGAAACTATCTTCGGTAATGAGGCCTAAGACCTCGGAACGCTTACAGACCTTGTAGCCATGTGTTTGGAAATAGACGAGTTGCTTATGTTCCTTAGGAATGGCAGGGGTATAGACCACCAAGGTATTTTCAGGGGTATAGTTCTTAGGGATAAAATCCAAATCCTCAGAGAAGGTAATGGCAATGTCCTTCTGGGTCAACATCTCTGTAATATCGGAAGGGGTACGGTCATAACCGCGCACCTCTTTTCCTTTGAAGCGATAGTATAAGGCTAAGGCCGACATACCGATTCCTCCTATGCCTATAAAGTAAATATATTTCATTGGTAATAAATTGATTAGATGATGATCTAATGTGCTAATTAATAGAGGCAAAGGTAAGGATAATTTTTTAATTGGTCAATTTGTCATAGGGACAAATTTTGGAATTATTTTGTCTCAGGAAGATACTGCCAATACCGCTTAGGCATGTTTCTAAGTTGGTAGCGAGAGTTTTTTCTCTCTCTGATATTGATATGTTGGAAATAGGTTTTCCAGAGTTGCTCATAGCTATCGGAAGATTGGGATATCTTGCCAAAATCCTTGTCAGTAGGGGTGAAGGAAATCACTTCCTTGAGGTCATAGTAGAATCCATAACCGCGCTCTGGATCAAAGAGTATCCACTCTTGGTCTGAAAAACGTGCTCTGAAGTGTGGAATTACCAGAGGTAATACATCGTACTGCGGCACTATTTTGGCAAAGTAGAGCGTGCCTACCTGCTCAAAGCGAACAAATTCTTTTACCCTATGTACCTCACGACCAACGCTTTTGGCTGCTTTTCGGATATGAGCGATCGCCTGATGGCCATAGTTCTCCAATACATTTGCTTCAGGGTATTGGATCATCAGGCGAATGGCCTGTAAGAGATGGTTTTCTATTGTGTTTTCTTCAGAAAGGAAAGCTCGAAGTACAATGGCTACCCCCTCTGTACCCCATATCGTTTTGATCTTGCTTAGTACACGTTGGGCTTTGGCAGTATCGGTATATACGTTCTCCTCTTCATCCCATAGGGTAGGGGTGTGGCGTACTTCAGGGGTGATAATCACTTGTGAGTAACGCCTTTCGAAGGTCATAAAGACCGCTGTAAGGAAACCTTCAAACGAACTGTCATAGAGTAAATGTGTCAAATTGCTAATTTTTCTTGTAGGTTTTAGCTTTCATTTCTTCTGTAGTGATAAAGATATGCTTGTATCCTTTCTCTGTAAGTCCTTTTATCAGCCGTTCATCAACTGTCCATATTTTGTGTTTAATCTCAAAGTGTAAGGCAATAAAAGGATAATCTTTTTCATCTATATCTTTTACTATTCCCAGTGCTTTATTGACATATTCCTTCTTTATTTTACTAATAGGAATAATAGTGATACCTTCTAAGAGAAGAGCGAATTCAGCCATTAATTGTTGTTTGCTCTTCTTTACTTGTCTAAATTTTTCAAGATATCTTTGTATATCAGGTAAGTGTTCTTTTACTTCTCCTATAAGGTAGTCGGGAATAAAATATTGTATTCTCTTTCTCTCATCGAGGATTTTGGCTATAGTTCCTGTAGGTGTAATTAAGGCACTATAAAAAATATTGGTGTCAGCAATAACAATCATTATTTTTTATTTTAGATCAAAATAGGAGTCCCATTTCTCAGCTATAGCTTTGTTGGTTTTTCTTGAGAGTTCTAATATAAAATCCTTATCCCTAAGGGGAATGCCATTTTCATCTTCTTCTACTACCTCTGTTTCAGTATGTAAAGAATCTTGAGTTTTATTGGGTGTAGCCGTTAGTGTTTTCTTGACTTCTTGAATGGTTATAAAATCTAAGTTTTTGATAAACTCCAAGAAGGCCATGGCATTGGTATTTTCTGGATTAATGCTTAAAGTGAGTTCCATAATAGTTTTTTATTTGAGTACAAAGATAGGGATTAATTTTCAATTAGGAAAGGGTATAACGGGGTCATACCTATTTTTCTGTTTGCTCTGGCTGTTGGCGATAATTAGACGACGGAGCCTTAGGCTATCCATAGTTCCGGCTAAGGGCTCGGCACCACTACAAGTGATAAAATATTTGGCACGACTGAGACTAACTCCCATTTGCTTGAGGGAATAATAGGTAAGTTTTTGAAAAGTTCGTGCCGATAAGATCTTCTCTACGGATCTCACTCCCACCCCAGGGATACGTAAGAGTAGCTCCCGAGGAGCGGTATTTATATCAATAGGGAAGAGGTGCTGGTTACGTAGTGCCCAAGCGAGCTTCGGGTCTATCTCCAAGTCGAGAAAAGGTTGTGCAGGATCGAGAATTTCTCCAGGGGCGAAACC
This sequence comes from Capnocytophaga sp. oral taxon 863 str. F0517, assembly GCF_000466425.1. Lineage (GTDB taxonomy): Bacteria > Bacteroidota > Bacteroidia > Flavobacteriales > Flavobacteriaceae > Capnocytophaga. The sequence continues at coordinate 7,864 of NZ_KE992177.1, forward strand.
ATAATAGCGCATGAGCCAATCGGCTTGGTAGAGGCGATTTTCCCGTACAATAGGTACTTGGCTGTAGATAGAGGGTAGGCGGCTGTCCTCAAGCACGGGGACATAACCGGAGTAATATACTCGCTTGAGTTGAAATTTCTCATACATATAGCTGGCTACATGGATAATCTTTTGGTCTGTCTCGGCCGTAGCCCCGATAATCATTTGGGTGGTCTGCCCAGCAGGGGTAAACTTGGGGGTGTGCTTGAATTTCTTTTGCTCCAAAGCGGTGATCGCCAGCTCGTTCTTGACCTGTTGCATGGGAGCGACCATTTGCTTGTGGTCTTTTTCTGGAGCTAAGAGCTTCAATCCCTCCTTGGTAGGAATCTCTAAATTAATAGAAAGGCGATCGGCATAGAGGCCAGCCTCGTGGATGAGTTGTTCACTTGCCCCAGGGATGGTCTTCAGGTGTATATAGCCATTGAAGTGTTCCTCCTCTCGTAGTTTTTTGGCTACTCTTACCAAGCGTTCCATGGTAGTGTCTGCATCCTTGAATACACCGGAGCTTAGGAAAAGGCCTTCTATATAGTTTCTTCGGTAGAAGTTGATCGTCAGATCCACCACTTCCTGTACGGAGAAAGCCGCACGAGCGATATCGTTCGAACGGCGAGAGACACAATACACACAGTCGTAGATACAGTGGTTGGTCAGCAGGATTTTGAGCAGGGAGATACAGCGCCCATCTTCGGTAAAGGAATGGCAGATTCCCAAGGGGGCAGCATTGCCCAATTCGCCTTTTTTGCCACGACGTGTACTCCCGCTACTGGAGCAGGAAACGTCATACTTAGCAGCATCGGCCAAAATGGCGAGTTTTTCTTTGATACGTTCAAAATCCACGGGTTAATGTGTTAATTAGCAAATGAGTCAATTTGTGATTAGTCATCTATGACTGATGACTAATCACAAATCACAGATCTTGATATTTTTACTTGTTGCAACTGTTACAAGGGCAAAGTCTTTGGGTAAGTTCAGGGAAACGAACAAACCCAGTCACCCAGATAAGGGTTTCAATACCTGTCTGTAAGACAAAGGATTCTTTGATAACCAAATGAGTAGCCATAGCTCCGGCCATATAACAAGCCATAAGCAAAAAGCCTACCACAGCAGTACGAGGAATCCAAAAAAGTAAGGCAAAGAATATCTGTAACCCGCCTAAGATGTGGAGTGTAGAAGCGCCGCCTACCAATTCAGCCATTTGTACATTCTGCTCACCTGCTGTGAACTTCATAGCGCCTGTAGCGACGAAGACAAAGGTTACCAATCCAGAAAGGACATAACCCGCGATTTTTCTTGTTTTACTATTCATAAAAATACTAAATTAAATTTTGATGCAAAGATACGAGTTTTTATCCAAAGGGAAATTAACCTGAGGTAATTTTAGAGAGCAGAAAGCATCACAACCTGAAAATATCTTCTGTCTGTAAGCTGAGGTCAGGGAAGATTGCCGAGTGAATGATAGAGCCTTCTACAACAGGTGGGAGTGTGCGATATTTGTTGTTTTCTAAAACAAATTGAGTAATCTCTTTGTAGTCGGGACGTACTACCCAATACTCTCTAACTCCAGCTTCCTGATAGAGTTCGTATTTGTTTTTGAGTTCTTTTTTAGAATTACCAGGAGAGAGAATTTCTATAATCAGATCAGGGGCGCCTTGGCAGCGTTTTCCGTCAGCTAATTTTTCAGGATCACATACCACACAAAGGTCAGGTTGCACAACAGTATCTTCCTTACCATCCTTATTTTTAAGAACCACATCAAAAGGGGAGGCAAAGGCTTTGCAAGGCTTGTTGTGAAAGTACATAAAGAATAAGCCTGATAGGTTAAAAGATATGCTCTGATGAGAAATAGCAGGGGCGGGACTCATCTTAAAGATTTTTCCTCTGAGAATCTCTACTCGGTCTTTGATTTTCCACATCAGATAATCAGCATAGGTATATATACCATTGACAAGGTCTAACTGGTCAATACTTGTAATAGGAGTGCTCATGATCTTAATTTTGAGTTTTTAATTTTGAGTTTTGAGTTCCCCCAACCACCGAAGGGGAATCAGTGGGTAGTTGTTGATAATTCAATAGGCAAAAATACGACATTTGAAAAGGAAAGTCAATAGGAGAGGGGAGTAAAAATAAGTTAAACTTAGTTCTCTTTAGTGATTAGTGACTATGTAGGATATACCTAACGGCTGATTTTTGTACTTTTGCCCTTGTAAAAATAGAGAAGATGAACAAGCAACAGGCCATTCAGATAAGATTGCTAAACCAGCAACTGCTTTTTCCCCTATATGAAAAACCAGAGGAAATATTAGCTTGGCAGGGGGCTATGCAATCGGCAAACCTTATCACAGAACTTTTTGCAGAGAAAAGCAAAGTGAAGCAGCAATGCTTGCAAGAGGCTATAAATCGGTTTATGGAGTTTTGCAAAGTAACAACAGCTAATGGATCATAGATTCAAAATAACAAGGAGGCAAACTGAATAAACATCAATTTGCCTCCCGGGGGGGTGCGGGCTTATAGAGACCCAAAGTCTCGTCCCCCACCATTGAATAGTATAACTACTATTTTGCACTGCAAAGGTAATACTCTTTCAATGAAAAAGCAAGCACATATCTATTTTTAACTAATAATTAATCATTAGTCATTATTTCACGTCCATTCTATACATTTTGTGGCAGGCAACGCAATTGCCTAAGAGTTCAGTAACTTGTGCAGCGGTATGCTTAGGGTCAAAGTTTTTTTCGGCACTCTCGGCGATTTGGTCAAATTTGCCATGGGTGTCGAAGCCTATAGTCTTGAACTCCGCAGGGATAGAAGCCAGCAGGCCTGCGGGGGCATGCCCTGCTACTGAACCACCCGAAGCGCGGGCTACTTTGGCAATGAGAGCCGGATCGTTCTGGGCTATGCCGACATTGATCTGTTGAAGTGCCTCAACAAAAGTACGCATCTCGTGCATAACAAAGTCCCTGTTGGACTGGCTTACAATGATACTCACACGGGTATCATTAGGCAGCTTTTGAGTGTTGCCTACAAACATCTTTCGGATGAGAACGACATTTACCCCTAAAGAAATTACTAAAAGGGCAATAAGGAGAATTCTTTTTATCATCTTAGGTTTTAGGTTTTTGAATGAAGACACAAATTTACGAATATTTTTTGAAAAAGCCAATTACATCGGGGTATTTTTTCTTTGGATTTTTGAGAAAAACAATAAATTATTTCTTTGGATTTCTTTATTTTTGTACCTTTGTACACTGATATAGACTATTTTATAAAATGATAAATGACCAGACTTTAGATTTAGTTTTTGAGTTCTTGACAAGCTATTCCCAATACTTTCAAAAGAACTTACATCGAAAACCCACCATAGAGGAATTACAAGGGGTTTTGAATACTTCTTTTGCGGTGAATATAGATGAAGCTCTCTTTTCAGCATGCGAAGAAAAGGTGGTCAGTGAAGTCAAATTCAAGATAGTCAAGAGGAAAAAACAAAGGAAATATACAGTAGGGGATATATGTGCTATCTCACTAAGAAGAGGAGGGTATGCTTTTTCTCGAATTATCTTATTAGAGACACCTATGTGGTACCTCAGTGAAGTATTCGCTTACTATTCAGAAGATAAAGCTTACCGAGAGGAAATAGAACAAGCAGGCTATTTATTTGCTCCTATATTTGTAACTCCTTCGGATTATAAAAGATGGAATGCTGTGGTCATCCATCAAACACCTAACTATAAAAGCTCCTTTTTCGATACACAGTACTATCATTATGGGTTGCCTAATGCCTATCGGAAAGTAAAATTGGGACAACAAGGGGATGGAGAACCTATCAGTAATGAAGAAGCAGAAAGATATCCAAAAATGGTATTTGAAGATCAAATAGCAAAGATAGAGGAAGCACTCAAGGAGAAAGGGTTGATAAGGTGGTAATTTGGTATTATTGAAAGAAAAAATATATACAATTCATGGAAAAAACTATTTATGATAAGGAAGTTATTAGAATATTGAGAGAATATATAAAAGATGAAAATTTTCAAATCATAGAATCTGATATTTACTTTGACAGAATAAATGCTCAATTGCCTTTTATTGGCAGTAGGATTAATTTTGGGTTGCTTAGTGAGTCTAAAGAAATGTCATTTAGTGAAAAAGAGGAAGTAGTTACATTTATAAATGACATAGCAACTCAGATAGGTATAGTGCTGGATGAAACAATAGTGTATTTGGGAGATAGTCTAACCAACCTGACATATTCTTTTCCTTTTAAATACTTAGGAAAGATAATTGTTGATATTTTAGATAACATACCTCAGCATCATTACTTTTTATCACAAAGTATGAAGTGGATTATGTATATATCTTTTGATAACAGTGTAGAATTTGGGCTAATAGAAATGATGAGGTAAGAAAGAATAGAAATATAATAAAAACTATGGAAGATAAATTAATAGATACATTTGGAGCTTTTGTAAAGATAAGTCAGCAGACAGCTTTGGATATGCTTATGAATTATAGGAATAATCTTAATTTTACAAAGAATCCTGATGATCATCAGAAAGCACTTATTGAACTGATACAAACATTGGATAACGAGCAATTTGGTAAGTTACAAAAAGGGCTTACCTATTGCCTTAATCTTTCCCTTTTTAAGCTAATTGACATCATAGAAAATGGAAAAGGAGATATAAAGTTTGAATTGTCAATTATGGATAAAGACAACAAAAGAGCTTTGGTAGGAGCTGACAAAGACAATGAGTTAGTTTATAGATTTTGGGATTGGATAGAGGAATAAAACAGATTTTTCAGAAAAATCATAAGCGGGATGTTTAAAATAAATAACAAATGAGGAAAAAATGGCAGTGTTTTTATAGAGATACAAAGGAAGAAATGTTACAGGTAGTGGGTAATTCCAATTTGCCTTATCTTTTGTTGCTACAAAAACACACCTCACAATTGCAGGATTGGATACTAAGAAGTCATATAAATCATTATCAAGCAAGTTTTCAGGGCTATTCTTTGCAGAAGTTTGTCATGATGGAGATGCCCTTATATCAGTTAAATTTTGATTGGTGTTCTATAGGCGAAGAAGTCTATAGTTCTTTGAGGAAGGAACCTTCTTCTTTTGAGGCGTTTGCCTCCACAATTTATTATCTATTCGACTTTCTGCTCTCCTATAATAGCCTTGTTGAAAGTCCTCAGTATCCTAATCATGAGTTGTATTATAGGGAATTAGCAGGGGAAGTGATTTATGAATGTAAATTTCCTCCTTTGCTATATGATTTGGATTTTAATAGTATTCATACCACAGTGGAAACAGCGTATTGTCCTGTGAAAATATTGCAAGAAAAAGGATTTTATCGAGAATAGAAAGGCATAGAAAATGGTCATACAAATAAAAACCGATTATATAATCTCTCCAACAAAAGGGGATTATGCTTTGATTGATCATATAGAAGCTATTCCCTCAGTAGCTTATTGTTATAGGGCACAACTCATAGAAAACTCCTTGAGTGAGGCACTAATTACCTTATGCAAAGAATATCAAGAATGTATTGATGCTTTTAGTATCCTATTGGCTGATGAAATAGAACGAGAGATAAGTGCATATCAGTTGTGCCTAAAATACAATAATAGTAAGTTGTTTGATTTGAAGGTATATGACCATTATGTAACTTTCTTTACAAAATACCGAACTGCAGACGGCTTATTAGATGATTACAGATGGTAGTGAGCGCTGATTGCCCCAGATAGCTGGTTGCTCCTGTTAATAATATCTTTCCTTTTTTCATTGGGTTAATCTTCTTCTGCTAAGTCTAAAAAGTCTTCAAAATATTCCTCAAAGGAATCAAACATAGGAGTAGGTTTGTCGATTTCAAAGGCCCCCTTATCATTGCAATAAACCTCTGCTTCGAAGACCTCCGCATCTTTTAGGCGTACCCCATTAGAAACTTTATATAAGGTTAGGAACTCGTCCACCTCGTAATGTAGTACGATAAAATCCTCTGAGAGATGTAAGTCCTCTCTTAGTTGTTTAGTTAGTTCCACAATAGGATAAGATATACTGTCTTTTTCTTTGTAAATACCATTGATATACACATCGCCATAGTTGCAAGAACCACATTCTGATAGAAAATTTACATATACTTCAGGAAGCAATATGCCCAATTCCTCTTCTATATGCTTAATTTCTTCAGCATTAGCCCCTAGAGAATACTCAAATTCTCCACTCTGTTTTAATCGTTTTAGATAATATCTATCAGCTGATGAAGTTATAGATTCAAAAAACGCCTTTAACCGATGCTTACCTACTTGCATAGGAGCTACAGCATCCATTGCCATAATGGTAAGGAAAAATTCTATAGCACCATAGATACTTTTAGGGAGGAAGTATTTGCTCATTTTTAGGATCAAACGCCGTACCCAATCAGGCAAATAACTTATATTTTCAGGCATATGTAGTACCTCAAAAGCCAAACGAGCCATCTCCGTTTGTGTAAAAATCTCAGCTCCTCCTACATTGACTTCCCGTTCGTAACGCTCCAATTGGGCGACACAGACTTCGGCCAAGTCTTCCCCATGAATGGGATTCATGACATATTGTCCTTTGCCAAATAGGTGTATTATGTCCTTCTTATCCATTTTGAAAAATAGAGTTATATAACTATAGAAAACGCTGGGGCGTATGATACAATAGTCTAATCCACTAGCCTTAAGAGCATCAACAAAACGTTCTTTAGCGGCTCCAATGGCTATATGTCGCATGGCTTCTCCTTTGAATACGGATACATATATGAACTTACGTACGCCTTCGCGCAAGGCTTCATCGAGTAGATTCTTGTTGGCTTGGAAGTCTACCTGCTCATAGGTAAGTCCATCTTTTTGGCGGGTAATCCCTACGGTAGAAATCACCTTATGCACGCCTTTACATACTCCTTGTAGGGTGTCAGGCTGGGTTACTTCCGCTTCTACTACCTCCAATAGTGGGTGTGTGAGTAGGGCAGGGGAGAGCTTCGACTTGTTGCGTACCACAATGCGGGTCGGGTATTCTTCTCTTAATAGTACAGCCAGTATATACTGACCTAAATAGCCGGTTGCTCCTGCTAATAATATCTTTTCTGTTTTCATAGGGTTAATCTTCTGCTAAGTCTAAAAAGTCTTCAAAATATTCCTCAAAAGAATCAAACATAGGCGTAGGTTTGTCGATTTCAAAGTCCCCCTTATCATTGCAATAAACCTCTGCTTAGGCTGCGCCAGCTGGGCAATACGAGTGGTAGGGCAATACTCTAAAACGGTGGTTGGTGGTTGCTCCCGCCCGCCTTCTTCTTTGGTAAGGAAATGGATAATACCGACTCTTTGTTTTGGCATAACTGAATGAGGATTCTATGATGCAAAAATAATTATTTTTCTCCTAATAAACAAATACTTTATTTTTTGCCTAGAATCAGTTTGGTAATTAATCGGCAAATTGACACATTATTTTTATTTCCTCGTAGCGAAATACACTCCTATAAGCACCATCAAAGTTCCTATAATTGCCATAAGGGAGATAGGCTCTCCTAAGATAAGCACCGATGCGATAAGGGTGGTTATCGGCATACCATAGATATAGGTGGAGGCACGAACAGCACCTAAGAACTTGATTGTCTTATTCCATAGAAAAAAGCATAAAAGCGTGGCTACCAGCCCTAAGAAGACAAAATTGCCCCATACCACAGGTTGGGTAAAGAGGGTAAAATTGGTAGTCAGCGGGCGGTATAGGAAAATAGGTAAGGCCGTGAGCATACCATAGAGCATCACCTTGCGAGTGAGAAAAAGAGCGGGGTATTTGTCCGAAAAGCGGCGCATTAGTAGCGTATAGAACGCCCAGCTAAAGGCAGCAGCAAAGGCCAAGAGTTCGCCCACTATGGTAATCTCAAAGGTGAAGTTTCCGTTGAAAATAACCAAGGTAACCCCCGCCAAAGCTAAGAGTGAGCCTAAAAGCAGTCGAGGACTTAGTTTGTCTTCCTTAGAGAGAAAATGTGCAATGATAGCAATTAGCAGCGGATTCATACATACGATGAGGGAGACATTGTTGGTCAGGGTATATCCCAAGGCCAAGTTCTCCGTAAAAAAGTACATAGATCCTCCAAATACCCCCATGAGGACAAAGCATAACTCGTCCTTGAGGCTTTGGGCAAAGAGAGGTAGGCGATATGCCGCCAGCCAAATACCTATATAAGCCAAGGCAAAGCGGTAGAAAAGGATACTGGCAGGATTGAAACCTGCTTCCAATAACAGCTTAGTAGAAACGAAAGTAACCCCCCAGACGGTGATTACAAAAATCGCTAACAAATGGGTAAAAAGTCTTTGAGTTGTCATATTATATTAGTTTTTAGTTTTGAATTTTTAGTTTTAAGTTACTCCTATCGTTCAAAGACATTAATCATTATCGACGTTAATCATTAATCATTGAAAAGAGTGTTTTTGCATTCTTAGTAGTTGCTTCCACGACTTCCTTGACATTAATTTTCTTGAAGTGAGCGATACTTTGCGCTACATAGGGTAGGAAAGCGGGTTCATTGCGTCGCTTATCTCGAGGGTTTAGCAGGTGTGCAGGTATATTCTTAGGAAGCATAAAGGGAGCATCGGTCTCTATAAGTATACGCTCTAGGGGGACATAACGTACTACCTCTTCCAACAAGGCAAATCGGCGGCTATCGCTAATGGCACCTGTAAAACCAATATAATAGCCAGTATCAAGGTAGGTCTTTACCTCGCTCAAACTGCCTGTGAAACAATGTACGACACCCTTGGGGAGGTTGCTATAATCCTTGAGAATTCCTACAAATCGGTCAAAGGCAGCGCGCTCGTGTAGAAATAATGGCTTTTGTACCTTTTGGGCGAGGGTGAGCTGGGCACGAAAACACTGCTCTTGTACGGGGCGTGGGGAGAAATCGCGATCAAAATCCAAACCACATTCTCCTACGGCTACCACTTGTTTTTCCTTGAGTAGGGAGCTGAGTTGGGGAATGGTCTGTTCGTTCATCGTCTTAGCATCATGCGGATGCACTCCCGCAGTACTATAGAGCAGGGAGGGGTAGCCCTTAGCAAGTGCAAAGGACTCCTTGCTACTGCGAAGGGAAGTACCCGTTAGGATCATTTGAGTTACGCCCGCCTCCTCCGCACGGTGGAGGAGTTCTTCTTGGTCATGGGCAAATTGTCGGTTGGTAAGGTTTAGGCCTATATCTATCATTAGTTTTTAGTTTTAAATTTTGAGTTATTAGTTATTCACTTTTCATTCTTCACTATTCACTTATCACTCCTTCTGCGATGAGGTAGCCACTACTCCAAGCATTTTGGAAGTTATAGCCGCCGGTGACGGCATCTATATCCAAGGCTTCACCTCCTATATAGAGTGTAGAGTATCGCTTGGAGCGAAAGCTCTTGAAATCAATTTCCTTGAGGGAAACACCTCCGGCGGTAACAAATTCTTCCTTGAAGGGGGCTTTGTCCTCAATAGAGAAAGTACTTGCAGTGAGTTCCTTGGCCAAGGCGTGTAGCTGTCCTTTGTTCAGCGCAGCCCATAGCTGGTGGGGTAGTACCCCTGCGCGTTCTACAAGTTTGATCCATAGCTTCTTGGCTAATCCAAAAGGACAATGGTTCTGTAGCTCCTTGCGTGGGTGTTTCTGTTTTTCCTCTTGCAAGATGGTGAGGGTATCTTGGGTGGTGAGTTGCTCATCAGCTTCTGCCAACCAGTTGATTTGTAAGGCAAACTTGTACTCCAATTCAGCCAAAATTCTGGCAGTAAAGGCCGATAGCTTGAGCACCGCAGGTCCACTGAACCCCCAATGAGTGATGAGCAGCGCACCCAAAAGCCCTTGTTTGTCTATAAGAGGTACTTTCAGCGGTGTTCCTTGGCTTTCTAAGAGCTTGATACTCACTTGCTTGCTTACCCCTGCCAGTTCCTCAATAAAAGAATCTTTGGTAGCAAAGGTAAAGAGCGAAGGCACGGGTGGCACGATGGTATGTCCTAAGATAGCGAGTTGCTGCCATATCTTGGGATTACTACCGGTGGCTATGACTAAGTGTCGGCCAAGGAAAGTATCGACAGCTTGTACCATCCAGAGGTCTTGCTCATAGGAAAAGGACTGGATGTTTTGCCTATACAGAATCTCTATACCATATTTTTTAGCCAAGGAAAGAAAACAGTCTATCACGGTCTGTGAGCTGTTAGATTGGGGAAATATACGTCCGTCGGCTTCTTGCTTAAGAGGTACCTTGTGGCTTTCGAACCACTCTATAGTATCTTTGTTGGAAAAGCGGGAGAATACGCCCAATAGCTCTCGGTGGCCCCGGGGATAGTTTTTGACAAACTCACGTGGGTTTGGCTCTGCGTTGGTGAGGTTACAGCGCCCCCCGCCTGAGATACGAACTTTACCAAGGGCTTCCTTACTTTTTTCAAGAATCAAGATACGTTTGTCGGGATGTCTTTCGGCTATATTGATAGCGGTAAAAAGCCCGCAAGCCCCTGCCCCTATAATAATTATATCGGTTATATCTTTCATATGTTAAAAAAATCAGTGGGGAGTGCTCCCCACTGATTTTAAAAAATGAGTAAATCTGAAAAGATCTTATTTATGAACCTCTTCGCTAGCAGCTTCTGCCTGTTTCTTTCTCTCTCCCTTAGAGGAGTCGTATACCAATGGGGTGGCTACGAATATAGAGGAATAAGTACCCACTACTACCCCAATGATCATGGCAAACATGAAGCCTCGAAGGGTTTCTCCCCCGAAGATAAAGATAGCCAAGAGGGTTAGTAAGGTAGTGAGAGAGGTGTTCAGCGTACGGCTTAGGGTTGTGCTGATGGCATGATTAAGCGTTTGAGCACTCCATCCACTCTTGCCTATTTCCTCACGGATACGGTCGAAGATGATCACTGTATCGTTCAATGAGTAACCAATTACGGTAAGGATTGCCGCGATAAACTGTTGGTCAATCTCAAGGCTGAAAGGCATCACAGAGTAGAGCAAAGAGAAGGCTCCCAAGGTGATAATCACGTCGTGGGTAAGGGCAGCAACGGCACCCATGGAGAATTGCCATTTGCGGAAACGCGCTAAGATATATCCAAAGATGATAATCAGCGAACCAATGATGGCCCATACGGCACTGCTCTTGATATCCTCAGCGATACTTGGCCCAGTCTTGTCGGACTTCATCACACCAAGACCTTCCCCGCTCATGAACTCCTCGTAAGAGATTTGTTCGCCCATGACAGGTTGTAGATCTTTGTAGAGGATTTCTTGGATTTCGTTATCGGTTTGGGTACTTTCGTCGTTGTATTTGTACTTAGTTGAGATACGCACTTGGTTGGCCGCACCGAAGGTTTTTACTTCTACAGAACCTAAAGAATTTTTGAGCAGGCTGGCTACTTTCTGAGTTTCTACCGGATTCTTAAAACGCACTTGGTAAGAACGTCCTCCTACAAAGTCGATACCTTGGTCGAAACCGCGGGTGAACATAGAGCCTAAGCTGATCAAGATGAGTACGCCTGAGATGGCATACCATACTTTTCGCTTAGAGAGGAAATCCACTTTGGTATTGGCCAAAAGATTTTTAGTGATAGATGTAGAGAAAGAAAGGTCTTTTCCTTTGGCTACATACCAATCAATGAGCAATCGGGTAATAAATACGGCTGTAAAGATAGTGGTTATAATACCAATCATCAGGGTAGTAGCAAAACCTTTGATAGGGCCACTACCGAAGATAAAGAGCACAGCTCCGGTTAGGAAAGTGGTAATGTTGGCATCTAATACAGAAGTAATAGCATGGCTGAAACCATCATGAATGGCTTGGCTTAGCGACTTACCATTTCTTAGTTCCTCTCGGATACGCTCGAAGATAATCACATTCGCATCGATGGACATACCAATGGTAAGCACAATACCGGCAATACCAGGGAGGGTAAGCACGGAGTTGATACTTACTAAGATTCCGAACATCAAGAGGATGTTAAAGAGTAAGGCGATGTCTGCAAATACCCCTGCACGGCCATAATAGAAGAGCATCCAAAGGAAGATAATCAACCCGGCGATAGCGAAGGAGATAAATCCGCTAGAGATCGCCTCCTGACCTAAGGAAGGCCCTACGATAACAGACTGTACGATGTCGGCAGAGGCAGGCAGCTTACCGGCGCGGAGTACGTTGGCCAAGTCCTGTGCTTCGAGTACGGAGAAGTTACCAGTAATCTGAGTGCTACCACCGGCGATAGGGCCAGAGGTTACACTTGGGGCAGAGTACACGATATTATCCAATACGATAGCGATGTTTCCTTTTTCGGTAAATACCTTTCCGGTAAGGTTCTCCCATATTTTAGCCCCTTCTGTATTCATATTCATGGATACACAAGGTTGGTTATGATTGTCATAAGTTTGTACCGCTTCGGTTACCACGCCACCATTGAGCGGAGGTTCGTTGGTACGGTTGCCACGTAATGCATAGAGTTCCACTAAGTCAGACTTGCGGAGGAGGCCTTGTAGGCGATCCTTGAAGTTTTTAGCCTCGGCAGGATTGGCTTTTTCATATTCATAAGGGATGAACAAGCGGTAGAGCTGTTGGAAGTTGTCCAAGCGATGTGGTTTTCCGAATACGAATTTTGCATTTTTGAGTTCAGCAGGCATGACACGCTTAGCCTCATCGCCACGAAGGTAAGAGAGCAATTTGGTCGTATCAGAGGCTAAGAAATAACCAATGGAAGGAGAAGCTTCTCCCTGAGTGAGTTGGAAAAGATCGAAGAGAGGATTCTTCTGAGCTGGAGCGATAGAATCCTTTTTCTTTTCGGCGGTTTTGTTCAGAAGAGAATCCACTTCACTACGAGCGGATAAGGTGTCCACTTGGGCGGTGGCAAGGGTATCCACTTGAGTGGTAGCAGGGGCTGGCTCTGGGGTAGTTTCTTTCTTCACAGGCGCTTCTTTGGCTTGAAGAGCAGCGTTGAGCTGGGCGAAGAACATTGTAAAGTCACCCGCCTTGAAAGTTTCCCAAAACTCCAATTGGGCAGTACTTTGCAAGAGATTTTTTACACGAGAGATGTCCTTAGCACCAGGGAGTTCTACGGAGATACGGCCGGAGTTCCCTAATTTCTTAATATCAGGATTAGTGACCCCAAACTTATCGATACGCTTGCGCAATACCTCGAAGGCAGAGGAGATAGACTCATCTACTTTTCTTCGGATGATAGGTTTCACCTCGGAGTTAGCCATTTGAGGGGTAATCTGCGAGCTGAGGGTTTTGTTGCCGAAGATATCAGCAGCGGCCAATTTGGCACCAGTGGCATCGAAGGCCTCGAAGAAGAGGTCAATATAGCTCTGGTCAGTTTCGCGTAAGCGTTGGTCGGCAACGGCTAAGGCTTTTTCGAAGGCTGCATTTTTAGAGTTTTCGGCAAGGCCACGCAAGATATCATGCACTGATATTTGTAGGGTAACGTTGATCCCACCCTTCAGGTCAAGGCCTTGCTTGAGTTCTCTCTCTTTTACTTCCTTGAAAGTGTAAGAGGCGACTCCTAAGTGGTATACAGTCTCATTGGCGATAGAATCCAAGTATTTGTTTACGACTTTCTCGCGCTGATGGACGTAATCCTCCACAGAGGTAGGCACTTTTAGGGCTGCAAATTCTTCTGCTTTTTTCTCTTGATGATTTGCTACGAAGGTAAAGGAGAGCTGATAGATGCTCACCAAACCAAAGAGTAAGGCAAATAATTTTACTAATCCTTTGTTCTGCATTTTACAATGATTTATACTATTTCAAAAAACGTGCAAATATATGAAAATAATGTAAATAAAACGCTTTTTTGAGAGGAATTTTTTTTTAACAACCTTATCAAGAGCGTTGAAAAGTAAAAGGCAAAGGAGAAAAGGTGTAGAAATCAGGCCTTGACTAGCCCTTGGCTTAGCAGTGGTGGGGCTTGCAAAGGCGTGGTACGAGCTATAAGTTCACACCAGTGAGGCGATCCATATGTATAGATGATAAAAAGAAAAAAGGTAAAAAGTTATTACTTTTTACCTTTTATTTTTAGTGGGTCCTACTGGATTCGAACCAGTGACCCTCTGCTTGTAAGGCAGATGCTCTGAACCAGCTGAGCTAAGAACCCTAAAAAATTTTGAATGATGAATAAAAGTGGGTCCTACTGGATTCGAACCAGTGACCCTCTGCTTGTAAGGCAGATGCTCTGAACCAGCTGAGCTAAGAACCCTTTTGTAATTCGGGTGCAAAGATACAACCTTTTTTTGAACTGACAAGCGTTTCTGGATATTTTTTTTCATTTTTTTTGTAAGAGACTGATGATCAATCATTAACCATTAATCATTATAATATATTGGTCATTAGTTATTAATTTTGTAATTTTGCATTTTCAAAACGAGATATGTCAGCAGAAGTTAATTTGAAAATTACTGATAGGCAGGGAGTCCTCTTTGAAGTGGAAGCCCCTACAGATATGAATATGTCCCTTATGGAGGTTATTCGAGCCTATGCTATAGCGGAGGATGGAGAGATAGGGGTGTGCGGTGGTATGGCCATGTGTGGTTCTTGCCAATGCTATATAATGAGCGATACCCCCTTGCCGGAGATAGGCCCCGATGAGGAAGCGATGCTCTTTGAGACCTCTTATACTAAGGAGAATAGCCGCTTGGGTTGTCAAATTCCTATTACGGAAGATCTTGAGGGCTTGGAGGTAATATTGGCTCCCTATCCGTAGGAAGAATCATTTCTTGAAAGGAGCGGATGGTGGTGTATCCTTTGTCGGAGAAATATTCCCTTACATAATTGGCCTGACCTACGGCCAAGATGAAATCACCTCCCCAAGCTCCTAAGCTCTTGATAGCCCCTTCAAAGTCGGCAAAAAGGCGTTCTTTTACGGTAGGCAGCTGTAAAAAATTCGAGAGCAGCGCCTCATGCTGGCTGATAAGGGAGGTAAATTGCGCTACATACTCACAGCGATATACCGATTCGGTTAAGAGGGAGAGCTGCTGAATGAGGGTAGGCTTATTTTTTTTGATAGCCCTATAGTGAGCGATACCCTCCCGGCTGTTTTGTTTTTGATTCAGATAGACAAAGAAAAGAGAGTTGGCAAAACTGGGCTGATAATAAATCGGATAGGCCTTGGCCTGTCCCTCTTGCAGCTGATAGAGGATGGGGGAGGAGGCCATAGCGCAGGCGATGTCGTACCCACTGCCACCAAAGCTGTTCCACAGCAGTTGGTAGGGATCCACCAGAGCCCACTGGGCGATCATAGCAATCAGTGTAGAGGAAGAGCCTAATCCCCAGCCTTGTGGAAATTCCAAACGGGTGGTGACCCTTGCTCCTGTCTGGCTTAGGAAGCCCGGTTGTAGTCGCTGGGCTTCTCTTAGGATCTTCTCCAAGGTTTGGGCAATGGGATTGCTACTTCCAACAAATAGTTCTTCCTCAAACCAAGGGATTCCCTCTGTGGTGAGACTGCAAAAGAATACCCGCTTTTCTTGGAGGGGATGCACCTGCATACGCTGTCCATACCGAGCGGGAAGGGCTAAGGACAAAGCCCCATCTAATACTCCATACTCCCCTGTGAGGAGCAATTTTCCATGGGCGTAAAACTCTTTTTTCTCCATATATTAAAGAAAAACCCCTCAAGAGCAGCCTCTCAAAGGGAAAAATAAACAAAACAAATTATACTTTTCTTAGTTTACATTTACAACTTTCTCGATCTCAGGCGCATACTTCTTTACTGTCATCTCTACTCCACTTTTGAGAGTCATTTGGTTCACGCTACAGTTCAAGCAGCTACCTAAGAGCTGTACTTTTACAATTTTATCATCTTCTATGCCAATGAGAGAGATGTCTCCTCCGTCGTTTTGCAAGTAAGGGCGTATCTCCGCTAAGGCTATTTCTACACGTTTGAGTAAGTCAGGATTATTCATGCTAATATTGTTAATAAGGTTTTATTTTTCCTAAGGGCAAAGATACAGAATAAAAACGAGTTTTAATAGTTAATTGTTAATTGTCAATTGTTAATTTTAAGGGTAGGCCGTTAGTAAACACTATTTATGATTCACTAGAAAGTATGGGTGAGTATAAAATTCTGTCTGGCGAGGGTTGGATCCATATTTTGGCAGAAGGGGTTGTTCTTCTGAGGGGGTAGAAAATAGATGAATCTCACATACTTATATATAAGGTAATAGCGTTCGGAGTTACGGATGATATCACCTAAGAGGTACAAGGGGGTCACCTCGGTATCTATAGAGAGTTGTTCCAAGGAAAAAAGCAGGTAATAGAGCATATCGATAGGCTCCTCAAAGGCAAAACGGTTGTAAAAAGCCAATTGTTCGTCCTTGAAAACTACCAAGTGGAAGGCACCACGATCGAAATGAGCATAGATAGCATCTTTTTTCTTAGGATTGTGCATCAGTAGGATGTTCAGCAGGGTAGTGGTGAAGTGTTCGTATTCAAAGATACCGTAGGTCTCACGCAGTACCCGGTTGATAGACGAGTTGGGGATATACACATTGATCATCTTTTCCTCCTTGAGGGTGTCGTGGCTGATAATCTGGTTGTGATAATCTGGTACATTGAACTTAAGATACTCAAAAAGGAGCTCTGTGGCGAAGAGTTCTTCGGGAACAAAGGCAAATTGTTCGTTGTTGTGTAATACCTTGATGGTGTCAAAGTCTTGACAGAGCGCGCGTTCCTCCTTTAGGAATTGCTGCACCTGCTGTTCGGCCACCAAAGGGGAGGTGGAAGGGGGGATTGTAAGATAATAGATAGATTCTACACAGGAAAGGGCTGGGTTAAAGATACAAAAAGAAAGCCCATCCAAATTCAATTGAATGGACATCTTTTTGAACTCTATATGTAAATGATTACCTTCCTTCACTTTTGTTTTCAGACTTATCGTTATAATAAGAAGGCCAGTTACCACTACTAGATACCTCAGTCATGGAACCTACCGATACATAGGCACCCTTGATGTCATTAACTCCTGTTTTTTGGACTTCTTTGTTGATTTCATCTTCATCCAGGCCGTTAAGGATCTCTTTTTTAGAGACTTTCACCTCGAATACAGGGAATTTTACTTCATTTTCACGAGTGATCACCCCAGTCTCTATCTTGATAGGGATGGTACGATCGGCTATGGTGATGGAGGACATTTCCTTGTAACGGTTGGAGTTTTTGAACAAAGAGTCCTTTACCGATACCTTGCCTATGGTGTCGGTCACGACACTCTGCTTAGGGACATCGATTCTTAAATTCTTGTCGAACTCAGTCCAGCTGGTATCTCGCTGGGTAGTGATATAGAACTGACCAGTTTCTACGAATTTCTCTAATTCATCAAAACGGTTGGTATAAGTCTTATGAATAGCCTCATAGGCCTCTTCGCATTTGCGAATATCCTTCAGTTTGGCGATGACCTGGGCAAAACGCACCTTACTTTCCTTCTCAAATTCGATGGGGCCTTGAATGGATTTGTATATCAAATAAAAGCCTATAACACTGATTATCAATAAAGCAGCTTGGATTCCTTTTCTCATATAATAATGGGTTTGTATTAAATTCGCAATAATGAGCAAAAATACAAATTTTTTTTGAAAGAAAATGTTTTTCTATAAAAAAAATTTCTTACCTTTGGAATTATTTCTTACCTATGGAGATAGAGGATATTTATGAATTGCTTTTGGGTCATTTCGGTTGGGAGCCTACAGAATCGCAAGAGATTGTTTTTGAGGAGCTTGCAGGTTTTCTTGCAGATGATAATGAGCAAAGTTTGTTTTTGCTAAAGGGTTTTGCAGGGACGGGGAAAACCACCCTTGTCAACACCTTGGTCAAGACCCTCAAGGAGCTTTCCCAAAAGGTAATTCTCCTGGCTCCTACCGGACGAGCTGCCAAGGTGATGACTACCTATACCGGTCAGCGGGCTTTTACAATCCATAAATATATCTATCAAATGGTAGATGAGCAGGGGATGTTTGCCTTTTCCCTGAAGGAGAACAAGGCCTCTGAGGCTCTTTTTATTGTAGATGAGGCCTCTATGATAGGGGAGGAAAGTGTCTTTGGGCAAGGGTCGCTGCTGTCGGACTTGATGGAGTTTGTGTATGTAGGGGATCGCTGTCGGTTGCTCATCATAGGTGATACTGCCCAGCTGCCCCCCATACACACCGAGCTAAGTCCCGCGCTGGACAGTGACCGGCTCAGCTTCGTCTATCACAAGGAAGTGGTAGAGGGGGAGCTGACCGATGTGGTACGGCAGGGGCGCAAGTCCGGTATCCTTTATAATGCAACTCGCCTTAGAAAGCGCATCGAGCACTTCAAGGACAACTTCCGTATTCGTATAACGCCCTTCAAGGATGTTGTCCTTTTGGAGAATGCCTCCGAGCTACAAGAAGCCCTCTTGGAAGCCTATCAGGAGAGTGGGGTGGAGCAAACCTGCTTCATCGTACGTGCCAACAAGCGCGCCGTGGAGTACAATGAACAGATAAGGCAGGTGGCTTTCGAATACGATCAGTTGTTATGTGTGGGAGATAGGCTGATGGTGGTCAAGAATAATTATCTGTGGGGGGCTGATACCGTAGGCTTTATCGCCAACGGAGACACCTTGGAAGTGCTTGAGTTACAGCTTGTCGAGGAGGTATACGGCTTGACCTTTGCCCATGTGCTGGTTCGCCTGATCGACTATCCGGCCATAGACCCTTTTGAGGCGATCCTACTTTTGGATACCCTGACCAGCCCCACCCCTTCGCTGACTTATGAGGAGCAAAACAACCTCTATCGGGAGATCCTACAAGAGTATAACAAGCAAACCGGCCAGATAGCTCCGCTGAATATACGTATTCATCCTTATTATAATGCCCTCCAAGTCAAGTATGCCTATGCTATTACCTGTCACAAAAGCCAAGGAGGACAGTGGGAGCAGGTCTTTGTAGAGAAACCCTTTCTCCCCGAAGGGCAAAGTGTTGCCTATTTCCGATGGCTCTATACGGCCATTACACGTGCTAAGGAAAAACTCTATTTAGTGAATTTTCCAGAAGAAGAGACCATTTTATAATAGTCAATTCTTACTCTTTAATCATTATTGATACGAATCAATAGTTAAAGAACTAGAAATATATGCATCCATAATAGTTGTAAGTGACTTATTATCAACCTTTCATTGTCACATCCCCCCTGCCCCCCTCAAGGG
>NZ_KE992177.1:27173-62586 GCF_000466425.1 Capnocytophaga sp. oral taxon 863 str. F0517
GGGGGCTAGGGGGATGTAGAAAAAAATATATTGAGTATCAATGAATTAATGTGTAAAGTATATTGTTTTAACTATTGATTCGCATTATTGATCATTAACCATATATATATATATATTATGAAGTATTTCTATTTGTTATTCCTTATGCCCCTATTGGCAAAGGCGCAGATCATCTTTACCGAGAGTCTTGCTACCCCTATTGATACGACCAAACAGATACAAGGCACCATCGCTCCAGAGTTCAATTTCAAGACCGAACGAGAGAACTTTTTCCAGCTCAAGAACAATGCCAATATCTCCTTTTTGGTAAAGAACCGGCATGCCCTGACCTTCCTCAATCAGGTGGAGATGATCCGCTCTGGAGCGGATATTTCTGTCAATAACGGGTTCCTGCATGGGGAATACCGCTATATAGTACGGAAAGCCATAGAGATCTACCCTTTTATGGAATCGGTATGGACCCCCTCGAGAGGGTTGGAGCTGAAATTGGCCGCGGGGCTACAGTCCCGTTTCCATTTAATACATACCAATCATTTTATTTGGCTGATGGGGCTTGGTTTCTTTGGTGAATATGAACAGTGGAACTTCGATGGGGTACCACTTCCTCATAACTATGTAGGTCATAAGTACCAAAGGAGTATCAAGTCCCAAATACATACCGGTTTTAAGTTTCAGCTAACAGAAAAATGGCTGCTGATAGCCAGTGCCTATATGCACAATCGTCTGGATAGCAATATAGTCAATCCACGTTGGGCATTAGCTTTAGACCTTCGGCATAAGATCACCGAGCATTTCGGAGTATGGTTCTCCTACCAATACCTCTATCATACCCGGCCAATCGTGCCTGTCCGTAAGGGCTATACGGTCACCACTGGAGGGGTATTTATCTCGTTTTAAGGGAAAAAAAGCCGATTTTTTTTCAAGGAATAGAAAATCTTTTATATCTTTGTAGTTGAATTTTACGACAGTAGGTAAACTATAAGTGTACTTATGGAAGGGAAAATAAACTTAGAAAACAAGCTATAGATAAATACCAAGAAGGGATAGACAGGCTAAAAAGATATCTACAAGCATAAAAAAACTGCCCTTTTGGGGCAGTTTTCAAGTAATAATCCAACTTTAGATGGTCTCATTGAGGTAGGACTTAAGCATCCAAAGGTTCTTTTCTTGTTCTACTATAAAATCGCTGATAAGGGTATTAGTTCCCTCGTCGTTAATCTCATCGGAGAGGTTAAGGAGCTCTCTTTCAGAAGGTAATAGCGCTACGATGCTATCGATGATAAGGCGAACCGCTTTGTCGTCATCGCTAATGTTCTCTCCTACAGGAATGGTGGCATGCTTTACGTAGCTAGCCAAAGTGTTGAAAGGTACTCCCCCAAGGGTTAAGATACGTTCTGCGATTTGATCCACTTGCTCCTGAGCCGCATTGTAAAGCTCCTCAAACTTCACATGGAGTTCGAAGAAACGCTTTCCCTTGATATTCCAGTGTACCCCACGGAGGTTCTGATAATAGGTTTGATAATTAGAAAGGAGCACATTGAGCGCCTGGATTTCTTTTTCTACTTGGGCTTTGTTAAGCCCTAAACTGTTTAAACTCATATTTTAAAGGTTTTTAAATTTGACACTGCAAAGGTACGACTTCATGATGGCAAAGTAAAGTGTTTTCTATTTTTTCTCTCTATATTAATTATAAGATTTTCTAATGATAAATAAAATCAATATAGATATAAACGATAGTGACAAGTAACTCAATCCTATAGGAATAGCTGTTACTTGTCACTAATTACTTGTCTTTAGGATCACCATTAGAATGCTGCGGAGTAGGCTGCTATAAAGCCAAGGATGATACCAGGAAGGTTGGCGAATACGATAGGATAGTCTCTGTCTCGCTTTAAGAAACCATAAGCCACCCACAAGCTACAGTTGATTCCTGCAACGAAAGGCTGTAACCAAGGGCCAGTAGCATCCCCCCATGTTTTCTGAATTTGGTCAATATAGGCTACATACATGGCCACAGCCATAACAGCAGCTAAAATACTGAGAACGCGAATGAATTTGCTTTCTCCACTGGCTTGTTTTTCTTCGAATTTGTCCATAATTTATCTAATTTTTGATGGTTCTAAGTATGTTGCAAATGTATAAAAAAAAAATTAAATATTGAGTAAAAAAGAATAAAAAACGACGGTTGGAATTGTTAATTAACATTTTGTAACTTATTGAGTTTGAATAACTGTTTGTTTTTAACACATGAAGAAGGATAGGGTAAGGGCTTTTGGCTTGTTTTTTGCAGGAAAAAGTTGTATCTTTGTAACCGATACTAAAAAAGTTTTAACAAATAGCTATAAAAACACCCATGAAGTCTTTACAACTAACCGATCTTAAAAAACATGAAACCCTTCCTAACTCTTACCAAGTTAGTTTAGCCTATAAGGGGCGCAAGGTTGATCTTATCTTGGACAACTATGCCTATTCTCTCCAACAGCTCTTGGAAACGGCCAACAACCTACTCGTTAGCCTTCCAGATATGGATAGCAAGGCGCGCCGATACCTCGCCCAAGAGAATATAGAGCGCTTCAATACTTGTAGGGAGCAACAGCAAGAGCCAACCGTCTCTGAGGAATACCTCGAACACGCCATGCAGCTTTCGGCGATACAACTCTTCGACGAAAGTATAGACTTCTACTATCACCTCAATTGCGATAAGGATTATCAGCTTATCGTAGAGGTAGACCTGCTACGTGGTTACAAGAACCCCACTTTCCGTCAATGGTTTGCCGATGCTCAGGTGGAGAACAAATACCTGAAAAAAGTCACTTCCTTCCTGAAAAAGGTATTCAAAGGGAAGTAGTGAAGAGACTACTAACAACTAATTGCAAAAAAAGTAGGATATTTCATTTTTAATTCATAAATTTGCAAGCTTTTCTATGAGAAAAGTTGTCTTCTTAGATTGGGAGAATGGTTCCTTTCTAATAGGACAGAAAAATCTATTTAATAATATAAAGATGAATACAGTGAAAGTCAGATTTTTGCTCATGCTACTGCTTTTGATGGGTGTGTGGCATACCTCTTTTGCACAGGAGGAGATGAAAATTTCTGGATTGGTAAAGGACTCCCAATCCAAACCACTGGCAGGAGTACAGGTCAGTGTAAAAGATACTTCCCGAAGTACCTATACCGATTTCGATGGTAAATATTCCATTGAAATCACTAAGGGAAAAATCTTAGTCTTTGCTTTGCAAGGAATGAAACCACAGGAGATAGCTCCTGCTTCCCCCATTGTAGATGTTACCCTACTTCGTGAAGGAGAGGTGGCTACAGGGAAAGAAGAACAGAAGGCGCCTATGAATACCAATACTCGTGGGCAGACTTCTATCTCTAAGGAGGCTAAACCATTGTGGGTGCTTAATGGAGTAATTCTTCAGGACGATATCTCTCTAAAGCCAGAGGAACTCGTATCTGATGATGCTAAGATGCTGATTGCAGCGGCTATACCTGGGCTTAGTGCAGAGAGTATCGAAAGCTTTAAGGTGCTCAAGGATGCTTCTGCTACCGCTATCTATGGACCTCGTGCCATCGCTGGGGTGGTAGTCATTACTACCAAGAGTGGGGCTGCGGGTTCCAGCAGTATCACCTATACCAATGAGTCCACTTTCCGCTTTATCCCTACCTATGGAGAGTTCAACATCATGAACTCTCAGGATCATATATCCCTAATGAAGGAACTCTATGAAGGAGCTTATTTCTTGGAAGGGAATACGGTAGCAAGTGCCACTAGTGGTCTTATGGCAAAGATGAACCAACTATACAAGGTGTTGGATGCTAATGGCAATCCAAGGGTATCTAATACTCCTGAAGGACGCTTGCGCTATATGAGAATGGCAGAGAGAAGAAATACAAACTGGTTCAAAGAATTGTTCCAAACAAGTGTGATGCAGAACCATACCCTTTCCTTCTCCTCAGGTAGTGAAAAATCCACTTACTATGCTTCCTTGAGTATATTGGACGACCCAGGATGGACTAAAGGTAGCAAACTTTCTCAGTATTCAGGAAACCTTAATGCTACTTACAATCTTTCTTCTAAGATAGGGCTCAATGTAATCACTGACCTTTCCTATAAGGATCAGACAGATCCTTACCGCAACTTATATTATTATGCACAGGATCGTTCTCGTACCTTGGATCCTAAGGAATACTATGTAGAACGATATACGCCTTTTAATATTTTCAATGAAATTGATAATTCTTATATAGACAAAGACATAGCCACAGTTCGTTTGCAAGGACAACTTACTTGGAAGATCTCTCCTAAGGTAGAAGCCACTGCGATGGGAGCCATTCGCTACCAATCCTATAAGATGGTTACCGATCATACAGAGTACTCTAATAGAGCCATCTCTTATCGCTATATGCCTAACTCTGAGATAAGGAATGCCAATACTTATCTGTACAAAGATCCTAATGATCCTTTTGCACAGCCAATCCCTACCTTACCTAAGGGGGGTATCCATACCCAAACCCTTTCTACCTCACAGGGAACTACCTTCCGTGCTACTTTGAGCTATATAGATAGCTTCATGGACGGCTTGCATGCGCTTTCGCTCTATGGAGGGTTTGAGATGGACAATAACAAGAATACCTATGACTCCTCAGATAACTATGGAGTGAATTTTGGTTCAGGTTATTATAGTGCTTTTTCTTACATAAAGTTTAAGAAAATGCAGGAAGAAGGAGATGATTACTATACTATCGCTCCTACCACTAATAACTATCAGGACTTCTATGCTAATGTGAACTATACCTTCAAGGATCGTTATACTTTCAATGGTACCCTTCGCTATGATGCCTCTAACCAGTTTGGAAAATCTCGTTATGTACGCTGGATGCCTACCTGGAATGCAGGACTTAGCTGGGATGTAAGTCAGGAAAGTTTCTTTAAGTATTTGCCTCTTTCTTACCTTACCTTCAGTGGTTCTTTTGGGGTAACTGCCATTGCCCCTTCGGTAAGCAACTCGCTTTCTCAGATCTATACCAACCAACCTTGGCGTAACTCCAACAATCGCGAATTGGGACTTAATATAACCAATGGAGCTAACCATGACTTGACCTATGAGAAAAATCAAGAATTGGATTTGGGCGTACAGTTTGGTATCCTAAACAGCCGTCTTAACTTTTCAGTAGACTGGTTCAATCGTCATAGCTATGACCTTATCGGGAATATAGATACCCAAGGGGTAGGCGGTGCCATCGCTAAGCAAGGAAATATGGCAGAGATGAAATCGCATGGTTTGGAATTGGCGATAGAGTCTACCAATATCAAAACAGAGAATTTCACTTGGAAGACTTCCTTTGTATACTCTCGTTCTACCAATGAGATAACCAAGCTTCTGACCAGTCCTAACATACAGAATATGGTAGGTTATAACGAAGATGCTACTACAGTAGGGGGATTTGCTAAAGAAGGTTACCCACTTAAGTCACTTTTCTCTATTCCATTCCGAGGCTTGGACGAAAGAGGATTCCCTACCTTTACAGGACCTAATGGAGAGCTGAATCGTGAAGGATTTAACATGCAGGATTCCAATGTAGACTTCTTGAAATATTCAGGAACCCTTATTCCTACCGATCGTGGTAGCTTTACTAACACTATCAATTACAAAGGAATTTCCTTTGGAGTAGTATTTACGTATTCTTATGGAAATGTGGTACGTCTTAGAAGAATATCTGACGCCTTGACCTATAACGACTATTCCAGTGCGCCAAGAGAACTTAACAGACGCTGGAGAATACCTGGCGATGAGGCAAGAACCAATATTCCTAAAGCTTATTCGATGGCAGATGTGCTTCACTATTCAGTGCCTCAGCTTGGAGTGGACTTGTCTCAACCTTATTCCAGCTATGACTACTCTGATGTACGTATCGCCAAAGGAGATAACATCCGCTTGAAGGAAATATCTTTAGGATATACTTTTGACAATCAGTTTTTGAAAGAAACACATATTCGCCACTTGAGCTTAAAGCTACAAGCTACCAACTTGGCTTTGCTCTATGCGGATAAAAAGCTTAATGGAGATGATCCTGACTTCTTAGCCAACGGATATGCTCAAAGAGCACCCAAGCAGCTGATATTTACTTTGCGTGTAGGACTTTAATAAAAAGATAGACAATGAAAAAAATATATTTTATACTTGCAACCGCTTCTCTACTCTTTTCAGGATGTAATAAGCTCTTGGATGAGTTGCCTGACAATCAGGTAGAGATACAGACGGCAGAGGATGTAAGAAAGCTTTTAGTCAATGCTTACTCCATCAATAATAATGCCGTACTCAATGAATATTCCTCTGATAATATAGGGGATTATGGTCCTTCTGTGTATACATGGGGGCTTATCAGTGGGCAATTGGCTTATTGGCAACCTGTACAAGAATACTTTGACAATGATGGATTGTATTACAACTGGCAATCCTACTACAATGCGATCAATCATGCCAATAAAGCTTTGGAAGCAATTCAAGAGCTTGGTGGGGGGTCAGAATTTAATGCGGCTAAGGGAGAAGCGCTCTTGGCACGTGCCTATGCACACTTTGAGTTGGCTAACACTTTTTGCTTAGCTTACAACCCCACTACCAGCAGCACGGACTTAGGAATTCCTTATATGCTCCATACAGAGAAAGAGCTAAGTCCTAAGTACCCTCGCGGGACAGTAGCACAGGTGTATGACCTCATAGATAAGGACATACAGGCAGGATTGCCCTTGATTGATGATAATTATTACGAAACACCTAAGTATCACTTTAACAAAAGAGCAGCTAATGCTTTTGCGGCTCGTTTCTACCTCTATTACCAACAATGGCAAAAAGCCTTGAACTATGCCAATGAGGTACTGACCACCAACAATGCTACTACACTCAATCTGTTGAGAAATTGGGAGGATTTTAGAGATACCTCTAAGGCAGGTACAGTAACACAAGGAAGTAGGGCGCTTTACTATACCAATGAGAATATTGATGCGAACTTACTCGTACTTCCGGTATATTCTCAGATAGCAATAAAATTCTATAGCAGAGATTACCGCTACAACCATAATACACTTATAGCAGGACAAGAAACAGTAGAAGCTCCTAATGTATGGGATCCTGAAGGAAAATCAGGAGATTATGGTTATGGATATGCTTTTTATTGGTTTGAACCTATCCGTGATCGAAATGCTAATACTAATATTGTCTTATTTGATAAGTTTCCTACTTTAAGGGAAGGAACTTCCTATAATAAGTCTATCATGGTGCCTTTTACTACCGATGAAACCCTTTTGGTACGCGCAGAAGCAAAGATTCACTTAAAACAATATGCCAGTGCAGTTGAAGACCTCAACATGTGGACATCTAAGTTTATTCAGCAAACCACAATCACGGTTAATGGACAAACTTATTCAAGCCGTAATACAGCAACTCAGCAACAGATAATAGATTTCTATAAGGATGCGAATATGCGCTATTCTACCGCCGATGCACCTACTCAGAAGAAAACACTACATCCTTCTTTTACCATAGAAAATGATGGTATACAGGAAAATTTGTTACACTATCTTTTGCAATGTCGTCGTGTACTTACTTTAGGAGATGGCTTACGTTGGCAAGATGTAAAGCGCTATGGTATAGAAGTAGTACGCTATCGTTGTGATCTTTCGGATCGTGATAGAAATTACCCTGCTGCTACCCTCCCTGTAAATGACCCTCGTAGAGCTATACAGCTTCCAGATGTAGCCATCAGATCAGGTATGCAACCCAATCCAAGATAATAAATAAAAAATACTTATGAAAAAAATATTATATATGTTTTTGTCAGCAGCAGCCTTGGTAGGTTGTTCTCAGGATAACGATCTGGCTGCAGAAAGTTCTGTGGAAGATAAAGCAGAACAGAAAGAACAGTCACTCAATACTCAAAATGATTTGGATAAGTACTTAGAGCAGAAGATAGCCAAACCATTTAACATCAATATTCTTTATCGTTTTACCGATAATGAAAGATACGAAGGCTATTCCTTTGTGCCTACAGATTATCAAAAGGCAATTGAGTTTGCCAATGTATTTCATTACCTCTTTATAGAGCCTTATGTAAAAATAAAAGGACAGAACTTTCTTAAGGAATATTCTTTTAGTAAGATTATTTTAGTAGGAGAATATGCCTATGAAGCAGGAGGTACTTATGTTTTAGGATGGGCATCGGCAGGAAAGAAAATACACCTGTTGAATATTAACAACTTACAGTCTCATAATATCTACCAACTGACTTCAGGACCTTTCCAGACCCTATATCATGAAGTAGCGCATACTTGGCATCAGGCTAAGCTCTATCCTACCAGCTTTGATAGGATTACTGCTTCCGATTACAAATATGGAAACTGGACAAATCTTGTTCATGAAGAGGCTCTCAAATCAGGATTTATACAACCATATTGTGCCTATAATGCCGATGAAGACTTTGTAGAGACTATAGCACGTTATATGGTGTATTACAATGCTAAACAAGATTGTGGCTGCGCTACTACCGACCAAAGTCGTTGGGGTAGGGCTTACCGCAATCAGGATTTGGATAGCAGTGTTACTGATGCACAGCACTTAGCCGCTAATGTGACTACCGATGATACCGATGCCAATGTGGCTATCTATAGAGCGATCCCTGATGGTTTTGACAGAGAGCAATATACCGCTTGGAAAGCTAAGTTCTCTAATTATGGAGATGCAAGCGGAACATATTATTCTACCAAGGTATGGGAAGAAGAACTCAAAAAAGCAGACGAAAAAATCCGTCCTACCGAAACCTATACAGGTAAAGAAAAATTGGAACAAAAGATGGTTATCATCAAGAAATACCTACAGGACGAATGGCAGCTTGACTTGGATGTACTCCGCAAAGAAGTACGCAGCCGCTATCCTTATGTAGTAGGAAAGGATTTTGAGGGCAATACTGTGCCTCGTAAGGATTTCTCAACATTAAATCTTAATTAGGATGAAAAAATATATTACTTTATTACTCACCGCTTCTTTTATAACTTCTTGTAGTTATAAGGAAGATAACCCTTTTGGAGATGATCGACAAGCCTTGCAGCGTATACCTGAGCTGATGCAAGGATATAAAAAAGCTTGGGAGAATGACAGCTATTGGTTATTTACGGTTTTCCCAGGGGAAAATAAAAGCTTTCAAGGGCTTCCTGCAACTAACCAAGGCAGAGGAGGATATAACTTTGTCATCAAGCTCAAAGATGGAAAGGTAATCGCTTCTTCTGAAGTAGCTTCTGATAACAACGAGGTAACTTCTTATTTTACCTACAATGCTAATGAAGCTCCAGGAGTGAGCTTTGATACCCATAACAAAATTTTGCATCACTTCTATGTATCCTCTTATGATTATCCTCGCGGTAAAGGTGGAGATGTGGAATATCTTATAGAAAAAGAAGAAAATGGAACCTATATTTTCAAGGGAAAACTCTCTGGAAATACAATGGTTCTTACCAGTCTGACAGGTGATAGGGCAACTTTTCTAAACAAAATACGTGAAAATAGATTTTTCTTATTTGGAAAAATATTAGCTCCGGTGCAGATTAATGGTAAAACAGTGAATATGTTATTCTCTTCGTTAGAGCGTCAAATTGTTTTTAGCTATGATGGGAATAATGTTCAACAAGCTTTTGCACTTACTGAAAAAGGGATAAAATTCTATGAACCCGCGGATGTTAATAGTGTCAAGATAACAGAATTGTATATCAATAATGCCAAGACTGCCTTGACTACTCCCGATGGAGCTATAACTATTAACTTTGTAAATCCTCCTATTATCTTTAATGGAACTGATGATATCAAATGGGCTACTTTTGATACAGGTTCAGCCTCTCAGGATTTGTTAGATCAGTACGCTACTTTGAATACAGCTGTAAAAGATTTGTATTATTGGTATGATTTGAATGTAGATAAAGATCTGCAAATTAGGCTTCTTCACAATGATGATTCAGGGTATGTGGTAGGTTTCAAAAAATATTTGTCCTTTGATGAAAGGTGGTCAGGAGGTAATGATACTTTCTATGAAATCAATTTTGATGCAGTAGTAGGGCATCCTGACCAAATAGCCATAAGCCTTCGAGGAGAGCCAAAATCTCAATATTACAAGGTGGATCATCCAGATGAAGATCTATTACAAAATCGTTATAGTTGGTTTGCTAGCCCTATGTACAATTTTTATTCGTATATAGCGAGCAAATCTCCCTATACAGTGGCAGATGATCCTAATAATGCTAACTATTACAAGCTCACCAGTGTAAAAGATAGCAACACATGGTTCTTACTTAGTAAATAACATCTTTTCATAATTTATACAGAACCTCTCCTTGTGGAGGTTTTTTTGAAATCGTGAGATAAAATAGTGAGCTAAGCAGCACAAAAGAGGGATGAATATCATATTTACCCCTCTTTCTCATTATGATAACTCCAAAATTAAGCGCCTGCAAAGCGGTATTCCGCCTGTACATCTAAGGTTAAGCGGGTAAATAGGCCGTCAAGTAAGTCCTTACTTACCTGTAATACATCGGCTAAGGAGATGCGATTTTCCCCTTGTACGAATACAGGAAAATTGTTTTTAGTTACATCATTCTCTATTTCAGGGCTAAAGAGCGCTTGCAAAGCCCATACACGTGGGTAGTTATAGGTAGTATCAAGTTTCTCATCACGAATATAAGCCTTATGGAAGTCAAAAATACCCTTGTTAGGGTCATATAGCTTGTGGGTAATGGCAAATTCAATCAGGTCTTCACTGCCAAGAAAATGGTGGTTGTCCTTAGGATCATATTCGCGCAAGCGTGCCTGATTAGCTGTTACAAAATAGACATTGCTGGGAATACGGCTGGCAATCCAGCGGTGGCCAGAGGCGGTTTCCAAATACCATATCTCCTTTTGGTCTATAAAACCTACTCCGAAGCCTTCTGCAATGCCATATTTTTCTATAAGTACCCCCAAGCGTTCTACACCTTCTTTGGCACTGTGGATATAAGGAAGCACTACCGAAGTAATGGAGATTTCGCCTAAGCCATTAGAAACTAAGGGGGCAGCAGCCAAGGCTTTTTTACTACTGAAAATACTTTCGGTAGCACTCATACCCACACCAGCGGTATTGAATCCAGCATTTTCCCACTGGTCGGGGTACTGATAAGGAGGCATTCCCATATATCCCAGCGCTTCTTTTGGTAGAGGACAACGGAAACCATTGTTGAAGGAGACAAGTTCTTTGAGCCAGTCACTATAGAAGGAGTTACTATAGATGAACTTTATTTCAATGAAGCCAAAACAGCTCTTATTTCCCCCGACAATGTCATTACAATCACTCTTCAGGCGGCTCCTTTCCAAGTAACCGAAAGTCCGATGAAAGTACAATTTGAGGATGGTTTGGTATCTTCGGATCTTATGGGTACTTATAATACCACACATGAATGGATCAAATGGGCTTATAGTTGGTATAATTTTAAAAGAGAAGGATATACTAACCTTAATATATCAGTAATTAAGGGAAATGACAATGAGGCTGTGACAGGATTCTCCAAGTACATTCCTCAGGAAAGTCAGTTTGATTATGTATATGAAGATGGGACAAGATATGTTTATGGAGTGGACACTTACTATGAAGTAGATATAGTAGGAGTAGGGGATCACCCTGACCAAGTACGTTTTATTCTCAAAGATCCTTCTGATAATTTGGCTCTTAGAACAGGTGAACATAGAAATCAAATACAATTCTACTCTTGGATTGTTACGATTCTCTATAAGACAATGGTTGATAACGGGCCTTACACAGTAGAAGATAAAGGCGATTACTACCTACTTACTTCTGTGAATAATAGCGAGGTATGGTTCCATCTTAAGAAAAGAAATTAATAAAATAGCATTTCTCATATCATCCAATATTTATCAAGGGGTTGCCGAGCTATCGGCAACCCCTTCTTGTTTTAACATATCTTGCCCTACATAAATAGCGGAAAATACTTGTTTTTTCTTTGATTTATTCGTAAATTTGCAAGCCTTTTTCAAAAAGGAGATTTCCTTAATAGGACAGAAAAAATCTATTTAATACATAAAGATGAATACAGTGAAAGTCAGATTTTTGCTCTCATTTTTGCTTCTCTTAGCAGTGGGGCAGACCTCTTGGGCACAGGAGGAACTGAAAAAATCGGAGCAGGGCAAGGAGACCAAAGCCAAGCCTAAACCTACTCAAAAAACGCCTATGAATACCAATACTCGTGGGCAAACATCTATCAACCAGGAAGCCAAGCCCCTATGGGTACTCAATGGAGTGATCCTTCAGGACGAAATTGACCTCAAACCCGAAGACCTCGTCTCCGAAGATGCCAAGTTGTTGATCGCTTCGGCTATTCCAGGCCTTACAGCCGAAAGTATCGAGAGCTTTAGAGTACTTAAGGATGCCTCTGCTACGGCTGTATATGGGCCTCGTGCCATCGCAGGGGTTGTGGAAGTGGTTACCAAAAAAGGGGCTGTGGGGGCAAGTAGTTTTACCTATACCAACGAATCTACTTTCCGTCTTATTCCTACCTATGACCAGTACAATATCATGAACTCTCAGGAGCAAATGTCTGTTATTCAGGAACTGATGCAGGGAGGGCACTATGAGTTTCAAAATGTAGTAACCCAAAAGAACAAAGGGGTTGTAGGAAAAATGTACGAACTCTTCTATGAGCTTGATGGTCATGGCAACTCCCGCGTACTCAACACTGAGGCAGGACGTAGAGCTTACCTACAAGAAGCTGAAAGACGTAATACCAACTGGTTTAAGCAGCTCTTCCAAACTTCTGTGATGCAGAACCATACTCTTTCTTTTTCCTCCGGAAATGAAAGATCTACCTATTACGCTTCCCTAAGCCTTCTCTCCGATCCGGGTTGGCAAAAAGGAAATAAGTTCTCTCAGTATGCGACCAACCTCAATGCTAATTATAACCTTTCTTCCAAGGTGCGTTTAGGCTTGATCACTGACCTCTCTTACCGCGACCAAACTGCTCCCATACAGGATGGTTATAAGTATGCCTTGAACCACTCTCGTACGCTAAGTGCTAAGGACTATTATACAACTAACTATGCTCCTTATAACATCTTCAATGAGATAGACAATGCTTATATAGATACTGATATAGCAACCCTTCGTATACAGGGGCAGCTCTCATGGAAGATTACCCCTAAGTTGGAGGCAGCCCTTATGGGGGCTATTCGCTACCAAAGCAATACTCAAAAGACAGAGTATAAGGAAAATTCCAATTCGGTGCTCTCCTATCGTGCTATGCCCAATACGACCGTAAGGGATAAGAATACCAACCTATACAAAGACCCTAACGATCCTTTTGCACTTCCTATAGTAGCCCTACCCAAAGGGGGAATTCGTGAGAAAAGAGACAAGACCTCACTGGCCAATAACCTTCGAGCAACTCTTAGCTATAAGGATACTTTTGCCGAAGGCCTACACAATATCGCTCTATTCGGGGGCTTCGAGATGGACAACGCTAAGAATACCAATGATATGAACCGAAACTATGGTTTGCTTTATAATGCAGGGAACTATGCTTCTTTCTCTTACTTGATGTTCAAGAAGCTACAAGAGGAGTTCCGTAACTACTATACCATAGCCGATACAGAGAATAACAACCAAGCTTTCTTTGCCAATGCTTCTTATACCTTCAATGGACGCTATACCGCCAATGGTACTTTGCGTTATGATGCTTCCAACGCCTTTGGCCCCTCTCGCTACCTCCGCTGGATGCCTACTTGGAACGCAGGAGTAAAGTGGGATGTTACTCAAGAGAAATTCTTTACTTTTCTCAAGCCTCTTTCTCGCCTAAGTCTCAAGGCTTCCTTTGGGGTAACGGCTGTAGCTCCTTCAGTGAGCAACTCTCTAGAACAGCTCTATATCAACAACCCTTGGCGTAATTCTGCTCAGCGTGAGTTAGGATTGGAAATTCAGAATATCGCCAACCATGACCTTACCTATGAGAAAAACCAAGAGTTGAATATAGGAGCAGATATGGGCTTCCTTGACGATCGCATCAACCTTTCTGTAGAATGGTTCCACCGCCATAGCTATGACCTGATAGGAGATATTGTTACTCAAGGTACAGGGGGCTTCACTACCAAAAAAGGGAATATGGCTCAAATGCATATCCGCGGGCTTGAAATAGGCTTAGAGACAACCAATCTCAAAACGGCTGACTTCTCCTGGAAGACTTCCTTTATCTATTCTCGGGCTAAGAATGAGATTACAGAGCTACTTACCACTCCTACCATTCGTGATATGATTGGCTATTCAACCAGTGCTACTTCACAAGGGGGATTCGCTCGTGCAGGCTATCCACTTAAGTCTATCTTCTCAGTTCCTTTCAATGGGCTGAACGATAGGGGACTACCTACTTTCCTTGACGAACGCAACCAATCCACTATCGGTGGCATCCGCTTCGATAGCCGTAATGTAGATTTTCTAAAATATGCTGGTACCCTCATCCCTACCGATAAAGGGAGCTTTAGTAATACCTTCCACTACAAGGGAATCTCCTTGGGGGTAGTGCTTACTTACTCCTATGGAAATGTGGTGCGTCTTAGAAAGCTAAGCAATATCTATACCGACTATGGAAATCTGCCTCGTGAGCTCAACAACCGTTGGCAATTCGCTGGTGATCAGGCCAAAACCAATATTCCTGTAGTCTATACCACTTATACGCAGCAAGTCTATGGCTACAATGAGGTTATTCAGGCTTACAATACCTATGACTATTCCGATATCCGTATTGCCAAAGGGGATAATATTCGTCTGAAAGAGATTTCTTTAGGCTATACCTTTGATAAGGATTTCTTGCGTGAGACTCGTATTCGTCAGCTTAGTGTCAAGCTGCAAGCCACTAACTTAGCTTTACTCTATGCCGATAAGCGCCTCAATGGAGATGACCCTGATTATTTAGCGAATGGATATACTCCTATCTCTCCTAAACGATTGATATTTACTTTACGTGTAGGACTTTAACCCTTCAAAAAAATGAAAAGAATATACTATATATTAGCTATTACTTCCCTCGCGCTGACCGCTTGTAACGATCAGCTGGATAAGATGCCGGACAATCGTCTGCTGATTGATTCGCCTGAAAAGGTTCAGCAGACCCTCACCAATGCCTATCCCCAGATAGCCACCACCCTTATTAACGAATTTTCTTCGGATAATATAGATGATATAGGGGCGGATAATATCTATTCTAACTTCCTCACTCGTGAGGCAGCCTATTGGCAAACCATCTTGGAATACAACTATCTGGACGGTTTGCAGAATATTTGGGACTTTCACTACAAGGCGATTAGCCATGCCAATGCAGCCTTAGAGGCTATTGAGACAACCTTAAAAGGAGATCCTGCTCTCAATCCTGCCAAAGGGGAAGCCTTAGTAGCGCGTGCCTATGCTCATTTCTGCTTGGCCAACCTTTTCTGCCAAGCCTACAACCCTACCACCAGTGCTACCGACTTGGGGATTCCTTATATTACCGAGCCAGAAGCACAACTTGACCCCAAACGTGACCGTGGTACGGTAGCCCAACTATATCAGCAAATTGACCGAGACCTCCAAGTAGGCCTTCCGCTCATTGAGGATAGTTATTACCAAATGCCTAAGTATCACTTCAATAAGAAAGCAGCTTATGCCTTCGCTGCTCGCTTCTACCTCTATTACCAACAATGGCAAAAAGCAGTAGAGGCTGCCAATGTGGTGCTTACTACCAATGCAGCTACCACTAAAACACTGGTACGCCAATGGTCGGACTTCCGCGATGCCCAAAAGACTGGTATCCGTTCTATAATTGCTTATGGACAAGCCTATGCCCGTGAGAGTGAGGTGGCCAACCTTATGTTACAGCCTGTCTATTCAGAACTCTCTACTACTTATTTTGTAGAAACCAACAATCGCTTCTCCCATGCTTATAGAGTGGCAGAACAGGAAACCTTCTCCACTACCAATCTTTGGGATCCTCATGCGGTGTCCAAAAATAATGGTTATGACTTCTACTGGTTTATGCCTTTTACCCAGCGTGCCGATCTAAGGGATATCGTCTTACTACCTAAGTTCTCTACCTTCAAAGATGGTTCCTATACCCGTACTATCTTAGTGCCTTTTACCACCGATGAGACACTCTTGGTACGCGCCGAGGCTAAAATTATGCTTGGAGAGCTTGATAGTGCAGTGGAAGATCTTAATATATGGACTTCTAAGTATCTGAAAGGAAGTCAGGATGATAATCCTAATCCTAATGGTAATACTTTTACCAAGGATCAGATAATCAACTTCTACAATAGCTTGGCTTATAGCCAAAGTACCCCGAGTGGAGCCACTCAAAAGAAGCAGTTACATCCTTCTATTACACTCACATCCGAACAGGAGTCGCTGATTCACTATGTATTACAGTGTCGCCGTATTCTTACTATGCATGAGGGACTTCGTTGGCAGGATATTAAGCGCTATGGAATAGAGGTAGCGCGCTACCAACATACCAAAGAGGAGAGAGACATCTCTACCATACAAGGGGTCTTAGCTCCTGTTGATGCCCGCCGTGCTATACAGCTTCCAGGTACCGCTATAGGTGCCGGTATGCAACCCAACCCAAGATAAAAAATACTCAAGCTTATGAAAAAGATTATATATATACTTTTGGCAGCAGCCATGATAAGCTGCTCCGTGGATAATGCTCTTACTGCCGATAGTGTTGTCCCTAAGGACAATGAGCAAGATACCTCTCAGCAAAAGGTGCTCAATCCACCTAACCCTTTGGATACTTACATACAAGATCACTTTACCACTCCGTACAATATTCGCATTCTCTACCGCTTTGTGGAGAAAGAAACTACTCGTAGCTGGGTGCTCACCCCTACCAAGTATGATAAGGCGGTACAGTTCGCCTCCGTGTTCAACTATCTATTTATAGAACCTTACATAGAGGTGACCTCCAAGGAGTTCATGAAGGAACATTCGTTCAATACCCTGATTCTTATAGGAGAGAATGCCTATCACCCTACTCGTGTCCCTTTGCGAGGCTTGGCAGACAATGGAGTGAAGATCCATATGATGAATATCAATAACATACGTCCTAACAGTATCTTCTACCTCAATGACAATGCCTTACATACACTCTACCACGAGACGGCTCATACCTGGCACCAATCGGTGGATTACCCTACCGATTACAAGCGTATCTCGGGTACGGACTACAAGAGTAATAGTTGGTTGAATAGCTGGACAGGTACCGATTACCTCAAGGCGGGCTTTATCAGCGCTTACGGAAGTAAGGATTCTGATGAGGACTTTGTGGAGATGATCTCTCGCTATATCACCTACTTCAATGCCACACAAGATTGTGGTTGTGCTACCGAGGATACCACTTTGGATACCAATGGAGATGGTTTCGACGATGCCCTCTATACAGCTTGGAAGCGTAGTTTTACTAACTATAACAATGGTGCCTCAGTGGCTTCCTATGACTCGGCTCGTGTATGGGAAGAACAATTGGAATTGGGCAATGCCAAAATCCGTTCTACAGAGCAATATACCGGTAAGGAGAAGCTCCAGCAGAAGATGGATATGATCCGTCGTTACCTCACCACAACTTGGAATATCGACTTAGATGTCTTGAGAAATAAGATCCGCGAACGCTATCCTTATGTGGCAGGACGTACCTTGAGTGGGCAGGTAGTCCCTCAGAAAAATTTTTCTGATCTAACTAATAATTAAAAATAATGAAAAGATATATTACTCTATTTTTAGCCTTTTCACTCCTTTCGGCTTGTGAATATAAGGAAGAAGCTGTATTCGAGAAGGAAGCCAGTAACCGTACCTCTACTACACTTGAGACTTACAAGGGCATTATAGAAGGCTATGATGGCTATTGGTTGCTCTCCTATTACCCAGGGGTAAGCCGTAGTTTCGGGGGCTTCCCTG
The DNA here is from genome assembly GCF_000466425.1 of Capnocytophaga sp. oral taxon 863 str. F0517. GTDB lineage: Bacteria > Bacteroidota > Bacteroidia > Flavobacteriales > Flavobacteriaceae > Capnocytophaga. Next base: position 45,177 of record NZ_KE992177.1, read on the forward strand.
TGGCACCACGTAGTATAGGCGGCTACTCCTTTGTCTTGAAACTCAAAGATGGCAAGGTAAAAGCCTCTTCCGAGGTAAGACCTACCAATGCCGAGGAAGAATCCTATTATACATACTCCAATACCGAAGGGCCTACCTTGAGCTTTGATACCTTCAATAGTGTATTAGACCATTTCCGTTTTGTCTCTCCAGTATTTACCAATGCCAGAGGAGGGGATATTGAGTTTATCTTCCTTAAAGAAGAAAACGGAGTACTTACCCTAAGGGGGCGTACTTCCAATAACCTAATGACACTCACCAAACTTACAGGCGATAGGGAAGCCTTCCTTACCAAGCTCCGTGAGAATACTCAAGTGCTCAAGGGTAAAGGGCTCTCTCCTATCACCATAGAAGGTACTGAGGTGAAGATCACTCACTTCCCAAGTTATCGTCAATTGGTATTTAGCTACGAAGGACAGACCGTGCAGCGCGCTTTTACGCTTACTGAAAGAGGAATTAAGCTTTATGAACCTGCTGAAATTAAAGGAGTTACCTTTGATGAACTCTATTTCAATGAGGATAAAACTGCTTTGGTAACGCCCGATGGAGCTATTTCCTCCGCTTTAGTGCCTTGTCCTATTACCTTCTCCACGACTTCCTCTCGTTGGATATCAGTAGCAGAATACTACACCTCCCAAAGTTATATAGATATTCATAGGAACTTGGACAATCAGGTACGCCGTGGCAAGTGGAGAAACTACTCTCTCAATACCTATTTTTCCTTCAGAGAACTGATCGAAGGAAATGATGGGGGAACCTCCACAGCTATAACCTTGAGCCTAAGGAATACCAATCCTAATAACGGTCGTTACAAGGACTATACTTCGGATTATGAGGCCGATTTTGTAGGAGTAGCTGGCCATCCAGATCAGATAGAAATCTTCCTCAAGGATGCGAACCTTGCTAGCGGATTCTCGCAGTACTTCCCCTACCTTACTCCTATCGTTGATGAGGTAGTCAATAACAGTCCTTATCAAATAGATGCCACTACCTATGATTACTACTACAATCTGCGTAGTATTAAGAATGGGGAAAATAGCTGGTTCCTATTGAGTAAGTAATTAATAGTTAAGCAATAATGGATCATAGGGATATAGGAGGGAAGCCAACTATATCCCTATATCTTATAATCCTATAAGTCCAAGTAAAAAACTTGGAAACTTTTTTTGTTTATTAAGTTTTTTGTATTACCTTTGCCCCCGATTTAGAAATTACTTGCGATGGATATTATCAAACTCTCTATCAAGCGACCCAGTGTCCTAATTGTGATGCTCTCCTTATTGCTCTTGGGGGGGCTCTATTCCTATAAGCTCCTGAACTATGAGCTGATTCCGAAGTTCGAGGTCAATGTGGTGACCATCTCCACCATATATGCGGGGGCATCTCCTTCCGAAATTGAGAGTACCGTAACTAAGAAAATAGAGGATGCGGTCTCTTCTCTGGAGAATATCAAAAAGATACAATCTCACTCCTATGAGTCTCTTTCGGTGGTAATCATACAGCTAACCAACGATGCCAATGTGGATAATACGCTCAATGAAGCACAGCGTAAGATCAACGCTATCCGTGCCAACCTTCCCACCGATGCCAAGGAGCCTTCTCTTTCCAAGTTCTCCCTATCGGACTTACCGATTATCTCCATGGGGGTGACTTCCAATCTTTCTTCTCAAGAGCTTTATGACTTGGTGGATAAGAAGATACAGCCTGAACTCTCTCGTGTACCTGGGGTAGCGCAGGTCAATATCATCGGCGGACGTAAGAGGGAAATCCGTGTTAGTGTCGATGCTCAGAAGCTCGAAGGCTATGGTATTACGATCGCTCAAGTACAGCAGCTTATTGCGGCTTCCAATTTGGAAATCCCTGCCGGTAAGCTCAAAACACGTGAGAATAGTACTTCCATTCGTGTCTTGGGGAAAATTCAGGATGTGGAGCAACTACGTAATTTGCCACTTGTCTCTCAAAAAGGGATCGAAATCCGCCTTTCTGATGTAGCGGATGTACAGGATGCCGAAGAGGATGCCGAAAAAATAGCCCGTATCAACCAAGAAAATACGCTTTTGCTGCGAGTGCTCAAACAAACCGATGCCAATGCTGTATCGGTAAGTGAACAGGTACGCAAGAAAATGGCTCAGATAGAAAAAAACTATGCCAATGAAAATCTAAAGCTGCAATTGGCAGAGGATACCAGCGAATTTACACTGCATGCGGCTAATTCGGTGATGTTTGACCTTTTCTTGGCGATTGTGCTTGTGGCCGTGGTGATGTACTTCTTCCTACACAGTTTGCGTAATGCGCTCATTGTAATGGTCTCTATCCCGACCTCGCTCATTGCAGCTTTTATTGGGATGTACTTCTTTGGCTTCACGCTGAATCTGATGAGCCTTGTAGCTCTTTCAATGGTGGTAGGGATCTTGGTGGATGATGCCATCGTGGTCTTGGAGAACATACACCGCCATATGGAGATGGGCAAGAACAAGGTACGTGCTGCCTATGATGGTTCTAAGGAGATTGTCCTTACCGTTATGGCCATTACCTTGGTGATTGTCGTGGTATTTGTGCCGATTTCTATAGGAAATAGTATTGTGGTGAATATCGTAAAAGAGTTCTGCCTTACGGTGGCTATCGCAACCTCACTCTCCTTATTGATGTCTTTTACCATAGTGCCTTGGCTCTACTCTCGTTTTGGAAAGTTGGAACACCCTGATCCTAAATCTTTTATGGGGAAAATCTCTATTGGCTTTGAGAACTTTATCAATCGTATGACTCATTTCTTCTCGGATCTATTGGTATGGTCGTTCAAGCACAAATGGAAAACCTTCATCCTGGTATTCTTCCTCTTTGCAGGGTCTTGTTCGCTCATTCCTACAGGTTTTGTAGGGGCAGACTTTATGCCTAATATGGATAGGGGTAAGTTTTTGGTACAGTTTGAATTAAACAAAGACACCTCTTTGGAGCAAACCAACTTTATCACTCAAAAGGCAGAGAATTACCTACGTAACCTCAAGGTGCCTGGTACCAATAGGCCATTGGTAGAGCGAATGATTACCACTGTAGGACAGTCCACCAGTGGTATGGGATCCTCTCTGTCTACCGCCTATAAGTCTGAAATACAGATTACTCTTGTGGATAAGAAAGAACGTAGCGAATCCACTACGGTAATTGCAGCCAAGCTCAAACGAGAACTGAGCCAATACTTAGTTGATGCCAAAGTGAAGACTGTACCTGTAGGTATGATGGGGGCAGAACAAGCGCCAATTGCTTTGGTAGTTACCTCCGATGATGTTAAGGTAGCCCAAGAATATGCAGAGAAAACCGCTGAACTGCTCAAGACGATACCAGGAGCTACAGAGATAAAGCTTTCCTCAGAGGCAGGGAACCCAGAGATCAATGTACAACTGGATCGTGATAAGATGTCTATGTTGGGGCTTAATATCGCTACTGTAGGAGTAACGATGCGTACAGCCTTCAATGGAAATGATGATAGTAAGTTCCGTACCGGAGATTCTGAATATGATATTAATATCCTATTCGAAGAAGGACATCGTCAGTCTATAGAAAACATACAGAATATGGTCTTTATCAATAATGCAGGTCAGCAGATAAAGCTCTCCCAGTTTGCCAAAGTGTTCTATGCTTCAGGACCTACCCTGTTGGAACGTTATGATAAGTCACCTTCGGTAACCGTACAAGCCCAATCTGTAGGACGTCCTACAGGTACCATTGTTTCTGAGTGGAAATCAAAACTTGATGCGATGGAAAAACCAGCCAATGTGCATTTTACCTTCTCAGGAAATCAAGAAAACCAAGATGAAGGCTTTGGAACACTCTTTGTATCACTCATTGCGGCCATCCTATTGGTATATATGGTAATGGTAGTGTTATATGACAGTTTTTCTCGTCCGTTTGTGGTCTTGTTCTCTATTCCACTTTCTTTCATTGGGGCTTTGGTCGCTTTGGCATTGGCCAATATGTCGCTCAATATCTTCACCCTTTTGGGTATTATCATGCTCATCGGGTTGGTAGCTAAGAATGCGATCATGATTGTGGACTTCGCCAACCACCGCAAGGAAGAAGGCGAAGATACCGTAACGGCCTTGATACAAGCCAACCATGCACGTTTCCGTCCGATTCTGATGACCACCATCGCCATGGTGGCAGGTATGATACCATTGGCAATAGCCTCCAGTGCAGGAGCTGAGATTAACAACGCCTTAGCGATTGTAATCATCGGGGGGCTACTTTCCTCACTGTTCTTGACTTTGATTATCGTACCACTCGTATACCTAATCTTTGATAACATTGGTAAGCGCTTCAGTAAAGGTACTAAGACCGACTACGACCGCCTGATGATCGCCGACTACGAACATAAAGAAATCAAAGGTGAACACGAGATATAGTAACCAATGACAAACGACTAATGACCAATGCTGAACCTATTTAGGTTAAGCATTGGTCATTTATCATTTAAAGAGTGACAATTAACAAATGATAATTGGCAATTAACAATTAAAACGCTTATATTTGCACTTGGTAATTATAAAGAGATTTATATGAAAAAAACAATTTTGACAGTCTTGTGTATGGTAGCGGTAGCTACTGCGCAAGCACAGATTAATATTGGAAAGATGGCCAGTGCCGCTACCAAAGGCGTACAAGCACTTTCCTTTAGCAATGAGGATGCTCAAAAACTATCTAAAGAATCGGTAGACTGGATGGATGCCCATAACAAAGTGGCTGATGCTAAAAGTCCTTATACCAAGCGATTGAATCGTCTCTTCGGCAAACACAAAAACGAAGATGGTATGACCCTGAACTACAAGGTGTATTTGGTGACCGATATCAATGCCTTTGCCTGTGCTGATGGAAGTGTGCGTGTCTTCTCCTCTCTTATGGACTTGATGACTGATGAGGAGCTTTTGGCAATCATTGGTCACGAAATCGGTCACGTAAAGAATGAGGATACCAAGGATGCTATTAAGGCTGCCTATACCAGAGCCGCCCTACAGGAAGCTGGAGCCGCGGCCTCCAGTACCGTAAAGGCCTTGAGTGAAAGTCAATTGGGGGAAATAGCAGAAGGCTTACTGGATGCCAAGCACAGCAAAAAGCAAGAATCTCAGGCCGATGAGTACTCCTATAATTTCATGAAGAAGCATGGCTATGATGTAGTAGGGGTATATACCGCTTTTAAGAAATTGGCGCTCCTCTCTGGCGGGGAGACTCAAAGCCGCTTCCAAAAGATGATGAGCTCTCACCCTGATAGTGAAAAGCGAGCCGAAGCAGCTAAGAAACGCGCCATTAAGGACGGCCTTTGGAAAGACCCAGGAGAAGTGAAGCTCCCTACAACACCTATTAAATAACAGTGCTTTCTTAAAAACTAAATTCTTTTGTTACAGCTCGTAACAAAAGAATTTGTTTTTTACAGCGAATAGTTTTATTTTTGCATAGCAAACAACACTATATCACCATTACACCTGCCCTTAAAACAGAAATTTACCAAGCTCTTTCTGACTTTTTAGAAGCCTATAAAGCCGAAAATACCTCCGCTAGTGCGAGTTGGTAGCTCGTGTCTATTATGATAGTCTCTTGTATCTTTCAGTTGGATATGGAGCAGGATGGTACCCGAAAATGATTACTATGAAGACAGCTACACAAATTAAATTCGATACGATTGTAAAAGAAGGTTTTACGCCTTTGTTAAAGCCTCTTTCTTTTAAAAAGAAAGCCTTGAACTATTATCGCAGGCTTGCTGAGGTAGGGCATATTATCAATATACAGAAAAGCAGTTATGGGGATAGAGATAACATTAGGTTTCGTATCAATATAGGGATTTTTGAACCTAAATTTTGGTTGGGCTATTATGATTTTAAGCATACGGGACAAGTGCCTGATTATCCTACAGAACCTGTTTGTATTATCCGTAAAACGATTAACAAATTGCGTGGTAGAAATGATTTGTGGTACGAAGTGGATGAAAATACCGATGAACAAGAGTTGATTAAGAGAGTACAGGAAGATATACAACAATATATTCTGCCTTTTTTTAACCAATATAATAGTGTAGAGAAGATTTTTTATTCGACTGATTCAATTTTTTCTCCTTTTGGAGTATTGGTATTTTATGGAGAGCACGGGTATATAGAGAAAGCCCAAGCGGTATATAACGAACTTTTGCAAAGGGTGAATCCTTTGGCTGAAAGAACTTTAAAGGGGTATGCTAAAAAGTATGGTCTGAATATTTAAATAATTATATGAAATACCTTGTTACTTTTTGTATGTGTGTCATTAGTTTTATAGCTTTTGGACGAAGGCGTTAAGCACCCCGATGATATGTCGGCTATGATACTCACAAGTTATTATAGGCATCTTTTGGAAAAAGAAATAGACTTTGAAGGACAGCTAACAACATACAAAAAACAGGCAGAATAATAAAACAAACTATCATACTGTTAAGTTGTGGAATTGTAATATAAGCCAAAATCCCTGAACTTAAAACTCAAAACCAAGAATAAAATATACCTCTATACCCAAGACAGACATAATTGTCAGTTTCGCTTTCTTATCATCAGAAAAGAGGGCGAGTGGAAGATTGGCGAATGCCAATGGCACGATGGGGGCTGGACTAAATATGGATTGTAATAATGAAAACAAAAGACAAAAAACCTTATATAGCTTTATTGCGAGGAGTAATGCCTACGGGAAAAAACAGAATCCCCAAAATGGCAGAGCTACAAGAATTACTCTCCTCAGAATTTGAAGGGGTACGCACTTATATCCAAAGCGGAAATATAGTGTTCTTATCTGACAAAGTACGTAATGAAATAGCCCCCAAAGTCTCCCAATTAATAAAAGAACATATAGGTCCTGACTTACCAACTGTTGTAGCAACTCGTAAGGAAGTACAGGAAATGCTTGATATGAATCCTTTTATAGGAGAAAATTACGATATAGCTCGGGTATTTTTTACGCTCACAAATAGTGTTTTAGCACCTGATTTAGTAGAAAAGTTGAAGAAAGAAACTTTTGATGGAGAAGAATTGGCTATAGTGGATGATAGAATATATCTATACCTTCCTAAGGATGCTTCAAGGTCTAAATTGAATAACAATTATGTGGAAAAGAGACTTAAAATAGTAGCTACAACGCGCAATTTTAATACTTTGAGCAAACTTATTACAATGGTTGATGAACTTACTAAAGAATGAAAACAGCAAAACAACTTATAGAAGATGAACTTCAGAAAACAATTCATCAGCTTAAAGAAGTTTCTCTTTTGCAAGAGGAGAAACAAGCACTTGTAAGCTATAAAAAGGAGTTAGAGCAGTTATTGTTTCTCAAAAAATTTTCGGATACTTATCATTTGGAACCTAAAGAGATAGAGCATATTGTTGTATTGCCTCCGCCTCGTACAGATTTTGCTAATTTTCGTATTGTAGATGATGCTGAAACGGAAGAAAAACAATGGTGGGAGGAGTTAAAGATAGAAAATGAACCCCTTTGGCTTTGTGAAGGAGATATTTTGATTAAGAAAAGATAATTCAATAATATAAATACAATGAAAGATATATCCCAAATATTAAAAGCTGATATAAAAATAGAAGATGGTATTTTTTGCTGTATGAATGACCATTTTGTCAGTGGAGACAATCAAAAATATATGAAAATGTACGATTGGATGTCTTTCTTTTATGATTTTGGAGAAAAATGGATAGGAAAACTCAAGTATGGAAATGCCATTGACTGCCTGCGTACGGAATTGATGAGCCGCTTGGAATGGAAGAATGCTATTTCGGTGCTTTATGTTTCCATAGGTACAGGGGCGGACTTGCGTTATCTACCCCAAGGGATTGATCTGAAAACAATAGACCTTGTAGGGGCTGATATTTCTATGGGAATGCTCAAAAGATGTAAGAGGCAGTGGCAAAAGAAAACAAACCTTACCCTTGTGCAATGTCCCGCTGAAGAGTTACCTTTTGCTGATAATACTTTTGATATTGTTTTTCACAATGGAGGCATTAATTTTTTCAACGATAAAGCCCTTGCTATGAGCGAAATGCTCCGAGTTGCCAAACCAGGAAGCAAGTTGCTTATTGCCGATGAGACTGCCGACTTTGTGGAGACCCAATACAAGAAAAGCGTCTTTTCTAAATCCTATTTTGAAGGCAAAACAGTTGATTTGAACGCCATAGAACAATGTATTCCAGCATCAGTGACTGAAAAGAAAACAGAATTGTTCTGGAATAATAAGTTTTATGGAATCACTTTTAGAAAAAGCAACTAAATGAATACCTTACAAAAACTTAAAAACAATCAAATTCAAGACATATTTCTATTCAAATACTTTATTTTTGGAGAAAAAACTTATCTTTGCCCTTGTAAAATTAAAATTATGTATTATGTTTAGATCATTTATTTTTCTACTTGTATCACTATTATTAGTATCTTGTAAAACTTCATCGCATAGAGAAAAGGATTGGAAAGATCAAAATCTTCACGGAAAAGTGAAAAAACTCATTGTAACACTATATAGAATCTCTAACTCTGATTTTATAAAGAGAGAGGATGGAACCCCTTTTATATCTCAAGAAAGATTAACTGTTAATATTTTTAACAATAAAGGACTCTTAATGGAAGAGACTGATTCTATATATAATAAACCAAAAGTTAGATTTGTTTATAATTATCTAAAAGATAATGTTGTAGAAATTGATATGTATGGAGAAGGTAGGAAGGTAAATAAAACAACCTTAAAATACAATAATAAAGGAGAGATAATAGATGAAGAGATGCTAGAATATATATTAGTCAATGGACAAGATAGTACCTATATTAAAGAGGAAACTTATAAACTGGTAAATAAATATGATGAAAAAGGAAATATAATCCGGAAGGAGAAACTAAGTCCTTATATTAAGGATTCCGTAAGAGGTTTTACAGAATTTAAATATGATGAAAAGGGAAATGTTATTGAAGTTATTGAAAATTACCGCCATGGGATTAAATTAAAAAGAAAATTTGAAATAGATAATAAAGGGGATATATTATCAATAAAAATGTATTATTTAGATGATGAATTAATACGGGAGTATTCATTTACGGATTATGTATATGATGAAAAACATAACTGGATATCTAGAAAAATAGTGGAAAGGAATAAAAATAATGAATATATAGGAACAAAAATAGAAAAAAGAATTATTAGCTATTATGAATAAGAGATGTTAAACAGAACTTACCGTATACTCAATCACCTTTAGAAGATCTTTTTGACCAAAAAACAGAAGGTAATATAGACCTCAAAACGTATCTATTAAAGAAAAAGGAATTAGAAAAAATATTAGTTACTGATTAAAATGAGTTACATTACCTTTAAGAGCAAGCTTATAGAGCAAAAAGTAAAGCAATATCTGAAAAAGAAACACGAAGACCTTCTTGTAAAAGAGGGAAGGAGGGTGTTGGTCAAAGAAGAAGGAGTGCCTTTGATTACCAAAATGCTCATTCATAACGATGATTTGCACTCGGAGGACTTAGCCGACTTGAAAATGTTCCCCAATATAAAGGAATTAGAGTTGCTATCGGACAATATAACTCACTTGGAAGCCTTGCCTCCCTTGGAGAGGCTACAAAAACTCTATTTGAATGTCAAGGCAACAGATTATACGCCCCTTGCCAGGTATAAAAAACTGAAAAAAGTAGAGGTTTATGACAGTGGCGTGAGTGATATAACTCCTTTTTGTGAACTTTCCAAGCTAACAGTGTTGAAACTATCGTGTAATAAGCTCTTTTCTTTAAAAGGAATCGCTAAATTACAAAACCTTACCGAACTTTGGTTGGATAGAAATCAAATCACCGATATATCCCCTTTGGCGTGGTTGCCCAATCTTGAATATTTGCAGTTAGATAGGAACCACATCAGCGATTTATCTCCATTGAAAGCCCTCAAGAAGCTCAACACCTTATATTTGTATCACAATGAAGTAAAAGACCTTTCTCCTTTGAAGTATTTATCTTTAGAGGAATTGAACTTAGAGCAAAACAAGATAGAAGACCTTAGTGATTTGGTAGGTATGGAGACCCTTAGGAACTTAAAGATATGTTTTAATCCTATAAAAGATGCCTCTCCTTTGCTGAAAATGTCTCATTTAGAGTTTGTTTGTACAGATGCAAAGGATATCTACTTACCTTTAGAACGTTACCTCGGTAAAACTGTAGTAAGAGAAGTCTTTGGAGGGCAGTATCCGAACTTTGAAGAAGCTGACACCTATATATTTAGTAGAAAAGAATGAAAAAAATGACCTTATTAGCCTCTTTGTTAGCGTTGTTTTCTTGCAAAAGAGCGACAGAAGAGCGTAAAGCCACAGAAGCCTTTGCGATACAATCCCTACTTACCTATGAGTATTGTGGAGAAAAGGATGGTTTTCAGTATTTCTTATTGGGGAATAGTTGGGAGCGAACCCTATTCAAAGTAAAAAGTTCAGAAATACACATTGATCCTCAATACGTCTTCCACGCTGAGCCTTCTTTTGAACATAACCTACCTATCACACCCGTTGAGCAAGAAAGGGTTTTTGCCGAAATCCCCATGAGTGGGCAAAAACTTTATTTGTATAAGGATAATATTGTACAGCGTTATTTCCTAGGCTGCTCCGATTTGCACAAACAAGCTACAGACCACCCTACTTATCTATATGATGAGGTAAGTCAGCAGGATGCCGAGGCACACCAAGAGGAACGCGCCTACTATATAGGCTATTACAAAGGGGAACAACTCCTTCATTATCAAAAAATATATAGGGGCGAGGTACTTATGGAGAAAAAATTTTGAGTATTAGTTTGACAGTGGGGAAAGCCTGTACGCTACTTTTATCGCTGTAGGATTAGGCTTAATTAGTTTGTATGGCTTTCTTCTTTGTAGCTGATACCTATGTCCACAAGTCTAATTTACTTATTTTTCTTTCTTGAAAGGCGGCTAAAAAGTACAAACAAAGTACTGTAAATAAGTGTGATAGCTATATTGCAAATAAGTAAATAAATATCCTTCATTAGATGAAAGGCATCCTTAAAGGCATACCCAACGCCTCGCTCACTATCTGAGCCTAAAAGGAAAGCGCTCATAAAAACCATTATATAGCAGGCTATAAAAGTATATAAGACAACGTACTTAAACGCTTTCACCTGAAAGGAATTTAATAGATTTGTATATAGTAAGATAACAATAAAAGTGACGGGAAGCATTTCTAATAGAAATAGTCCGGCAAAACTATTATCTATTAGGCTAAAAGCAAGAAAAAAAGCGATTACCGAGAGGATAAATGCTATCAGAAAGGCATAAATTATTTTCATATTCCCTTAGATTATTTCTTTACCTCTGCTAAGCTAACGGTAAAAATCCCAAAATCATCAATTAGCATGCTTTCTTTCTTTACCCCTTGGAGAGCGAAAAGTCCGTCCAATTCTCGCTGGCTACGGCGACGCATCACCCAGTCTTTCTCTTGGTGACTCTTCAGTACAAAGGCAATGGTTTTGAGCTGAGGATGCCATGGTTGCCCTGTATAGACGATATAACCATTATCCAAGATAGAAACTACCCCTTTGATGGCCTCAGCGGCTAAGGCATTGTCTCCAAAAAGCTCAAAAATACCTGAGATAATAGTGATATTGGGCGTGTAATTCAGTTTGCGGTAGGTGTCTGCCTCAAAACAGCTGTAGTTGGTAAAGCGTATATGCTGATAGCCACGTTCTTTGATGATCTGTTCGCCCTTTTGTATATTGGTAGGCAGGAATTCATTGATGACGATCTCTACTTCAGGATGGCGCTCCTTGATGTCAAAGAGGTAGTTACCCACCCCACCGGCGATGTCCAATATTTTCACCTTCTTCCCTTGTGCTTGTAGGGCTTGTATGGCCTTTTCTACTTGTTGTAATAGGTGACCCTTTCGGATACGTACCCCACGCCAGCCTATGGCATTGAGATAACTCTTGTCCATCCAGCGACCTACTCCCCATTTGCCTTGGGGTGTATTCTTATATACGTAATCCATAGAAGCACCAGAGTCAAATCCGTGTGTGAGTCCAACGGTCATCCCTTCGCTGAGGTGTCCTAATTTGCCCAATGCCCATTTCTGAAATCGGTAGTTTCGTCTTTCTCCGCTGGGGATAAGTTCGTATTGCATGGTTTCAAACTCCTTTTGGGTAAAGAGGTCTGGGGCAAGCGTAGGGGCAGGCAGGGGTGTTGAGAAAGCCTTTTGAATAAAGCGTTGTAGGATTTTGTATACTTCCTCTCTGCCTTGCTCAAAAAGGATGCCATGGTGAAAGCCTTCCAAGGTGATAAATTCTTTTGTTTCAGAAGAAAGATTTACATAGAATTGTTTCTGTTGGCGGTTAATCACCACAAAGTCTTTTTCTGCTGAAAGCAGTAGGGTAGGGGTAGTGATAGCAGCGGCATCTTCCACCAATCGCTTGCCTGCGTTGGCTAGGTCAATAAGGAGTTTGCCATTGATAGAGCGGGTGATAAAGCGGTCAGTATCGTAAGCACGCTGTTGCTCAGGGTCACGAGTGAGCATCTTGGATTTCACATAGCTCTTTACAATGAGCTTAGGATTGACCTTTAGTATCAGTTCAATGGCTTGCTTGGCCAAAGGGACAATAAGGTTTATTTCAAAGGCAGGCGCCAAAAGGGCCATACCTGCAATGCGTGGGGCAAAGTCATGTACCCAAGCCGATACGATGACCCCTCCGATACTGTTGGCTACCACAAAGATGTCTTCCTCGCGTACCCCATAGCGCTGCCCAAGGAACTTGGCAAAGGTGTCTAAATCCCGTACCGAGTCCATGAAAGCAGGCGATACAGCTGCCTTGGTGTGTCCATGTCCGCGCATGTCAAAAGCAAAGATATTGTAGGAGGTAAACAGTGGGTGCGTGGCAAACTCCTGCAAGCGCTCGCCATACTCATGTCCTCTGTGGATTACAATAAGGGTCTTTTGCCCTGCTTTGTAATTCCATTCGTAGAAGAATAACTCTTCCCCTTCGTGACTTTTGAAAAAACCTGTGTTCATGGCGTAATAGATTAATGCGACAAAAGTAGAAAATTATTTTCTAATGACCTAATTTCTAGCGCAAGAATTAGCAGGCGTTTGCATCCATTTGGCTTTTCTGTACATAAGTAGCGATAACAAGGACTTGGGCAGCAACGAAAGTAGCTGCATAAGCCACTTCATTCGCTTGGGGAATAGGTGTAGGGGCTTCTTCTGAGCAATAGCACGGCTGATTTCCGCTACGGCTTGTGCTTCACTTACCACAAAGGGTTTCTTAGACAGGTCGTTTTGGTTCAGATCGTGTAGTTTTCGGGTGGCTACATACCCTGGTGCAATGGTGGTTATACAGATACCCAAGGGGCGCAAGGCGCGCCTATAAGCATCTGCTATTTGCAGCACACTGCGCTTGGTCTTGGAGTATAGGCTCGATTCAGGATAATCCAAAATCCCTGATATAGAAGCCAGTAGAACGATCTGCCCACCGCTATCTCTCATGAGTTCTCTCCCTATCTCTACGGTATTGATAGCACCTATGATGTTGGTTTGTAACATTGCCACAGCCTCCTCATAGGTAATCTCTCCTGCTACATCTTCGGCGTAGTGGCCTGCACAGTTGATGAGCAATGAGAGCGTATCTGTGCCTACAAATTGGCGTATGACACTATCTAACAGTTCCTTGTCTATAACATCGGCTTGAAACTTCTCAAAGCGTGACTCACTAGCGAGTCTCTTGAGATCTCTGCCACATACCCCAACTCGGTTGCCTTCTCGCTGATAGAAGTCCGCTAAGGCATAGCCGATCCCAGAGGTACCTCCTATGATAAATACATTCATGGTCTAAAGGTGTTAAGTATAGTTTGGTAGCCATAGTCCCATTGTTGCTCTATCTGCTGGCGGTAAGTGGGGTAATCTTTTGGAAAGCGAATACCTATGCTTAGTTGCTTCCAGTTGATATATTTTTCTGAGTAATAACCTTTTAGTGCCGTTGTTGCCCTACGTGTATCTATCCATTGGGCAGGATAAGAGGCCACAGAAGCTAACCGCTCATTGCCGCTAAAGCCAAGAACAGCACGCACCAAGGCCTCTTCGGTAGGGGAGTAGGCTTGTTTCTCTTCGGCAATAACGTTTGTTGAAAGAGCACTTGCCAGCTCCATAGGGACAAGGTCAATAGCCCCGCCTGCATAATAGGCACCTTTGTAAGCCACAGGTGCTACATAGAACATATCCGATATAGAAATTCGCGCAGCTGTGAGCATAGGCATTTCTGTCTCAATAAGTATGTCAGCCGTTATGGCCGAATGGGTATAGTTGGCTTCGGTATGCTTTATAGCCGAGAGATTTATCCTCTGGGCGGTCATGGGGTCAGTCATGAGCACTTCTTGGTATAGCTTCCGCTCACCTCTGGGCTTGCCACACTCATGGGGGGCAAACAGCATCCTTGCTCCTATGACAATGGTAGGCAAAGTAGCTGAAAAAGACACCTGTGCCAAAGAGGGCAATAAGCAAGAAAGATCTTCTCGCATAGTCACCAAATAGCGCTGATACACATCCTCTACCAAGGGAGCACGGCGCTTGTTATACCGCTTTTGCAAAGCTAAAATTCCCAAGCGGTGTAGCTTGCTATAAGGAGTAAGGGACAGGCTTTTGATAAACTCGTAAAATTCTTCCGATTGCAAATAGGCTTTTCGCTCCTTGTCCGTAGCAAAGGCATTGATTACCAAGGCGGCAAAGGCGCCCCCACATGAGGCGATGAGTAAGTCAGGGGCTTTGCCCAAGGCATGTAGTGCAGCATACATGCCGTTGTATAAGGCAAAGCGGGTACCTCCACCTGAGAGGAGCAGACAGTTGTGGAAAGGTTTTATCGTATCCATAAGTAAAACCAAATACAGTTGTACAATAGGCTGTCTATACGGTCTAAGAGACCTCCGTGTCCAGGAATAAGGCTACTTGTGTCCTTTACGCCTGCACGCCGCTTGAGGTAGGAAAAACTTACATCTCCCCAGAAACCGAAAAAACTAAGAGCCAATCCCACTAAGGCCAAAGTAGGTAGTGCAGTAGGTAGCCCTAACAACCTACCTAAGCCCATACTCAAGAGCGGGGTAAGTAGTAGCCCTCCTGCAAAACCTTCTACGGTTTTATTCGGGCTCACCTTGGGCAGAATCTTTCGCTTACCGAAGCGCTTACCCGTGAGGTATTGGAAGATGTCATTGAGTTCTGTGGTAACTACCAAAAAGAGGATCCACAGCACCCCTTGGGGTTCCATACGTAAGAAAGTCAGGTGCGGGTAGGCTACCAAGACAATCAGCAAGGAAAGGGGGAGGCCTAAGGGGACTTGCCTTAAGCAGAGACTTAGGATAAGGCTGACACCAACCAAGGCGCCAGCTCCTACCATATAAGTGGGATAAGTAGGACAGCTCACAAGGAGTATGCCTTGTAATAGGGGAATGGCTATACGCCAATAGGTAGCATCGAAGGCAAAAAGACACCCCAGTTCTCTAAGGGCTTGAAAACTCACCCATAGGGAAAAGAGGTACATCGCGTAAGGGTGCGAAATAGCAGCAGCAAAGACACAGATAATCACCCCCCAACTCCTAATACGCAGTGGTACATCGGCATATTTGTTATCGTGTGGCATAGAGTCCCTTTTTAAGACGAATAAAAGTAC
Organism: Capnocytophaga sp. oral taxon 863 str. F0517; assembly: GCF_000466425.1. Classification (GTDB taxonomy): domain Bacteria; phylum Bacteroidota; class Bacteroidia; order Flavobacteriales; family Flavobacteriaceae; genus Capnocytophaga. Next base: position 60,912 of record NZ_KE992177.1, read on the forward strand.
TCAAGAGCAATAGGGCAATGACAATGGCGAAAATCACTTTGGAATAAGCCGCTATTCCTACCCCAAAGTAGGCCAGTAGCCCATAGATACCCACCAGTAGCGCACGATCGCTCTTGCCCATAGGTCCCTCGTAGCGCCTTTCCCCTCCTAATACCTTGCCCATGACGCCAGCAAACTCATTGAGTACACTCAGTACGATAAAGGCCACCACTAAGTAAAGGCTTTCAGGGTGATACTTAAGCAAAGGGAAGAAAATAAATACATCGGAAACTGCATCGCCCATCTCATTGAGCACCTCTCCTAAGCGGGAGGTTTGCCCAAATTCACGCGCCATCATGCCGTCAAGGGCATTGAGAATCATGCGAATCAACAGCCCTATGGGTAGCGCCAAAAAGAAGAGTGGTACCTCAGAAGCCTCCCAAAAGAGCACACCGATTCCTAAGGAAAACACAATAGCCACTATGGTAATCTCATTGGCGGTAATCCCTCTTTGGTGTAGCCATACCAATAGGGGGTGCAGTAGCTGCTGGAATTTAGGTTTTAGTTTATAAACGGAAATCATGGGTTAAAGGGCTAATTTAGTTTACAGCTTCTTCTAAGTCATCAGCAAAGAGAGGTTTAGTGGCAGCACTATCTTCACTTATTAAGGACAGAAATTCGCCTACTGTAAGCTCATTCTCTTCCTGTGGTTGGGCTTCTATTTTATCTAAAAGTTTCAGGAAATCTTCATTGGGCATATCCTCAATACTTTTTCTAAAACGTTCTAAAAGGATATCTGTTTCTTTCATTTTACTATTTTTTTAGAGATAATATTCATATCTTCTTTATTATGAAAATAATAAAAATAGATACTGTCTATATAAGTGTAATTGGGTTTGTATGAGGTAAATGTTATTTCTAATTGCCTTCTATTGGAAGAGAAAACATCTTTTACTTTAATAGCTTTATAATCAAACAATATGCCACTTTTGCCACTATAGAGAAACTTAATGATTCTACTTGTTGCCTAAAAAAAGCTAATTTTTCTACAGGATTCAATAGGTTCTGTGTCAGATTTTGTTTAGAAAACCATTCCAATATGAGTTTATTCCCGAAAGCATCTGGGAAGGTATCGGCCAATAGAGGGGGGAGATTCTTGAAAGTATCCAAACTCTCTCTTGGATTAGAGAAGTATAATGTGTCATTCAGAGGCATTATCAGCGGAGATAGTTCTTCTCCTGTTTTTACATAATTTGCGACAGCAATATCCATCTTCCCACTTTAAAGAAGCTAGCTATTCTTCGCAATCTAAGTCTGTTTTAAAGCGTTCAGTAAACTCTAAGAGGCTTTGTCCCTTAAATAATTCCATCATACATTCATTTTCAGAGTGCAAATATATGAAATTATTTTGACGCCTCAATTAATTATTTAAATTTGTATACATAAATTCTATCATCTTCTTTAGGATAGACCATTATAAGCCTATCTTTTAAAAACACTTCAAAGTTCCTAATTGTATCTTTTCCGTCTATAAGGCAATCCAGTTTTCTATTTATTAATATTTTATTACTATACCCCCTATTTTTGAATATAATATTTCCATCACTTTTATTTCTTGTGTGAATAATAAAACCCTCTGCAGCACCATCATATATTTGCAAAATACCTAAACTATCGTAAATAACTTTTTCTTCAA
>NZ_KE992178.1 GCF_000466425.1 Capnocytophaga sp. oral taxon 863 str. F0517
GAATTTGAAGGTCCTACAAGATATGAAGTAAAATACAGATTTGATTGGGAAGAGTATCTTATTCCTGAAAATCTCGTATTCTATTGTAGGAAAGATTTAGAGTGTTGTATTTTAAATGGTAAGCTATGAAAATCAGTAAAAAAGGAAAGATAAAAGCGGGAACCCGTTTTAATATAGTCGATGAGTTATTCTATATTCAAGGAAAGAAGATCAAGAAAGGTGTTGTGTATAGGATGAATATGCCACTGTTTTCCACAACTACAGATCTAAATATGATCGCCCTTTACCTAAGTGGAAAAGTCTCGGCTGATAAGGCTGTTTTGGAAGCAATGTTAAACCCTAAGAAAGACTAAGCTATGAAGACAGTAAAATACTATCACTTAGACACTGCTGGAGAGCTGCGATATACTGAAACTCGTTATTATCTCTTTGGCTGGCTCATCTATACCTTTTGGTATAGAAATATATAAATTTTAGGCAGTTTTTTTAATCCATTTTTACCTCCTCCGAAAGACACACGCGGGGGAGGTTTTTTTGTATCTTTTCCTTAGCGCGCTAACAATATATTAACACGAAAACTGCCCAAGACTTCCCAATCCTGCCCGAAAGTGCCCAATCCTGCCTTTTTCCTTGAGGGCTGTTTTACCTTTGTGGCTCACAAATTAGGTAACACCAAAATCATTTATGTACGTATCCCTTAACAATGCACTTTATCGTGAAGTTCGCTCTGACTATCCTTCGGATATATTCCCGAAAGCGGCCTGTAAGCGTACTAATTTGGGGGATGGCGATACGTTCTTTTCAGTGGAACAGATTGTAATAGCTATTGACACCTATTACACCCAGTGCCAAAAAATAGCAAAACTACTCAAGGGGAACACCTTGCAGGCTACGTGTAAGAATATACATCAGTTTCTCTATCACCATTTCCAATACAAGGCCGATAGTGAGGTACAGCAATTACGCTCCCCTGCTTGCTCCTGGGCACAACGCTTTATAGGGATTGACTGCAAGAGCTATACCATATTGGCAGGCTCTATTATCAAGGCTTTGGGATATAACAGCTATGTACGGCAGATCAAGCAGCCTTACAGCTCCTACCCCGACCAATATACTCATGTATATCTGATTGTGCCTATTTCTCAAAAGGACAACGATTTGCGCAAAGGCTACTATGTAATAGATGGCACGGTACCCACTACAAAAGAAGCCTTATATTCTGAAAAAGCAGACGAAATAGTAACAGCTATGAAACATATAGGACTTAACGGCGCACAGAATGCGCTATATGGATTCACTACCGCGAAGGGATTACGAGGTATAGGATCTGGAAAAAGCTATGAAGAGGGTAAATTCCATAAAACAACAGATACGATTGGAAAAGCCGCAGGAGATGTAGGAAACGTTCTCAAAGCAGGAAAAGGTATTTATGACGATTTGACACGTAAGAATCCTGATCCTACCAATCCTCCAGCAAGAGACTATAGCAGTGATATAGAGCGTAATCAGGCAGAGGCAGCGCTAAAGCGACAAGAAGCCGAAAGACTTCGTCTTGAGAATGACGAGAGAAGAAGACAATTAGAAAGGCAAAACAAAGATCAAGGATATGACAATCAAAACACCAACCAAGGATATACGAATAACCATTTTGTCCCACAAGGGAATGCACCTCAAGGACAGCCCAAGGACAATATAATGATCTATGTCATAGGTGGGGTTGCAGTAGTAGGTCTATTGGTAGTTGTCCTAATGATGAACAAAAAAAAGTAGTACGATGAGGGGAAGTTATCTAATGCCTGTAGATCCCAAAGGTGAAGGACTTCATGGAGCACCTGGACAAGCTGACTTAGTGGATATACATTATGACGAAGCTATCAACATGTACTACCACGAGTACAAAAGCAATATGGAGAAATACGCCAAAAATGCGGAGGATCTACATAAAACGCTCTCTGGATTAGCTTTTGCACTCATAAAATTTGGAGCCTCTGCCAATATATGGAATCCCATAGGTTGGGCTCTGACAGCTGTTGCTGCGGTCATAGCTATACTTAATGAGTTTGAAGTATTTAAGGAAAAATCGGCCTGGGATGCTAAAAGAGGTAAAGATGCTTATAATGTAATGAGCAAATATTACGAAGAAGCCATAGTCGGGAAAGAGGTTGGAAAGGACAAAGAAGGAAGGATAATGTATTCAGGAGGGCTCAAAGATATAGAAGCAGTAACCTGTATCAATGACGAACTTATTCAAGGATTGCTCAATGATATTTATTTTAATCTATGTATCTATGACCATATTTTTGAAAAAATAAAGAACAGTGATTGGAAATCCAGTGAAAGTGAAGCAACCACAAGGGAACTCTCTCGTATTGCTAAAACCTTAAAAGAAGGATTTCGTGGAAAGATAGAAAGTTATAAACGTGTGTATAACATTAGCTGGTCAAGTGCTACGGTTAATCTATCTGATAGCGTTTTTGATGAACGTTGGAACACATTACAGCTTACGCAAAGCCCTATAGGGTTTGGTGATAGAAATATTGTTATAGAGTTGCCTATTTTGATTCTAAAAAGAAAAGATGAATATATAGGAATGGCCGTGCCTTTTGTAGATTTTCTCAACAGTGCGGAGACAAAAGCAAGTGCTTTTGAAAAGGCTTTTGACAATGATAAAAAAGGGCTATTCAAGACTGGAGATGATATCTTTTTTAACTTTGAAACAGCAGCCTTATGCACCATGAAAGAGCTAAAAGAGAATATGATCAATGGCTAAAAAAAGCGGAAGCCTATGAAAAGGCAGTTTATTTCAATAGTTGGAATGCACCTTATGATCCCAAGATACACCGCGTGACCGAGCCTATGCACGCGGATAACCAATGTAGGAATATGGGCTTAGTATTGAGTGATTTCATTGACAAAAGGGGTGAGTATAAAAATGCCACCGCTCAAGACTTACTCAAGCTACTGAAAGCCGCCAAGGCACGACATAACAAATTCAACATACCAGGGAAAGGCGTGGTAGCTCCCAACTGTCATCAGCTCTCGGCGCGAGATATGCCCAAGGTGCTTACAGCCTTTAAGGCTTTCGGACTGAATCCGAATGACTATGATGACAATTTCGATTTTCGCAAAATCGCTTCGCTCCCTTCGCCTTCCGACCCCAGTGGTCAGTCGTCCAATTTTACACAAAATAGCGGGCTGATCACCCCTGATGGCTATACAGATGAACACCCCTACAATCCTTTGAGGAGAGAGCCTGCCAGGCCATCCCCACCAAATCAGGGGCAAAATCAAGGGCAGAGCCAGGAGACAAAGCCTTCCACCCCTACCCTACAGCCACAGGCTACCCCCGAGCCTGCCCCCAGCACTCCTGGAGGGGACAAAAAGAAAAGCCTATGGTGGATATGGCTCTTAGTGGCTGCCGGAGGCCTATATATGATAACTAAAAAAGAGAAAAAAAATGGCAATTAACATAGAATTTCAAGGAGATTTCCAGTACCTCAAGTATGAGTTTGCCCCACGTTTGCGCCAGTTGGTCAAAAACGTACATACGGCAATGAACTCTTATAACAATGCTTTTTTCTTGCAATGTCAAAAGTTTGGTGACGTGCAAGCCATCGCACGAGAGGCACAACAGAGCGGAAAGCTACCTAATGCTGTAGAACAAGCCATGCTCAAGGCCGATGCCTTCAAGCCCTTAGCCGAAGGTATTCTACTGAAAAAGGTAGCTAACCAAATCAGTTCTTTTGCTTTTTTCAATGGTTATTACTGGGGCATGCTCTTTGACCGAGGAGGAAGCACCTCCTATAACAGAGGATTTGTCGATTTTGACAATATGCGTAGTAGCTTAGGCCATGCCCTTTTGTATGCACTCTATTACCCTTTCTTACAGAAGATACAACAAGGCAGGCATTATGCCTATGGCAGCCGTCCGGAATTTGTAGATTTCTATGGAGCTAAACCCTTTACAGGGAATGACAAGCTGATGATCGCCCCGATGAGGTTTGCCAAGAAGATAAGATTGGACAACGCCACTCCGGTACGTTTTCCCAGATTGGAGACATGTGTATATCACCGAGGCAGTACAAAGGACGAAGCCCTGACCCAGTCAGGTGTAGGAGCGGATAACCCTTACCAAACACGTCAGGAACGATTGGGAGAAATATTCGCCTTCTACTTTGTACTAAACGAACAACAACTCGCCGTAGGACAGCCCCTCAAGCGCACAACAGCGGCTCAAAAATACTATTTCTTCTCAAAGAAGGATTTCTATACCCTTTCGGAAGAATGTGTCATAGCAAGGCTGTGGAATTTCTTTGCCAAGCCGCTGGCCATGAATGGTTGGGAAGTGAATATGCCGCCACAGGTCAATACCAGTTATAAGCAGTCACCTGTATGTGATTACTTTGGCCGAGATAAGCAGCTGACCACTCAGGGAAGTTTCCAAGAACGCTTGAATCGTTTTGCGTATCCAAAGACAGAGATCCTACAAGTACCTGCTTTCACAGAAGCAGAGCTACAAGAAGCACTCAAGCACTTAGAAGGTTTGAAAAAGGCCAATGCCGCGATTTTCAAAATAGATCAGAGCGATATAGGAATTACCTCCGGTGATCCTCGGGTACTCAGTGCCCTGGTTGAGAAGACACGCTATTATGAACAGAAACATCCTACCAATCACTTGGACATCGCCCCATGGGTGGATAGGTATTCCACTGTAAAGATCAAGAAATTACCTGATATATAACTAAAACAAAACAACTATGCACCCATGTATGCCTCGCCCTACCCCACAAAAGCAGGTAGAAAAGATAGAGCTACCCGCGGTCAGAGACACCCCCCAATTGATATACATTCGGGAAGTGCCCATAAGAGAAACAGACACCTCAACAGAGAAACAGACGACAGACAATAAATTAAAATGGTGGCATGTAGCCCTTGCTTTTGTAGCTGGATTCTGCCTTGCCTCCTCTAACACTAAAAAGGTTTGATATGAATTTTAAGAAACCCAAAACAGAGAATCTGACAGGAGCCCTTGTCATGGGAGGTTCCGCAGTGGCTGGAGCAGCGGCCTCCAATCTGCTCGTGGCTACCCTCACTGAAAAGAAGTCAGGGGACGAAAAGAAAGATAGAACCAAACGCCAGCTGGTCAAAGGAGGAGCTTTTGCAGCCGCCTTAGTAGGACTGGCTTGTGTGGATGGCAATGATACGGCAGCCACCGCGGTACGTGGGGCCTTAATCGGTATGGCTGGCGCACAAGGAATCTCCTTGGCTCGTGAGTTCACCGAGGCTGGTAAAGCTGGCAAAACCGTACAAAATGCCCTTGGCCTTGCCTGCCCATGCCAGGAAAGAAATGGCTTAGGTGAGCCTGAATGGTTCGACTATTCCCCAGTCTATGAGGATAGCTACTACACTCCTTACGAAGAAATCGTAGAGGAGAAACAAGCTCGCAACCCGCTTACCGGTTTCACTCCTAAGGAAACCTATGTGTAAGCCCTAAAAGAAGTACTCATTTTTAAATTTAAAAATTCAAGACAATGGACAACAGACAAGTTCAATTAGAACGTTCCAATCACGTTCTTACCGCGATGGGGGTAGATACCCGCAACGCCAAAGTAATGGATCGTACCCAGTACATCACCTTCGATGCAAAAGGGAAAAGCTCCGTGGTATTGCTCATCGATAGCAACACCAAAAAGCTCGTAGGAGAAACCTCCTTCGATGCCAACAAGCTCAACAAAGGCCGCTATTTCGTCATCGATGGTATTCGTATCCTTACCGAGGATACCGCAACCAATTTGCACGAGGCTGCGTGGAAAAGCATTGCGCATGGAGCTATCGTCAATTCAGAGCTGAAAATCGCTCAAGATGAAGATCTCTTGTTACTTCCCATTTCTGACCTTGTAAGTCAGCTCAATGGGATAAATGAAGGATACAATTTCCGCAGTATAGCTTCGGCTCCGGTGATTGTACCTGAAAAAGAAATCAACATCTCTTGGCAGTTCCCCCAAGGGGCCAGCGTTCCTGCCTCACAAACCCAATTCGTACGTATCGAGTTGCGTGGCTTTGAGTTCCTAACGAACTAATTTTTTCTCTTAATATTATCAATGTCAAAGCCTTGCCCTTGTAAGGCAGGGCTTTTTTGATAATTCGTATTTACCCTTAAAAAGAAAAAATCATGCACACCAAAGAAGAAGTATATAACATTAGCATTCCGGTAGGACAACGAGGCAATAACGTATTTTTCACCCCCGTGGCTGGGCGTGTCATTGGCCTTTTGATCTATCACAATATGGGAGAGGACTTTGTGGCCAACGTAGGAGTCAAGGCCGATGATGGTACCTACATTTCTAAAATGCAACATATCAGCAACTATCGCTCCCGCGAGAGTTGCTATTTTACCGGTTGCAAGCCTGTAGATTTCCAAACCCAAGGAAAAACCTATACCTTGGAGATCATCGCCGAGGAAGCCATTGCAGGCAAGGATTTCAAAGGGCAACTGATACTGATCTACGAAGACACCCGCTTTAATACTTGTGAAAATGCATAAAACCCGATGGATTACCCAAAAAGTATTCTCCAACACCTCCTTTCTCCTGAAGGGAATCACCTCACTGGCCTTGTACAATGCCTCTGATAGTAAGGTTTTTTTCAGGGAAAGGACACTGGAGAAAGGAGATTATTACCAGTTTGACGGCGATGGCACGGCCACCGATATAGACTTTGAGATTGCCTTCGAAAATGGGCATGGGGAAGCTATCTTGGACTATCGTGCCTTGCAAAAATGTAACATAGGATGAAACAAGAACTCATTGATATTATTAACAGATTCAAAAGCTCTCCCAGTGTCCTGCTCACGGTGATTAATAAGGAAACCGGACAGCCCTTGGTACGCTCCATATCCGCGGCACGGATGGCCGAACAGCATGGTAGCGTAGAGGCCTTTTTCAATGGCTTGTTTAGCCAAGGGATCCGCCAGATCATAGTAGAGGAAAGGCGTAAGTTTGGCAATACCACCCGTAGCTTTTCCACACCGATGACCTTCACTCTCGGCCCCAAGGAAGAAGAGCCTACTCCTCAGGCCTTAGCAGTAGCCCCTGCTACCACTGCTATAGCAGCCCCTGTAGCCCCTGCCGCTGCTATACAGCCAGGCCTTATGGGTATGCCAGGCTTAGGCTTTCCGCAGATCATGGACTTGCACGTCCGGGCACACGATCAGGCACGACTGGAAACAGAGAACAAGTTTCTGAAAGAGAAAAACGAAAGATTAGAACAAGAAATGGCCTCGCTCAAGGAAGAACGCTTAGCCGATAGGTTTAGCGAGGCCAAGGCCAAGGGGAATAACGAAATGCTCCTGGGAATCGTGCAAAACCTTCCCATGCTCATGGGACTTTTCAAGGGAAACAGCACCTCAGGCCTGCAAGGCGCCGAAGCAGAGGTGCCCCAAATTCCTCAAGGCAAAACAGCTCTTTTCCAAGCCTTTGCCCAAACCTCCGAAGACGTGGACGCTTTTATGCTCAAAGTACTACACCTGATCTTCGAAAATCAGGAATTTTACAAGGAACTTAGCGAACTTGTCAGTCGGCAAACTAAAAACTAAAAACTGAATAGATATGGACATTACAATAAAAATTAACAGTACCAACCCCATAGACGCGCAAGCACGTCAGGCTAAGCTACAAGCAATCGCCCGATTGGATGATAAGACTTTGGCGCTCTTCCACGAGATCGCCACCAATGAGAAATTCCGAAAGAAGTTTGTAGCTAATGAGAAACTCCTAAGAAAATTTGTATAACCATGCCACGAAAGAAACAAACCAACCTCAATGGCGCTGTAGCAGCTTCGGTAGCGGCGGGCGCTGTAGGAAAATACATAGAAAAGCACCCCGAGGTAGTCGAATACGCAGGGCGCAAGGCTAAGACAGCCATCAATGTAGGACTGATCCTCTTTGGGGTGGCGATTGTTTCCACCGCTGGCGCCTTATACTATAACCTCTATTGGAAAAACCGATTTAGGAAAATGGAGTATGACCCCAACCAAAAACCAGTCACAATCAGTGCAGGGCTTGCCAAGAGTAAAGCAGACATCCTTTTCCGTGCTATGCACGGCATAGGGGCTAACTATAACAATGTATACAACGCCCTCAAAGGCATGGGATACAACAACTATGTGGCGATCTACAATGCTTTTGGCAAGCGTACTCCTGCCAGTAGCTTTTCCTTTGGTAACAAAAACGATATGGACTTGAGCCAATGGCTGGTGGATCAGTTCTCCGGAAGTGAATTAGCAGCCTTGCGAGCCCAGGTCGGAAGTGGATTTTTTTAAAACAAAGACTATGAAAAAAGAATACATACTATGGGGCTTGTGTGGCGTGGGAGCTTTGGTGGCAATAGTAGCGCTTTCCTCCAAACTCAGCAAGAAAAAAGAAGAGGAGTATGTCAAGGAAATGGAAAGAGAAACAGGAGGCGCCTTTGATCGCTATTATAAAAACCTACCAGCCGGCCCCTACCGAGATAATATTGTTGCCTTTGCCAATGACAGGGCTTTGGTGTCCAACTATGCCCAACGGCTACACGATGCCATGAAAAATGCAGGTACAGATATTCAAGCCATTAACGATGTGATGGCCGATCTTGATGAGCAGAAAATGCAAATCGTATACGATCGCTTTGGCAAACGGCCCTATTGGAATTACCTATGGGGGATGAAAACTTCCTTCGGGAAGATGATGTCCCTCAAGGAATGGTTCAAAGAGGAATTAGATGCTGACCAGTACAAACAGGTTAAAGACAAATACCCTAAACTATTTTAAGCATGGAAACAGAAAAAAAATACATTACAGGAAGGGTAACCAACGAACATCAAGAGCCGCTTTTAGGGGTCAATATTCTTATCAAAGGTACCTCCCAAGGTACCACTACCGATAAGGATGGAAACTATAAGCTCAATGTTCCCATTGGAAGCCAATTAGTCTTTTCATTTGTAGGTAGGAAGTCAAAGGTATCTGCTCCCATACAGAAAGATACAGCCGGATTCAATATCGTCTTGGAAGAGATGGCCGAAGAACTTGGTGAAGTGGTAGTGACCCCCCATAACAAAAAGGAAAACCCTATAAAGCAGTACTACAATCCAAGAACAACTATCACCAAGAAGAAAAGCTATAATGATACCCTGAAAGCCTCAAAAGTATTGTTAGTAGGAGGCGTTTCGCTGTTAGTAGGATTGTTTTTATACTCATTAGACAACAAACAAAAAAGTAAAAACATAAAAAAAGTAGCTATATAGAACAACACAACTCATAAAACAACAAAGATGATAGGTATTCCTCATAAAATGGTGTGCAATTGTCAAAATAACACACCAACACCAGCCCCCAAACAAAAGCTATCGGCTCATTTTAGCTTTGTAGCCTGGTTTGTACCAACTAATGCACCTGTTGCCCCTAAGCCTTTTTCTGAAGTAGTGATCAAAGAGCTAACCTTAGATGGCACCGACAAAGAGGTCGAAATAAAATTACCAGAGGGCTGTACCGGAAAGATGAAACTAAAAGCCGTTTATGTAAGAGTAGATAAGAAAGGTATCAGTTTCGAAGAAGATTGGGGAGGAAACAAACACCTACAAAAAATAGAGTACAAGCCTACAGCCGAATTGGATGACACCTCAACTATAGATCCTTACATGAGTCTTTCTCGTCCTACTCTGGTGATGGATATAGCAGGAATGGCACCACAAGGAGAATGGAGAATTGTCTATGATGGCACCAGCAGTGGAGATCTGGAAAGTGCTCCAACTAAAATAAAGTACCGATTTACCGGAGATACGTCTCTTTTAAAAGATTAATCATCAACTAAATAATTACAAGATGTTAGAAAATATATTAACACTCCTTTCTACCTTGGTAGGAGGAGGCTTATTGGGAATACTCTTTGAGCGAAAAAAAAGAAGAGTAGAAACAGAAGCTATTGAAGCCGAGGTTATAGATCGAATCCAAAACATCTACAACAAATTCCTTGAAGATTATAATGAAAAAATTACGGAACTTCTCAATGAGAATAAAAAACTTAAGGAGAAAATAAAAAAATTAGAAGAACGCGTTAATGAATTATCCAAATGAAAACTTTTATATTATCCTTACTATTGGTTTGCATGGCTTTTAGCTGTAAAACAGTTACAAAAACAAATAAAGAACATGATCACACCCAATTAGTACGTATTGATAGCGTACTGATAGAACATTATTACGATTTGCATGATACTATTTTTGTAAAAGTACCGGTTATTTCTACTTCAAATAAGGAGTGTGACAGTCTTTGCCAAATAGAAGTAACCAAACTATTACAAACTATAGAAACCCATAAGCGACAAGGAGAACAAGCACAAGGTATTTATTACGATAATGATAAAAACAAGCTCGTTATATACCAAGATATATCCAAACAGCTAAGTGTTTATAAAAATAAAGAACAAGATTTGTTCCATACTCAAGAGAAGGAGCATACAAAAATAGTAAAAGAGCCTTATATTCCTAAATTCGTCATATTTTTATCTTTTTTTGGGGTGATTTCTATATTGTTAGGCCTTTTTTGGAGTATAAGAAAGATAAAAAATCAATAGCAAATATCAGACTATGAAAACGAAAACGATTGTCATCATAACAGCCCTTTGTGCTATAGGAGCCGCTATCTATGGTATTACCAAGGCCAAGACAGCGCAAGCCAAACGCCTTTTCGAAAAGGTAATCTTCTCCTTTCATATGTATCGAGATATGGGGGCTAAGATTGAGCAAAGCAAGATATGGCTTTTGTTGGACTTTGCCCTGACTAACCCTACAGCCGAGGATTTTTATATCAACACCAACGGATCCATACAGCTCAAGGTCATGCGGGTCTATCTCAAAGGTACTCCCATTGGATACGCTTCCCTGCCGGGCTTCTATCAATTAGACCTCCGTGCCGGGCGTACAGCTATCATTGAGAAAGTATATATCGAAATTAGTATGCTATCCTTGGCCGGAGAGCTATGGGATATGGTGGGTGAGTATAAAAAGAATTGGAAAAAATACACCGATATACTCAATAAACTCTCTTTCGAAATAGATATAGACGCTTTCGGACAAATCTACACCCTCAAACAATCATTTTCATAACATAAAACCTATAGCTATGACTGAACCTCAAATGAAAACTTTTAGAAGAGAAGGATATAAAGGCACTCCCATTTGGCAAAATAACCCTGGTAACCTACCCAATAAAGGGATCGATTGGCTGGGGAAAGTTCCCACAACACAACGAGAAGGCAACGCCAAGTATGAGGAATTTATCTCGGTAGAATACGGTTTGCGTGCCCTTATGCGCCATATCCGTGTCCTGATGGTAGATAACAAGTTCAATACCTTGTCCAAATTTGCACACAACTACTATCCGGCAGTAAGCACCAAGCGAGTGGCCTCCTACGAACGTGCTTTGGCTGCTTATTTTAAGATAGACAAGAATAAGGTAATTACCACCTTTGACAAGACGTTTTATATCAAAATGGCAAAGATTGTTTCGGCTATGGAGATAGGAGATCGCTATCTGAGTTTGATTCCCGAAAGCTCTTTTGAGATGGCCTTTGCCCTTATGAATGTAGATCCTAATAAGAATAACGATCGAGTACCTGCTCCCAGTAAGCCTTCCACTCCCGCCCAACCTTCCCTCCCTACCAAGCCTGGGGGCGGAGGCAATAACCAAGCAGGGGGCAGCAATAACGGAAATAGCGAGGGAGGTACCCCCACGGATCAGGTGCGCCCCGTATTGCCCAATGACCCCGATGAGGATAAAACCAATTGGCTCCTATGGGGAGGCTTAGCCGTCGCTTTAGGCGCCGGAGGATACCTACTCTACAGCCACTATAGCAAAAAGAAAAAGTAATTTTAAAACTGATACTATGACGGATCTTAGAAGACTTACCACTATACGTGGTTTGCGTAATAATAACCCAGGCAACATTCGTATTAGTGATACCCCCTGGCAGGGGAAAATTCCAAAATCCTTGAATACGGATAAGAATAAAGCCTTCGAACAATTCGAGAGTTTAGAATATGGTCTTAGGGCACTCATGAAAAATGCTTATACATGGGTACTGAGAGGAAAAAACACCCTTGAAAAACTCATCTCTGTTTGGGCACCTCCTCATGAAAACCATACGGGAAACTATATAGACTATGTAGCCAAGCAAATGGGAATTCCAAAGAATGAGGTATTCAAAACACTTGACAAAAAATTCTTTATTTCTTTGGCAAGGGCAATAACAGAGATGGAAAATGGGATAGCAGCGGCTCAAAAACTTGTTCCCTACAGTGCCTACGAGGAAGCCTATAGGATTATGGGTAGCACCTCCTATACGCCTGTTCCTGAAAAAAAAAACGAATCAGCCTCTTAGGACTTGTCCTCTTAGCAGGGGCAGGTTATTGCCTTTACCAATACTATAAACCCAAATTATGGCAAAAAAAACAACTCAAAAGAGTGCAAGTCTAAACGAAGGCTTTCATCTCAAGGACAAAATCGCCCTTGCCCTCTCGGCTATGGCAGTCCTCTTGGCAGGATTCCAAGTCTATTTAGCAGTAAAACACGAAAAACAAAATTAGTAGATATGAGTGATTCAGAATTGTACGAACGAATAATAGAGGAAAACAAAACGCTTGATTTATGTTTTAAACAACAACCTCCTTATCAACTTAGTATAGGGCTTCTACAGGCTTATTCTTTAGCGATTCCTTTTTATGAAAAAGAACTTGAAAAAATAGAGAGAAGAAGTGGCTTAATAGATGCTGGCTGGAATAGAAATTTGGAGGTCAAACTTGACGATTTAATTCGTAGAATAAAAAAATATCTCAAACTATATGATAATTGGGAACCGGAACCTGCTCCTTATGTACCTGAAGGATCTGTGAAACCTAAGGAGAAAAAGCCGGAAACCTCTTCCTCTAATGCTTTGATTCCAGACAAGAAGCCTGAAACACCTCCCGCTACACAGCAGGAGCCCAACCCGATTATGCCCCCTGCGGTAGTGCCTACAAATACGGACAGTACTCCAGCAGGAAGCAGCTCCCAATCAGCAGGAAATACCAATACCCAAGCTGGAGGCAGTCCCAAAACTGATACAAGCGCCCAGCAAGATAAGGCTACCCAAAAGGAAAACAAACCAGCTCCTAAAGAGGAGGAAAAGCCTAAAAATGACCTTTTTACTCCTACCAATATCCTCCTTATGCTCTTAGTGGTAGGAGGAGGTTTCTTTCTATTGACAAGAAAAGGAAAATAACCCTAAGAAAACAAAACAACTATGACAGCCCTCGAAGCCTTTAACGCCCTCAATAACCGCGAAGTCTCTCGCCAGGAAGTAGAACAAGTCTTGACCCAAGCCAAAGCAGAAAACAACACAGCTATCATCTATCGCCTTAGTCAAGCCCTTAACAACAGCCCCGAAGCTACTCATTTTGAGATCACCATTACTCAATATGATAGCGCTGCGGGGCTTTCAGGTGTGCAGCATACAGGCGACTACCGTGAAGCCTTGGACGATTGTGGTCGCCTACGAAAGGGCTGGAAGTTTGTCAAGGGAAACGTGGTAAAGGTTGAGGAAAAGCCTAAAAAAGAAGCCAAACCAAAGAAGGAGAAAGCAGCACAGAAGGAGATTAAAAAAGACAAAAAGTATAAGTTTGTTGTTATAACAGACGATCGCCACAGCCGCGTAATAGCAGTGTTCTCCTATACAAATCCTAATATAGAAGAATTAAGTGAACGTTTTTGGAAAAATAGTGAAGGAAAATATTATGAAACTACGGAAGAGGGTCTTAGAAATTACACTTTCGGTATAGGCTTTTATCCTTTTGAAGAGGCTAAAAAACATATTGAGAAAAAATATACAGAAGGAAAAGACTTTATCTATTTTAGAAACAAAAAAGATGGAGATAGAGACAAGGCTATTTCATTGGTAGAAAAACCTAAAAAGGAAGCCCAACCAAAGAAGGAGAAAGCGCCACAGAAGGAAGAAACCACTAAGGAAGTATCAGGCCCCAAGGTAAAAGATTTTGAAGCCTTTGATGATTTGCAAGCACAACTGCTCGCTGAAAATGCGGATATTCCTAAAAGCGAAGTCTTGGACTTTCTCTACAATTTTACAGACGCTTTTGAAGAGGAAAAAACAGTCTTTCGCTTTTGGAATACACCAGGGAATAAGCCTACAGAAGCCGTGCTACAATATAAAAAACACCCCCTCCTTACACGTTTGCAGAATCCCTCTGCTAAAATGCGTGCCTATGAGCTTACACCTCGCGGGTATGAGCTATTGGAGAAATTCCACAAAGGGGTAGAACGTATAAAAAAGACTTATGACCTTGGCTATATTGCAGGGATACACAAACTTTCTAATTTTTTGGAAGATAGAAAAGCCTATGACAAAAAGGAAAATGTCCAAGATTCGTCTAAAAAGGAGGTAGAAAAAGCCCCCACTAAGGCGACAAAGCCTGTAAAAACAAGGAAAGAAAATGTCCAAAACGTGGCTAATTTCACCCTATTGCAGGAGCCTACTAAGGTTTTTCTTAAGTTTGAAGACGAGGAAAACCAAGCCTTTTATAAAAAGTTTGCCGACAAGCAAGGCGCTGTAGGAGCTGACTTTCTAAAGGAGACTTTAAAGGACTTGAAAAAACAAAATCTTTTGACAATACCTCATGGCTTTATCAATACAGAAGACTTTCCCTTGAAGCCTTCCGTTTCAAAAATTACGGGTATTGATAGCCTCAAAACGATCGTAGCAAAAAAAGATGATTTACGTCCGGTTTTAACTTGTGTTTTTATAGATAAAGACTGTTATGTAGCCACAGATGCTAATAATATAATCCTCTTAAATCGTCCTAAGAATGACGGACTGAAAACAGGTGCTTTGTATGATCCTAATTATAAATGTACCAAGATCGAAGGCTGTTCAAAGGAAGAATATTACAGGGATATATATCCAGGCTCCATCAATTATAAACCTGTATTAACTGAAAACCCTGTATATACTTCCGATTGGGTAGCCATAGAGCCATTTGTTCAGCATTTGAAATCAGGGCTTGAGGTGATAAGAAAAATCTATGATTGGAAAATGGTATATGTAGTTAAGATCACCTCTAATGTAGGAGAGGGACACTATAGAATTAAGGATTTGCTGAATATATTGCAAATTCTACAAAGCAATGGGGCTAAAAAGATAAGGCTATACACCAATAACTTAGAGAACAAAAATTTAAATATAGAAACAGATAATGGGAATATAGCACTAACAACGCCTGTATATATGGGAGATCGTAGTAATTATGCAGATGTGATAAGTCAATTAAGAATAGCTCCTATCCAATTGCATTTTACTCAAAACCGAAAGGAAGAAAAAGGTTTATCAGGTGTGGATAATTTCCAAGGGCTTTTTGGGGATATAGGTCTCAATGCCCCTCGCCACGAAGGTATCCTCAAGGAAGCGCTTAATGAATGTGGCCGTCTGAAAAAAGGATGGAAGTTTGAGAAAGGGAAAGCGGTTAAAGTAGAGACTAAAAAAGGAAAAGACAAGGAAGGAGAACAAAGGGGGCTTGATTTATACATGCAAGAAATGAAGATGGCTATAAAAGAGAGCAAAGCAGGAAAATTTGACAAGAAAAATATTCTCTCGTGGCTGTCTAAATTTCCTGATAAGGTAAAAGGACAGTTATATAACTTTTTATATCATAATTATCTGCTTGATCAAGAGGAAGCTAAATTGAGAAAAACAAAAAAACTGGTTCCTTTTAGCCTGATCAGTACGCAGTATGATATTAACAAGTTTGTGAGCCAACTTTTTAACTTAGAAAAGGAAGATTTCTTTGACCTGTATTTCTTCTTTAGAGATAATATGGACGAATGTATTGAATTACTTGAAGATGAAGAGGTTAAGAAAAATTATTATGAAAAGAAGAAAAAAGGCCTTTCCGGCATAGACTACTCCCAAGGGCTTTTTGGTGCCGTCCCCGAAGTCTCTACCGAAAAGTTTAAAACACTTAAAGAGGCTAAAAAGTTTTTCCTTAAATGGGCTTTAGAGCACCTAAGAGGAAAGAAAATTTATCACAAAGAACTAAAAAAATATGTAGTTTTCAATCGTACAGGGATAGAACACAGCCTATCCAGTAAAATATCGTATGATAAATTGAAACTTATTACACAAGCTGAAAAAATGCTAAAAGAATCTCACCTCATAGGCTTTGAGGAAGAGTATAAAGGAAGAGAAAATATAGCTGGTGTATATCGTATGAAAGCAACTGCTATTCTTGATGAAGAGAAAGTAGGAGTTATCTTAACCTTACGTGAAGGAGAAAATGGGGTCATCTATTATGATCATAAGATTGAAGAAATAGAAAGAAACGCCGTCCCACCACGAGAGGGTCGTGCCCAATCGTTCTGTGGCGACAGCGTTTCTTCTGGGGGCAAAGGTACGAAAAAATCTTTATCCCGCAAGAAAAAAGACGAAAATTTTGGTCTCAATGCGCCTGAAGCTCCTGTAACCTCCTTGCCTGCTCCAAGACAAACCCTCGCCCAGCAGTTGGCAAAAAGTCCTGAAGTAAGAGAAAGTTTCTTAGTGGCCGACGAGCAAATGAGCCTTTTCCTTGGGGCCTTGGAGAAAAAGACAAAGGACAGCCTTGTGATTACCCTCACTGGCAAACAAGGTAGCGGAAAAACGCGCTTTGCCTTCCAGTTTATGAATGCCCTGGCGCAACGCTATCGTGTGGGACACGCCTCTATCGAGGAGCACCCCGAAAGCGTGCTGTATGAGGAAAAAGCCTATCAGTACCTAAACGATACAGCCTTGGAGCATATCACAGCACAGGACGTGCGTTCCTTGGCGGAGCTGGACACTATGATACGCACCAATGAAGTGATCGTAATTGATTCCTTTCAGAAAATGCGTGAGCTGGCACCTCATTTTGAGATTGACAAGGACTTGCGCAAGAAGTATGACGGCAAGCTGTTTTTGGTGATCTTTCAACAAACAGCAGACGGCAAAATGCGAGGAGGTAGCAAAAGCCAGTATGACGGCGATATTATTCTCTTTACCGAGACCTTTCCCGATTACCGCGAGAACTATGTATATCCCGACAAAAACCGCTACAACAAGCGGCCTGCCACCGAGCTACAATATAGCATATACGAACAACGTATGCTCGCCACGGCTCCCGAAGTACTCGCCCTACCCGCTCACTACGAGCCTACAGAAAGCGAAGAACTAAATTTTGAAGTATTCTAATATGAAAGTAGAAATAATCTCTTATAGAACAGGTGTAGATGTGTTAGGATTTCCTATAATTCACGAACACATTTTTATAGAAAGTACAAAAGAAAGTGCTTCTCATTCCAAAAAAGGAAAGAATATGTCAAAGAAAAGCGCTGTACGCAATACTGTACAACATTTTCTTTCAAGAGACGTAAAACAATTATAAAAGAATAAGGTATGAACAAGAATAAAATACAAAAATTAGTTGAATTTGCTTTGTCTGACAGACTAAATCAACACAAAGAAATTGTAATTGGCAAAGTTTCAAAGGTGCAAGCAGATTTTTTCTTGCAAGAAATAGGGATTGATCTTGAAAATGCTGAGCGTTGTTTGGATACAAGTGCTATCAGGCATATTATAAAAGAACACGGATCAGAGAAGACAGAACAAGCACGAGGGCAAGTACCTATTAACTTAGATGACTTTGAATTGATTACTTCCATTTTAGAGAATGCAGATGAGATTTCATATAAAGGAAAAAACCGATTGAAACAGGACACCTTTGTATATAAGAAGAAAATACAAGATATCTATGTAGTTATGGAAGCTGTGCGTTTGAGTAAGAAGAAGGGAAACAAAATATCTATATGCACGATGTACAAAATAAAAGGAAGCCGTTCTAAAAAAACGACTTCCTTATAACAGATGTCTAAGATGTCTATTTTGACCCCTCTTGACCCAACGTCCGAAACGTTCTGTTCATTAGGAAACTAATAGAACGTATATCGGTATTAGTTTTAGGAATAAGCCACTGCCTTATTCAACCTATTTTATAGCGCAAAGTTACAACAATAATTTTAATAAACAACAGATTTTAATTAAATATTTAATTTTATGGCAACAAAGAAAGTCGGCTTGAAAGCCAATGGACGGCTCAAGAAAGGTTTCCGTTACAACGAGAACGGACGTATTGTGAAAGCGAAGAAAGCAACTACGAAGAAAACTCGTAAGCGCTAACCCTTGAGCACAAATCCCTATCCCCGTAAGGATAGGGATTTTTTTTGGAGAATTTTCCAACTTCTTCTCTATTTATATTTACCTGAAAACCAATTACTAAGAAAACGTTTTTACTTTTTTGGAGAATTTTCTTGCGATTTCAGAAAATTGTTGTACCTTTGCAGCGTTAGAACATAGGGCAATAATTGTTTATTGCAAATACATATTATTTACGATATATCCGTGGAGGTGTCGTATAGCAGTAATGCTATACAAACAATTGCGTAAGCCCTTGTTCTAACAGCACCCACCCACGGACTTTTATTTTTTATACCTTTATGTTAGAACAAGGACAAAAACCCGCTGTGGTGAATAACAGTAGCCCCAGCACTTACTGCTTTGACGTGGAAGCGGTCAATGAGTTCTTCACAGACAGGATCAGCATTGAGGATTTTTCCGCCTTTATGCGTACCTTAATCTAACGTGAGTTCGACTTAAGCGGCAATTCTTTTC
>NZ_KE992179.1 GCF_000466425.1 Capnocytophaga sp. oral taxon 863 str. F0517
GACGAGGATCATCAAAGTTTATCACATAGAACTTAGGCTTTACCTTGTACTTGTCTAAGTTTTTTAGTAGGTGATTATAGGCAATGGTAGAGAGGTCATCAAACTTGAAGTCGTAGATGTACATTGCAAAACCTTTTTCAATCTGTTGTTTGATGTAGTTGTTCACAATGGCATAAGACTTCCCTGAACCAGGAGTACCCAGCACTATGGTTGCCCGAAAGGGATTTACCACATTGATCCAGCCTTTGTTCCACTTCTTGCGGTAGTAGAACAAAGTAGGTAGATTCACAGAATACTCGTTTGTCATCAGGCGTGTTTCCTGCATAAATGACTCGTTTTCATTGTTGAAAACATCGTCTAAAAGATTGTCTTTTAACAAGCGACTCATCCACGAACCTGCCATAAGGAGCGCTATGTAGCCCAAAGATAGGGTAAGGATATAGAAAAAGGCAACCACTGAAGCAGGAAGTCGCAAGTACAAAATCCAAAAGTTACCAAAGTAGAGGGCTGCTCCTACTCCCAGAGCGATGTAAATCTTTCGCCAAGTAATTTTATCGTTTTTTACGCCTGTTGTGCCCAAACAGCTCAGGGCTAAGAGCAGGAGGGCAA
>NZ_KE992180.1:0-29669 GCF_000466425.1 Capnocytophaga sp. oral taxon 863 str. F0517
TATATAAAGTGTATTATTTTAACTATTGATTCGCTTTATCAATTGTCAATGACTTTTCACTTTTCACTTTTCATTGTTCACTCTTCACTTTTCACTTTCTCTATGGTATAAAATAAAAAGTTAATGTAAACGCTTGCTACCTCCTAAAAAAAGTGAATGTTCCTTCTTACAAAAAGAAGAAACATTCGGGAAATATAGGGAAAAATGAATTACTTATCAGGCTTATCCTTGAGGATTCTTAGGATAAGTGCTTTGCGTTCCTCGAGGCTTAACTGAGTTTCGCCATATAGGGCGTTCTCCCAATCTCCGTAAGAGGTGTTTGGTAGTACAATATACTTTTCACCAAACTTTTTTTGGTTTTTTTCTACTGCTTGGCAGCGTCCTTGAGTGGTTGTCACATCAAAGTCTCTGTCGAAATCGCTAAGGTTGTCTCCCAGTAGCAGGACGATATTATATTGTGCTGCGATAAGTTGGCGACGGGCTTCCTTACTGCGTTCAGCGGTGCGAAATATCAGGTGATCTTCTCCTTGGAAGGGGAAGTGGTACTTCTTGATATTTAGGCGAGTACCCTCTCTTTCGGACTCTTTTCGGTTGGTTACATAGAAGATTGCAACCCCTTTTTCAGCAGCATATTGGAAGAACTCAAGGGAGCCGGCCAGGGGAGTAGCTTCACCTTTGGCAGTCCATTCCTCCCAAGTCTTATACTCGAACTCCTCATTATTATTACCACAAGCCACCGCATAGTAAGAGGTGTTCATAAAAGTCTCATCTATATCCGAAACAATCGCGATGGGCTTCTCGGAAGGCTTAGCAAGTGCCTGGTCTAGTCTGAGGCGTGCGATATTGTATGCCTGGTGGCATAAGGCCTCATATTCAGCAGCTTGCTGCTGAAAAAGGGCGGCATACATCTTGCCATTACTTACGAATCGGTCCTCTATATGAGTTGATTCCTGTGCGTTGCCAACAGCAAAAATAAAGAACATACCATAGAAAAGATGCTTTCTAATCATTCTAAAAAAATGTATTTTTTGGGCTGCAAAGGTAGAAATTTACAGGTAATATAAACGCTAATTCAAAGTTAAATAAATACAAAAACACGTCTAAATAATAAAGTTAATAATTATAAATAAATTAAGGTTTGCAGGAATTAGAAGCAGTAGGAGGGATAAGGTATAGCTACCCCAAGCCCTATAGCGATTTAATTCTAAAAAAAAACGAATCACGAACTACCAATTACTAACCACTAATTTTGTATCTTTGCCCTATGAAACTCATAGATTACATACACGAGCAGACTCAGATAGATAGTCAGGCCATTGAGCTCTTAGATAATCTCTTTGAGTATAGAGAATATAAGAAGTATAGCCTCTTGCTCAAGGAGGGAAACCGCTCCAAGGAGGTCTTTTATATAGAGGAAGGTATCATCCGCCAGTTCTATACCAAGAATAAAAAGGATATTACCCATGCTTTCCTTGCCGAAGATAGTTTCTATATGCCTATAGAACCTATTTATTTCCATAATCCGAGCCCTTTTGCCTTGGAGGCCTTGGAAGTATGTAAGGTGCGTGTGGCCAACTTCTCTCAGGTGGAGCAGATGATTCATAATCATCCTAAGTTGAGAGGCTTCATGGAGATGCTTCTTGTCGCTTTCTTGAAGAACTTGACCCTTAGAATCTATGGAATCAAGTTCCAAACAGCCCAAGAGCGCTATGATTTTCTGCTGAAAAACTACCCCAAAATCCTCCTAAGGGTACCCCTGGGGCATGTGGCTTCCTTCTTAGGCATTACTCAGCAAACCCTTAGTGTGATTCGTGCCGGAAAAGGAAACTAATTTTTAAGATAGATTAAAAATTTAAAGCCGAAAAAATTACTTTTATTCCGCAAACTGTTATAATTTTGCACATCCAACAAAAGTAATTTCTTTACCTTAAATATATATTGAATATGAAGCATATCTATACCGCCGTTCTGCTTTGCCTAACCGGCCTTTCTTTTGCCCAATCCCTCTCCTTTCCAGAGGCTTTGGAGCGTATGCGTGGGGCAAACCAAAAGCTCAAGGGCATGGAAAAACAAACCGAAGCGGCTCTCTATGGAGAGAAAAACTACAAGGGCTTGTACCTGCCCCAGCTAAGTATCAACGCAAGTTATGTGCACTTGAGCGAACCGCTCTCTTTGAGTTTTGATAAGTATAAGCAGCCCGTACAGTCCCAATTGCAATCCCGATTAGGACAAATGGTCGGTACCCTTCCACCTCCTATGCGCCCTAGACTAGCACCTATACTGACAGGAATGGCAGGGCAACTCCAGCCACTTTTTGCTCAGGATTGGAGCTACCAGTTCCAGGAGCAGGACATATGGAAGTTCTCTGCTGACCTCCGTTGGGTGCTTTTTGCTGGGGGAAAGGTGCGTGTGGGGAACAAAGTAAGCCAAATCAATCACGAAATAGCTAAAGTAGAGAGCCAAAAAACCGAGAATGCACTTATCTCTGAACTGGCCGAGCGCTATTTTCAGGTACAACTCGCCCAACAGGCCTTGTTGGTAAGGCAAAAAGCACTGCAAACGGCCGAGCAACATTATTCCAATGCTCAAAAGTTGGAAAAAAATGGAATGGTGGCGCCTATAGAGACCATGCAGGCCAAAAAAGCGGTGACCGATGCGCAGCGAGAGGTACTCGCTTGCCAAAAAGATATAGAACTGGCTCAAACCGCCCTCTCTGGGGTGATAGGGGAGCAGGTCTTGGCGCTTTCTTCTCTTACCTCGCCGCTCTTTGAGGTGGCACCTTTGCGCACCTTGGACTATTACCAAGGGCTGGCCAAACAGAACTTCCCTGCAATCCAACAGGCTTATCTCAAAAAAGAACTGACCGAGCAGAATATCAAGGCGCAGCGGGCGGCCTACTTACCCGATGTGGCACTTATTGGAAAGAAATACCTCTGGAGTAAGAACCTGCCCCTGACCGAGCCCGACAACTGGGTGGTGGGTGTAGGCCTTCAGTGGAATATCTTCAACGGATTCTCTGATAAAAACAAGATTGCACAGGCCAAAGCACAACAAGAAAGCGTAGAACAGCTCACCGCCCAAGCAGAAAAAGATGTACAAACCTTGGTGAAAAAATACTATACCGAGATCGAAAAACAGCGCGAACAGCTCCAAAGCCTGCAAGAGAGCTTAGAGTTTGCCCGCGAATTGGTGCGAGTGCGTAACCAAGCCTTCTCCGAAGGACTGTCCTCCTCCACCGATGTAGCGGATGCCAGCCTATACTTAGCCTCCATCGAGATCAAGGGCTACCAAGCGCTCTTTGAAATGGATAAGGTACTCGCCCAGCTTTTGGAGACTTGCGGGCTTAGTGGGGAATATACCAATTATATAAAGAAGTAGGGGGGATAGTGAGTGACTCAAAAAGGTTCAGGGAAATCAATCTTCCTAATTACTCATAAAATTCCTCAACGGTATGAGCATCTAAGTAGCCTTCTTTTTTGCCTTTTTTGAACCTATAGAAGTTGCCATAGCGCTCATAGATTAACTTGTCATAGGAGGCTTCTTTCTGAGGATAGAGACCTACTTTTCCTTTCTTATAGAAAAGAAAGTAGTTATTCTCACCGATTTCATCAAAGATAGGAGCAATGAGTTCATGGACATCATAGTTGCCACCAGAGCGTTCTATAGTCCATCTATCTCCAATGTTAGGGATTTTGTATTCGTAAAGACCTTCTTTTTGGTTTCTTTCTACTTTGATATAGAGACTTCCTTCGTGGGTATCCAAAATAGATAGTTTGTCAGAGGGGAGTGTACCTTTAAGATAATAAGTGGTTTTCTTCTTGACTTCCCTCTTAACATTATAGCCTATTGGGTATAGGGTCTCTTCCAAGGAAAAACAATTTTTTCCTTTCAGGAGTTTATATTCAATCTCATATTTTCCTATACTCGGGTTCCCACAAGGTACATATGAATGGAAATCATTTGGGGAAACTTCTTCTCCTATAGGGTTATAGTAATGAATACCTTTTTCATTGAGTACCTGTAATATATCATTTCCATGAACAGGATAGGCTCCTTTTGCATCACCTAAGTTGAGTTTTTCAAGAAAAGCGTTATAGATATCGGTCTGTTTTCCATCTTTAGCAATAATAAAGTGGCGCTCTATCCTTATGGAATCATAGTTCTTTTCTAAAACAGCATCTCCTAATCTGTTTATCAGCATTTTTTTACCATCTTCGCAAGGAATGGCATGATAATAAGCGTGCAGATAAAAATGAAGAAAATTGTTACGAAGGTCGGCAGGCCTATTTTCAGGATTTTCTTCTAAAGAAGTTGAGAAGAATCTATGGGAATAGGGATAATAATTAAGGAAAAGGGTTTGATCCTTTAGAGGAACAAGCAGATGTACATCTTTGGCGAGTCCCATACCTATTAGTCCATATATTTTCTTTTGGTGCCCCATATCCAATACAAATAGGGCATAGTGTTGTATCTCCTCAATGCGCCATTTCTTTTCTGAATCATCGGGGTAGGATACATATTCACCTAAGGGCCAACTTTTCCGATATTTCAATTTTGTTATTTGTGCAGTATAGGGACTGATAAAAGAAAAAAAAGCGGCTTCCTCTTCGTTCTTATATAGGTAGTATTTCTTTCCTAAGAATTCTTCCAAAGAGGCAGGACGTATATCCTCTAAGCGAATGACATTATCCTCAGTAGGGGAGTAAATGGCATCATGAGAAACCGATTCTTTTTCTTTCCAGGTGGGGGTGAAAGCCTTGAAAATTTCTCCTCTTTTGTATCCCTCTGCCATAGGAAATCTAAGAGATACTTCTTTGTAAGTTCCCTCTTTCTTTTGGGTATAGAAAGAGACAGTGCCTTTAGTCCTATTGATAAGTACTTCATCACAGGAGAGGCTTTTCTGCCCCCACGCCTGCCCTAAAGAGCATAGCAAAAGTAGGATGTATAGTTTTTTCATAATGAAATTTTTAGCAACTAATCACTAATCACTAATCACTAAATTAGATGATTTTAAACTTGGCAAACCTCAGGATCAGTGTTTTCTCTCCACCATTCTCGAATCGTACTTTGGCTTTGCGGTCAGCACCACTACCTTCTATCTCGATGACGACTCCTTTGCCAAAGCGCTCGTGTAGTATTGTATTACCTACCGCTACATCGGGGATATCCCCTGTGGCGACGGGTTTGGCCTGTTCAGGTTTCTGGAGGCGGAGCTTCTTGAGTTGCTCTTCGTTGGGCTTTTTATAGGCCGGAGGGGGGCTGTTGGTGGGCTTCTGTTGGCGTAGTTTGCTCTTGTCCACAGGGGCAAAGGCATCTATATTGATCAATGGGCGGTAGCGGTAGCTATCCTTTGGGGTGAGGTACTCCAAGTAGCGCTCGTCTATCTCCTCAATAAAGCGGCTGGGCTCGGCATCCATGAGTTTGCCCCAGCGGTAGCGGTTTTCGGTATAAGTCAGGTAGGCCTGCCTTTCAGCACGGGTTAGCGCTACATAGAAAAGGCGGCGCTCCTCTTCCATTTCAGTACGAGTGTTTTGGCTCAGTGCCGAAGGGAATAGGTCTTCCTCCATACCCACGATAAAGACATAGGGGAACTCCAAGCCTTTGGCCAAGTGTATGGTCATAAGCGATACACGATTGTCATCCTCCACTTCCTTGTCAAGGTCAGTGGCCAAGGCGACATCCTGTAAGAATTCGGCCAAGGAGCCTGTCGCTTCTTCTATTTCTTTTTGCCCTTCCACAAAGTCGCGAATCCCGTTGAGGAGTTCCTCTATATTCTGTAGGCGTTCGATACCCTCAGGGGTGCCATCTTTCTTGAACTCATTGAGGATACCGGTACGCTTGGCAATATGCTCGGCCAGGGTGAAGGCATCGTGTGTTTCCACCATAATACCAAAACTCTGGATCATATGGGCAAACTCCAGCAGGCGCACACGAGTAGGGCTGTTGATCTTCAGCCCATAGTCCATGATATCCAACTGCTTGATAATGGTGAAAATAGGGAGCTTGAACTCATTGGCACAAAGGCTAAGCCGCTCCATAGTCGTGTCGCCTATCCCTCGGGCGGGAAAGTTGATAATACGGTGGAGGGCTTCCTCATCATTCTCGTTGATAGCCAAGCGAAAATAAGCCAAGAGGTCTTTGATTTCCTTACGCTGGTAGAAGGACAGCCCCCCATAGATGCGGTAGGGGATATCCCGCTTGCGCAAGGCATCTTCTATGGCACGGGATTGCATATTGGTACGATAGAGCACAGCAAAATCACCATAGGAAAGCTGGTGTTGCATGGCCTCTTCGAAGATAGTTCCTGCCACAAAACGTCCTTCGTCGGCATCGGTAGGGCTGCGGTGTACCTTGATAAGGTTCCCGCTTTCGTTATCTGTCCATACCACCTTTTCAAGGCGGGCTTTGTTGTGTTCTATTACATTGTTGGCCGCCTCTACAATATTGCGGGTGGATCGGTAGTTTTGTTCCAGTCGGTAGACCCCTACATTGCGGTAGTCCTTTTGGAAGTTGAAGATATTGTCAATGTTTGCCCCACGGAAGGCGTAGATACTTTGGGCGTCGTCTCCCACCACGCAGATGTTCTGAAACCTATCGGCCAAGGCGCGTACAATCAGGTACTGGGAGTGGTTCGTATCCTGATACTCATCGACCATGATATAGCGGAAACGCTGTTGGTATTTGGCCAAGACTTCAGGGAATACATTCAGCAGCTCATTGGTACGTAGCAGCAGGTCATCGAAGTCCATCGCCCCCGCCTTGAAGCAGCGATCTACATAATTACGGTAGATCTCTCCCATACGTGGGTGCTTAGCCATGGCATCAGCTTCCTGCAATTCAGGGTTCTCATAGTAAGCCCTTACGGTGATTAGGTTATTCTTATAGGAGGAAATGCGTGAGGCAATTTGCTTGTATTTATAGACGTCCTTATCCAGTCCCATCTCCTTGATAATAGCCGAGATGAGCCGGTGCGAATCCTGCTGGTCGTAGATGGTAAAGTCCCTGGGAAAGCCCAATTTGCTTGCCTCTTCCCTAAGGATACGCGCAAAAACAGAGTGGAAGGTACCCATCCATAGGTTACGAGCTTCACTGGCCCCTACAATACGCCCAATACGCTCCTTCATCTCTCGGGCAGCCTTGTTGGTAAAGGTCAGCGCTAAGATGTTGAACGGATCTACCCCCTGCTGCATAAGATAGGCAATGCGATAGGTCAGCACACGGGTCTTCCCCGAGCCTGCACCAGCAATCACCATCACAGGCCCATCCTTATGTACCACCGGCGCCCGCTGCGCCTCATTAAGTTCGTCTAAGTAGTTCAATTGAGTTTTGAGTTTTTAATTTTGAGTTTTGAGTTAAGAAATAAATATATCCTGGAAAAAGAGTAGTAGATAGTGGAGAATAACTAAAAACTAAGCACTAAAAACTAAAAACGCTCTAATATTTTGTTTCCATTTTGATATATTCCAAGAACTCTTTTCGTACCACAGGGTCTTGAAACTTACCGCCGTATTCAGCCGTTACGGTGCTACTCTCTATATCTCGGATACCACGGGAGTTCACACAGAGGTGCTTGGCATCGATTACGCAGGCCACATCTTCCGTACCGAGGATACGCTGCATCTCCTGAACGATCTGCATGGTAAGGCGCTCCTGTACCTGTGGGCGTTTGGCAAAGTAATCCACGATACGGTTCATTTTGGAGAGCCCCAGTACCCGGCCATTGGAGATATACCCCACATGGGCTCGCCCTACGATAGGTAGAAAATGATGTTCGCAAGTGGAGTAGAGAACAATATTTTTTTCTATGAGCATCTCCCCATAGTGGTAGTTGTTTTCAAAGGTAGAGGAGCTGGGACAGCGCTTAGGGTTGAGCCCTCCGAAAAGTTCTTTGACATAAGCCTTGGCTACCCTCAGCGGCGTACCCTTAAGGCTATCATCGGTAAGGTCAAGCCCCAGTGTCTCCATGATCTCGCTCATTGACTTTTGGATACGAGCAATTTTTTCCTCATCTGAAAG
This sequence comes from Capnocytophaga sp. oral taxon 863 str. F0517, assembly GCF_000466425.1. Lineage (GTDB taxonomy): Bacteria > Bacteroidota > Bacteroidia > Flavobacteriales > Flavobacteriaceae > Capnocytophaga. The sequence goes on from NZ_KE992180.1 coordinate 8,017, forward strand.
AGAAAAAGCATCGGCTCGCAAGGGGGTCTTAGCCGACGTACTAAGGTGGTTTTCACCTATAAAATCGTCTGATGAATTCATTCGTTTTTTATTTGTTTAAGGGGGGACAAAAATACAAAATAAAGTGAATAGTGAATAGTGAAAAATGAAAAATTTTTCATCACGCTCCTTTTCACTATTCACTTTTCGTTTTTCACTATTCACTTAAGAGAGCACAAGTAGTACTTGGTTACCTTGGTGGCCAGTGCATCCAAGTTCATTTGGTCGGAGGCCTTGGTCACGTCTATGATTTTGTTATTCTTGGTATAGATAAGGATATTCTGTTCGTCCTTGCGGTAGGCAGTATTGGAGATTTCTCCCGTGAAGACAAAGTACTGTGCTTGCGCTTCGGAGATTTGCAATTGTTCGGCGGTTTCCAAAAGCAGTTCTTGTACTTTTTCCTTCTCTACAGGGCTTTTGTAGAGCCTTACGCGAAGCAAATCGCGGTTAAGTATCATCTGGCTTAGCTTGGCCAAGACCCAATCTTCCCCATATTGCCATTCCTTAAGGCCGGAGATAATGTCATAATCGTCCAATTGGGCGAAAAGCGCTAAGGCATGATTGTCAAAAGTCTCTTTGGTGATATGGTTTTCTACAAAAAAGCGCAAAGCAGTCGTCATAGGCAGCTTTTTCCCCTCGTGGGTGAGTTCTTTTACGCGTGCTAAGAGCTTGACTAAGAGAAACTCCGCTCCTATACTCGTTTTGTGCAGATAGACCTGCCAATACATCAGTCGGCGAGCCACCAAAAACGCTTCGATGGAGTAGACACCTTTTTCCTCCACAATCAGGGTGTCGTCCTTCACGGTGAGCATCGCGATGATACGCTGGGAGTTGATATTGCCCTCACTCACCCCCGTATAGAAGCTGTCACGCTTGAGGTAATCCAATCTGTCCATATCCAGCTGGCTGGAGATGAGTTGGTTCATGAACTGTTTTTTGTATTTCTTTTGGAAGATTTCGATAGCTAAGCTAAGCCGCCCTTCGAACTCCTCATTGAGTGCCTGCATGAAGGCCAAGGAAATTTCCTCGTGGGAGATGCCCTCCACGATACTATGTTCCATGGCATGGGAGAAGGGGCCGTGGCCTATATCATGCAGTAAGATAGCGATATACAAGGCCTCTTCCTCCTCAGCGGTAATCTCCACCTGTTTGTAGCGAAGGGTCTGTACGGCCTGCTGCATTAGGAACATACAGCCCAGGGCATGGTGAAAACGCGTATGCCTCGCCCCAGGATAGACCAAGTAGGAAAGCCCCATTTGGGAAATACGACAAAGCCGCTGGAAATAAGGGTGCTCTATCAGGTCAAGGATAATGGCATTCGGGATATGAATAAACCCATATACAGGGTCATTAACGATTTTGAGCTTATTGCGTGATTTCATGTTTTTTAGTTTTAGAGGGCTCTGTAGGGGTAAATGGCCATTCGCCCTTACTAAGAGTTGGAGTCTCACCAAGGGGGATAGCAATGGGTATCATTTGTCTTTTGCCGCAAATGTACGAAAAATAATGGTTTATAGCAATATTTATAGTGGTTTTTTACAATTAGATTTTGGAGAGTTGCTTTTTTTTACTTTTCACTTTTCACTTTTCACTTAAATATGTATCTTTGCATCGCCGTTATCTCTGTAGGATAACGATTGAAATCGTGATAATTATGAAAACACTTCTAAAAAATGGGAGGCTTATTTCGGATCATCGTATCCAAGAAGCGGACTTACTGATTGAAAATGAACGTATCGCTAAGATAGCTTCGGATATCTCAGCCAAAGAAGCCCAAAAGGTAATAGACCTGGAGGGGATGTTGTTACTTCCTGGAGTGATTGATGACCAAGTGCACTTTCGCGAACCAGGCCTTACGCACAAGGCCACCATCGCTACTGAAAGTGCGGCCGCAGTAGCCGGAGGCACGACCACTTTCTTCGATCAGCCTAATACAATTCCTCAAACCACTACCATCGCAGCCCTTGAGGATAAGTTTGCCACCGCAGCGCGTACCTCATTGGCCAATTTCTCTTTCCTGCTTGGGGGTACCAATGACAATATAGAGGAACTCAAGCGTATCAACCCTAAGAATACCGCCGGGGTAAAGCTCTTCTTAGGTTCTTCTACAGGGAATATGTTAGTGGATAACGAGAAGACAATCGAGACGATATTCAGGAATGTATCCACCCTAATTGCGGCACATTGTGAGGACGAACAGACAATCCGTCATAACTTGGAGCATTACCTTTCCCTCTATGGAGCAGAAATTCCTGTAAAGTGTCACCCACTGATTCGCAGTGCAGAGGCTTGCTATCTCTCTTCCTCACGAGCGATAGCCTTGGCCAAGCAAACGGGCGCACGCTTCCACGTTTTCCACCTCTCCACAGCTAAGGAAACAGAACTCTTGGACAACAGCTTGCCGCTCAACCAAAAGAAGATTACTGCAGAGGCTTGTATCCATCACTTGTGGTTTACCGACCAGGATTATGACCAAAAAGGGGTACTCATTAAGTGGAACCCTGCGGTCAAGACCTTGGAAGACCGTGAGGCGATTTGGCAGGCACTTTTGGACAATCGCATTGATGTGATAGCCACTGACCATGCCCCCCATACCTTGGAGGAAAAGGCAGCGAAGGAATACCAAAAAATTCCCTCTGGGGCACCCTTGGTACAGCATGCCTTGGTAGCAGCGCTGACCATGTTCCAGCAGAGAGGGCTTCCTCTGGAGCGATTGGTAGAGAAGATGTGCCATAACCCTGCCATTCTCTTTAGGATACAAGATAGAGGTTACCTCCGCGAGGGCTACTATGCCGATATAGCCTGTGTAGCGGAGCAGAGCCCTTGGCAGGTCTCAAAGGAGAATATCCTCTATAAGTGTGGTTGGTCACCTTTGGAAGGCACTACCTTTGACTACAAAGTGGCTTATACTTTTGTCAATGGTCATTTGGTATATGATAAGGGTACTATTTTATCCCAAGAAAAAGGAAAAAGAGTACTATTCGATAATTAATGCCCATGCTGATAGGGATTCTCTTTCATGGAGCTTCCTTGGAGAGTTCTTGAAATAATGCACAAGGAATTACAAAAACAATGAAGCGATTACTTATTTTATGTCTTTTATTTCCTGTGATAAGTCATTCGCAGACGATTATAAAAGGGTATGATTATTGTAAGGATACTCTTATGGAGCACTTGGATACTCAAAGAATAAAAAAGAAAATAAGAAAGAGAAATAAAAATGTTGATTTCTTTGAGAAAAAAGACTTCCTTACTTTTTATGACAAACAAGGGAATTATATTGTAGAGGATTACGCTAATAATAATCCTGATTTCTTTGTTGTTTTTAAATACTTAGGGGGGAAAGATTCTATTATCTATATAAAAAAGGAGTTTAATAAAAAAGAAAATTTAATATCTAAGGCTTTTTATATAGGGAATTGTATAGTGGATGCTACTTATTACTATAATGAAAAAGGAGCCCTAATACAAAAAGAATATGTTGGAGAAGGTTATTATATAGGTGTCAATCAGTTACAAGCTATTATATCTTCTTTTCTTGAGTTAGATATTTTCAATTGTTATGACGATTCTATGGGGATGAGGTATGAGATTAGCCGCCAGCAGGAGGAAGGAAAACTTGTTTATCAGTTTACTTGTATGATTTTTGAAAGTGGTATAGCTCGTTCTTATTATATAGATGCTTATGATGGGAAAATTCTTTATAAAGATGAAAAAGGAACCAAAGAATGTAGTAGTTATCTGGAATATTTCCCCAAAGAGAAAACAGCTATTCCCTTAAGGAAATATATTAGTTGTGCAGAATTGTTTCATATATAGTAATTTTAAATAGGGGAAAATAGAATTATCAAGCATTATATCGTTACAGGAGAATTTTTATTAAACAAATAGTATAATAATTAAGAATGAAATCAGTTACTTTGACCGTCTCACAGATAGAGCGTTTGACAGCGGAGGCGGTAAAAATATCTTTTGAGATTCCTCAGAAGGATCGTTTTTCGTTTGACTTTTTTGCAGGACAGTTTGTAGCCCTGCAACAGCAGATAAATGGCGAGCAGGTAAGGCGTGCCTATTCTATCTGTTCGTCGCCTTATGAGCCGTTGCTTAGCGTGGGTATCAAGCAGATACCCGGCGGGCGCTTCTCTACCTATGCTTGCCAAGAGCTTCAGGTGGGAGACCAGTTGGAGGTTTTTCCTCCAGAGGGGAAATTTGCCTACATTGCGGAGATTTCTCCAGAGAACTTGGGGCTTTTTGCCGCTGGAAGTGGCATCACCCCTATGTTGAGCATCATCAAGGTAGCCTTGGAGAAGAAGAATTGTAAGATTCTCTTAGTCTATGGGAATAGAACGCCAGAGACCACTATGTTTCTCTCCGATATTGAGGCACTTAAGGCGCAATATCCCGATAGGCTTTTCGTACAATATGTCTATAGCAAGTACCAGCAGGAAGGTGCCCTTTCAGGGCATATAGATCCCCCTATGGTCGAGCAATTGCTTAAGGAGACTTATAAGGAGATTGATTTTGGTCGCTTCTATATCTGTGGGCCACAGGCTATGGTGGAGGCGGTAAGGGATTGCCTGCAGAAGGATTATGATAAGAAGAAAATCCATACCGAACTCTTTACTGTCACCGATACCAAGAAGGAATATACAGGTACCACTGAGGTTACTGTACGTATAGGAGGCGAGGAAAAGACCTTTACTATAGAGCGGAAACCCAACATCCTTAGTGAGCTTTTAGCCAAGGGGCTGGACGTATCCTATTCCTGCCTCACTGGGGCTTGTAGCAGCTGTATTGGCAAGGTGACAGAAGGCAGTGCCGATATGGACAACAACCAGGTACTGATAGAAAGGGAGGTCAAAGAAGGCAAGATACTTACCTGCCAGGCACACCCCACTTGCGATCATATGAGAATAGAATTTAATTACTAAAATACAGACCATGAAACATAGAACTTGGCCTCTTTGGGTTTTGCTACTTTTGGTAAGTCCCCTATGGGCACAGCGTACGGCTCGCTATACTGATAAGCAGGTGCGCCTAAGGAAAGCCCAATCGCTCTACCAACAAGAGCAATACAAGGCCGCCCAACACTTCTTCAGGCAAGAACTCTCCCAGGCGAATACCTTAGCCGATAAGGAGTTATGCAACTATTATATCGCATCGGCAGCTATTCGCTTGAGACAACCAGGAGCCGATAAGCTCATGGTGCAGTACCTCAAGGACTATCCTACCTCGTCCTATGCAGCCCAGGCCAACTTAGAGGTAGGGGATTACTATTTTGATAGAGGGGATACCAAAACGGCTATCCTATGGTATGACAAGGTGGAGATACCTACCCTTTCTTCCAAACAAAAGGAAAAATTCGACTTCCAATATGGCTATGCGCTCTTCGCCCATGGTGACAAGGAGACAGCACAACAATACCTCTCCCAGGTGAAGGACTCCAAGCACTATGGAAAGAAAGCGGCCTATTACCTGGGCTATATTGCCTATGATGCGGATGATTATCAAAAGGCCAATGACTTTTTCCAACAGGTAGGAGAGAAAGAAGAGCTAAGTCGGAATATCTCTTACTATCAGGCAGATATGAATTTCAAACAAGGGAATTTCCAAAAAGCCTTGGAGGAAGCACTCCTTCAGCTGGAAAAGACGAATAATTCTCAGTATCGTTCGGAAATCAACAAGATTATAGGAGAAAGCTACTTCAATCTCAAAGAGTATGCCAAGGCCATTCCTTACTTAGAGGCTTACAAAGGTAAAAAGGGGGCTTATACCAATACAGACCTTTACTACCTGGGCTATGCATACTATAAGCAAGGTGATTATGAAAAGGCCATAGGTCAGTTCAATCAGATTATCAATGGGCGTAATGAAGTAGCCCAGAACGCCTATTACCACTTGGCACAATGCTACCTGAAGACCGACCAAAAGCAACAAGCACTCAATGCTTTCCGCAATGCCCATCAGATGAATTTTGTTCCTGAAATAAGGCGTGATGCTCACCTGAACTATGCGCGCCTGAGTTACGATATAGGGAATGCTTACGAGTCCACCCCTTCGGTGATTCAGGCTTATTTGGATACCTATCCTAAGGATGAGCATACCCAAGAGCTCAAAGGACTTTTGTTGGATTCTTATATCAGTTCGGGAAGCCTACAAGAGGCCTTGACCCTATTGGAGAAATCGGCCTCCGCTGATCCAAAAATATACCAACAAGTAGCCTTCCTCTATGCCTTACAGCGCTATGGAGATGGTCAGTTCAAGGAAGCCTTACCTTATTTCGAGAAAGCAAAGCGAAGCAAAGCCGATGCCATCCTACAGGCAAGAGCTACCTACTGGAGTGCAGAGACCGCCTACCAGCTACACCAATATGCAGAGGCGCAAAGGGACTTCCAAGCCTTCTTAGAGCAAAAACGCACCTCCCTTGCGGAATATCCCAAAGCACTCTATGGACTGGCTTATGCGCTTTTTAACCAAAAGAAATATGCTGAAGCCGCCCCCTATTTTACCAAATATATAGAAACCCAACCGGATGCCTTACGCCTTTCGGATGCCTACCTGCGCCTCGGGGATAGTCATTTCGGAGCCGGACAATATTGGCCTGCGATGGATGCCTATGATAAGGTAATCGACACCAAAGTCCCCAGTACCGACTATCCTGCCTTCCAAAAGGCTATTAGCTATGGGATTGTAGATAGGGCACCTAAGAAAATAGAGGCCTTGGAGGCCTTTATCAAGGATTACCCACAGTCCAATCTTCGTGAGGATGCGCTCTATGAATTGGCCAATACTTATGTAAGCCAAGGAAAACCAGAGAAAGCAACCGAACTATACAAGATCCTACAAACAGACTATAAGGGCGGTACCTATACTGTACGAGCTATGCTCCGCGAAGGGCTGATGCTCTACAATAAGAATGAGAACCAAAAGGCCTTGGCTATTTTCAAGGAAATTACTGAAAAATATCCTTCGTCCGCGGAGGCCTTACAGGCTGTGAGTACTGCCAAGAATATCTATGCCGAGCAAGGAAAGATGGAGGAATACGCCGCTTGGGCAAAGGGCTTGGGCTATGTGAAAATCTCCGATAGTGAGCTCGATAGTGCAGCCTTCGATGCGGCCGAAAGCCTCTATGTACAAGGTAAAAAACAGGAAGCCAAGCAGGCCTTGGAAAAATACCTGAAGGACTATCCTAAGGGGGGCAATGCCTCTCAGGCACGTTTCTATTTGGCACAGCTCTATTACGAGGGAAATCAAAAGACAAAAGCACTACCCCTCTATGAAAAAGTATTGGAAGAAGGGCGCAATGAGCATTCCGAACAAGTGCTCCTAAGGCTTAGCCAACTCTATTTGGAGAAACAAGAGTGGGGAAAAGTACTTCCTTTGCTAAAAGAATTAGAAAGCACTTCAGCAGTGCTACAGAATGTACTCTTTGCCCGTACCAACCTGATGCGATGCTTCTATCAGCAAAAGGACTATCCTCAAGCTATTGCTTATGCCCAAAAGGTCTTAGCTGAAAAGACCTCAGCCGAACGTGCCAAGAGCGATGCACATCTGATCTTGGCCAGAGCCTATATGGCCACCGGATCCGAAGCGGAAGCCGAGAAGGAATATGCCTTATTGCGCAAGAATGCTACCGATGCCCTAATGGCCGAAGCTCTCTATTACGATGCTTATTTTAAGAATAAGGCCAAGCAATACAAAAAATCCAACGAGGTGGTACAGAAATTGGCCAAAGAATATGGAGGCTATAAGGAGTTTTCGGCCAAAGGATTGGTGCTTATGGCTAAGAACTTCTATGGATTGAAAGACCTCTATCAAGCCAACTATATCCTAAGCAGTGTATTGGAGAATTTCAAAGATTATCCAGAGGTGATCGCCCAGGCCAAAGAGGCTATGGAGCTGGTAAAAACAAGTGAAAAAAAGTCTAATAAATAGTTGATAATGAAATTATTATACAAAATATCTATTCTCTCATCTGTCCTTTTTGTCTTTAGGGTTCAGGCACAAGATAAGTTGGGTACTATCTCGGTAGATATCGTAAAACCTTATACCCCTACCATAGCCGATGTGCAGAAGCCTACAGAGCAGACTCCTAAGAAGGATACCATAGCAGTGGCCAAAAAGCAGGTGACTTATTCTTCTCAATCGGTTCCGGTGACCTCTACTTTTGTACCTGAAAAAGGGAAGGCCGCACGTATCCCTGTGGTGAGCAAGCGGGATAGTCTTTATCATTCTTATATAGCCTTAGCAGGGGGCAACTATAGTTCCCTCTACGGAGATGCTTTTCTTTCGCTGCCGCTAAGTGCTACTTCGGATTTGTCGGTAGATTTTTCACATCATTCGTCCCAGAGTAATGTAAAGGCCGCCGATACCGATAGCAACTTTGCCCATACCCAAGCCCAAGCGACCTACAGCCAATGGGCTGAGGCCTACCAGTACCATGTCTCTGCCAATGTCCTCCATAGGCTTTCCCATTGGTATGGGGTGGAGCAGAAGGCACTACTTCCTATTGCTGCTTCACTTAAGCAAAATTATCTCTCAGGAGGAATCTCAGGAGATCTTAAGCTCACCAAGGGCGTGTTCGAAGGGCTTGATTTTTTCCTGCAAGGAGCTAAGGATGATTTTGATAGTGGGGAGTTGCAGTTCAACCTATGTCCCTCTCTTAGATTTGCTCTTAAGGAAGGGCAGCTAATTCAGCTAAGGGGAGTGGTTGATTACCTACAAGGAAGGTTTGATCGGGCTTTTTCCGCTCCTGTGGAGCTGGTCTATAAGTCTGCTTTCTTAGGACTAAGGCCTGCCTATGTGCGTACAGCGCCTAATTATAGTGTAAGAATTGGCTTGGGTGCCTATTATGCCAAGCAGAATGATGGAGAAGGAGGCAAGTTCAAGCTCTTCCCTGATGTAGAACTCTCCTACAATGCTATAAAGAAAAGCCTTATAGCTTATGGGGGTATTACGGGAAACTTGCAACAGCTTACCTATCGGGAACAATCACTCGAGAATCCGTATCTTTCTCCTACGCAATACCTACAGCCTACCTATACCCCTTATGATATATATGCAGGGATTAGGGGAGCCCTTTTTCAAGGTTTTGCCTATGACCTAAAGGGCTTCTATAGCCATATAATAGACATGCCTATGTTTCAGGCCAATGCGCAATATACCCTTGCCGATCGCAAGCCCTACCACTATGATAATTCCTATCATTTGATATACCAAGATGGAATGTCCTTTGGTGCTAAAGCAAGTATCCAAGGGAAGCTATCCGATCGTTTTCATATAGATGCCTCTGCCAAAGTCAATAGTTATTCTTTTGATTGGCTTCGCGAACAAGAATGGAACTTGCCTATCTTCACTTCAGCTCTTTCGGCTCGTTATCGTATCCTTCCCGTTTGGAATATAGGAACTTCCTTCTATTGGGTAGGAGCACGTAAGGATATCAAGCATACCTTGCCCACAAGCCCAACAGAGGAGGTCACTCTCGATGGCTTTTTTGATCTGAATTTCTCCACCGATTATACTTTCCTCAAGCGATGGACAGTCTTTGCTGATTTGAGCAATATAACGGGAGCGCACTACCAACGATGGACAAACTATCCCGTACAAGGCTTTCAAGTGCTTGTAGGGGCTAAGTACCGCTTCAATATAAGATAAAATAATAAGGCTGCTCTTTGGGAGACAGCCTTATTATTAACAATTAAACTTATATAAGATGAATGTTAGATCATAAATTCTCAGACAAGGATTTGTACACCACTGGTTTTGATTTTGTTATCCAAGTAAAAATCAATACGGCCTAAATTGATACCATAACAGCCCACCTGATTGATTAAGATTTCGCGATTTGCTTTGTTTTTTACAATAACAGGTTCGCTCATGAAGGTATGGGTATGGCCTCCTATGATAAGGTCGGTTTCGGAAGTTTTCTTAGCAATAGTAAGGTCACATACCTTATCGGTACGGTATTGGAAGCCTAAGTGGGAGAGGCAGATCACGATGTCACATTTCTCTGTTTTTCGGAGCTTCTTTTCCATATCGGTTGCGATCTCCACAGGGTCAAGATATTGGGTTTCTTTGTAGAGTTCCTTGGTAACCAATCCCTTGAGTTCGACCCCTAAGCCGTACACTCCTATACGCACCTCATCTACGTCGAATATTTTATAAGGCTTTGTTTTTCCTTCTAAGACGGTATTGGTGAAATCGTAATTAGAGGAGATAAAGTCAAACTTGGCGTGGGGCAACTGGAAGAGCAATCCTTCCACTCCATTATCGAAATCATGATTACCGAAGGTAGCCGCATCGTACTTGAGCATGGACATAAGTCGGAACTCCAATTCGCCTCCATAGTAGTTGAAATAAGGGGTACCTTGGAAGATATCCCCAGCATCGAAGAGTAGTGTATTAGGGTTTTCCTTACGCACCTGCTCGATGAGTACCGCGCGGCGCGCTACCCCTCCCTTGTCAGGGTAATGGGGATCATCGGAGGGCATAGGGTCGATATGGCTATGGGTATCGTTGGTGTGTAGGATGGTGATGTGTTTCTTATATTTTTTAATTTTATCCTTGTGTTTGTCTCTATCAAAGGCATAGGAGAGCCCCCCCATACCCAGGAATAGGGCACCCGCTCCTATATTTCTTACAAAATTTCTTCTTTCCATTAGATGTGTATTGTAGTTTTTTATATTATTTTATTTTGAATCGTCCGTCAGACCTGAAATCTAAGACATCTGTTTTTCTCAGATAATCAATGAGAGCCTCACGGGCATTGTAACTGATATTGGTTACACTTAGGGAGTCTTTGAAGAAATACATTCTATCCCCCCCGTTGTAGAGGTAGTCAAAGGTACATACAAAATAGCGCTTCTTACGCAAGACAGGCTTTTTGTTGATCAAGAAGCTCACCACCTCGCCACGCTGGTTCATAGTTAGTTGCACTTGGCCAGAGATAGGGTGCGGGAGCTTATTCTCGAACAAATACATAGCCATATCATAGAGCTGGGAACCGGTCACTTCGGCAACCACGAGCTGGTTCTCGAAGGGCATCATCTGGTAAGTCATCCTTGTGGTGACATTTCCTTCAGGCAGTTCGGAGCGGATTCCTCCCCAGTTGAACATAGCGAAATCCACATGTTTCTTCTTTTTCTTATAGAAGTGATCATCGGCCTGTTCGCAGATGGCATCGGCAAAAAAGTTGCCAATGGGCATGTTCATCTCTCCATTTTCCAAGGTTTTGATGTCCTTGACCATGGTATTTTTGTTATGAGAGAGTACATTGTCCAAGTATTTGTTCAAGTGATAACGGAAAGGGGAGAGGTAGTCCCTGATCGCCTCATCTTCTTCAGTATCCTTGGTTACTTGTACTTGTTCCCCCTCTATAGCTTGGGAGAAATAACCCTTTGATTTGCAGGATACTACTATCAAAAATAATGCCAAAAAAGCGCCTAAATTTTTTTTCATAAAATGTTTTTCTTTCGGGGTACAAAATTAATAAAAAATCATTACATTTGCAGTAGAAATCTTTATAATTTTTATTTTGAGAATATTTAAAAATATAGCGATTAAGAATCGTATAAAAAAGAACCTTAAGAAAAGGACTAATAGTCTCAATGGTAATAAGTTACAAATACAGAGAGTGGGATGCATCATAGATATAGAGGAGGTAAGTAAGGTGGATTTCTTAAAAAACTTCATTAAGTCCTATGGCATCAATTCGGAAAATTATGTAATTTTGGGCTATGATGAGAAAGGAGACGACATTCAGATAGAAGGAGTTCCCCTCTTTGCTTGGAAAGATATTAATTATTCGGGAGGGATACGCAATTACCATGCCGATAGGCTTTGGGAACTGGAATATGACTTGTTGATCAATTGTTTTACAAAGGAGAAACTACCCCTGTTGCTGCTATCCTCGGGGGTAAAGGCGAAGTTGCGTATAGGCTTTGGAGGCATAGATCCGGTGTTCAACGATGTGATCATAGAGACCCCACTGGGGGATGGGAGTACCTTTCTCGAAGAAGCAAAAAAAATTATAAAAACATTACAATGAGAACTTTACAAGGAATGGGAGTTGCCTTAGTCACTCCCTTCAAAGCAGATGGGACAGTGGATGTAGCAGCCTTGGAGCGGTTGGTACATTTTCAAGTAGAAAATGGTACGGACTATTTGGTCGTATTGGGTACCACAGCCGAGACACCTACGCTCTCCACCGAGGAAAAAGAATTGGTCAAAATGACAGTTAGGCGTGCCAATAATGGCAGATTGCCTATGGTCTTAGGAGTAGGGGGCAATCATACCCAAGCGATAGTGGAGCAAGTCAGAGGGGTTTCTGTCCAAGATTATGCAGCCATACTCTCGGTTACCCCTTATTACAACAAACCTTCACAGGAGGGGCTTTACCAGCATTATAAGGCAGTGGCTGCGGCTACAGAGCTTCCTATATTGCTCTACAATGTACCCTCACGTACGGGCGTTAATATGGACTATCGCACCACGCTGCGCTTGGCTCAGGAGGTGCCCAATATCATAGGCGTTAAGGAGGCTTCGGGGAATATCGTTCAGATTATGCACCTTTTGCAGGGGCGTCCTGAAGGTTTCTTGGTTATCTCCGGAGATGATGCTACCGCCTTGCCTACCGTACTTTTGGGAGGAGATGGGACTATCTCGGTATTGGGGCAAGCTTTCCCTAAGCGCTATAGCCAAATGATACGCCAAGGATTGGAAGGAAAGAACCAAGAGGCCAATGCGATTCAATACCAATTGTTGGAAGCCATGGAGCTTATCTTCAAGGAAGGCAATCCGGTAGGGATCAAGGCCTTGCTATCCCTTTTGGAGCTACTTGATACACCCCAAGTACGCCTTCCCTTAGTCAGTGCCACAGAAGGACTGCAAAGGGAGTTGAAGGCATACTTAGCGCGTATGAAATAGAAAATTACTACATTTTTATCTGAGAGGCAAGCAGATAGATTACCGCCATGCGAATAGCCACCCCGTTTTCTACTTGGTCGAGAATGACCGATTGCGGGCCATCGGCTACTTCGCTGGTGATTTCTACGCCACGGTTGATAGGGCCGGGGTGCATGATGATAATCTCCTTACCTATCTCATCCAAAATCTGTTGGGTAAGCCCATATTGCTGTACATATTCGCGGGTGGAGGGGAAGTAAGGAATATCAAGGCGTTCGTTTTGGATACGTAGCATATTGGCTACATCGCACCAGCGGAGCGCCTTCTTAAGATCCGTCTCTACCCGTACACCCAACTCGTGGATATACTTAGGAATCAGAGTCTTGGGGCCACATACGGCTACTTCAGCCCCTTGCTTGTGTAGGGCAAAGATATTGGAGAGAGCCACCCTGGAGTGCAGGATATCCCCCACAATAACTATTTTCTTTCCGGCGACACTGCCCAAGCGTTCGCGAATCGAATAAGAGTCCAAGAGCGCCTGGGTAGGGTGCTCGTGGGCACCATCTCCGGCATTGACAATGGGCACCTTCACATGTTGGGAGAGGAAAACACCGGCACCGGGATTGGGGTGTCGCATAACGACCATATCCACCTTCATCGCCAAGATATTATTGACTGTATCGATGAGTGTTTCCCCCTTTTTTACGGAAGACTGAGCCGCGGAGAAGTTGATCACATCGGCAGAGAGTCGCTTTTCGGCTAATTCGAAGGATAGGCGGGTACGAGTACTATTTTCGAAAAACAAGTTGGCTATGGTGATATCCCTCAAGGAAGGGACTTTTTTGATAGGACGGTTGATCACCTCCTTGAATTGGTCAGCAGTGGTGAAGATAAGTTCGATATCCTCAGCGGTGAGATATTTGATCCCTAAAAGATGATTGACACTTAATTGGTTCATAGGGGTATGTTTTATGGATAGGGTTTGTTCTATGATTGTTTTTCGACAAGGTAGACGGCATCCTCTTGGTCTTGTTCAGCCCAGTTGACTACGACCCGTTCTTTGTTGATGGCATCGACTGCCTTCCCTATATAGTCGGGTTGTATAGGCAGGTCACGGCTAAAGCGGCGGTCAATGAGAACCAATAGTTCCACCTTGGAGGGGCGGCCGAAGGATTGCAAGGCGGTGAGGGCAGCACGGATACTGCGGCCAGTGTAGAGAACATCGTCAATGAAGACCACCTTTTTGTCTTCCACCAAGAAAGGGATGTCGGTGGTATTGGCAGCCAAGGGCTTTTCAGCTCGGCGGAAGTCATCACGGAAGAAGGTGATGTCCAAGGCGCCATACTGTATGCCTGCCACCTGGTATTCTTGACTTAGCAGGCTTAGTAGGCGTTGGCCTAAGAAGACCCCACGAGGCTGTAAGCCTATGAGTACCGTATCGGAGAAGTCAGTATGATTTTCGATCAACTGACAAGCCAAGCGATGTAGAATCACATCTAACTCTTGGGAGGTTAATAATTGTTTTTTTTCCATAGCCGTTTGATAATGGTTAATTTGTTATCTTTCTTCGCAAAACCCAGCTGTATTAAGTACGAATGACGAAAAATTCTCTTTCTTGTTCACTTCTGATAAAGAATAAAGCGAAGGCGAAAGTATCAATGATGACAGTGAACTGCTTATTTTCAGACAATTGTTGATAAAAAATCTCGTTCTCCTTATGATGGGGGGCCGATAGTACTAAAATACTGTCGTTGTGCATTTGCGCTAATAGTTCTTCTACAGTAGGCTTGTTCTCTCTTTGAGAGAGTATAATCATGTCTTTTTGCTCGGAGGTATGCTCAGTGAGCGCATGGGGGAAAAAAGAATCCCAATCCTTGTGGTCACTGTATATTTTTATGCTCTTAGGTTCGAAATATTTTACCAAACGGAGTAGGAATTGTCCCTTTCTTTTTGAGATATCACAGGGGTAATACTCGCATGGGATTTTTTCCTTATTATAGAAACACTTGGTAACCAATCGGAATACAAAGGGAGAATGTACGCCGTGTTGGTTGGTTGATTTCCATAAGAAGGATAAATATTTTTTCCAAAGAGGCATCAGTTTTCTATTTTTGGGTTTAGTTTTTCTTCTATAAGATCAATTTCCTCGGTTTTTATACCTTTTATAGGGGTGAGTTGTATATTTTTTTCTTCTTCAGGGAATATATCTTTTTTGCTTAGAATTATTTCATCACCTCTCCAATTAAAGTTGGGGAAGCGGAGTTCTTCTTTGTTTATTTTATCTTCTGGGTAGATGCCTCCATCGACATCATTGTAGAAAATCACTGTTTCTATTTGTTGGTTTGTTGCAAAATCAACTCGGATTTGGCTACATTTTGATTTGTTAATTCCTGCGGGGTTGTTTTGGTCGTCGTACACATAGTAGATAACCTCTGTGTTTTGGTATAGATTGACGTTGTTGAGTTTGTTTTCCTTGAATTTACCTTTTAGGGTTTTTCCTTTGACTTGGTTGTAGCCCTCTCCCAAGGTATCTTTTTCGATAAGGAAAGCGTTGTCAAATACGCGGAGGCTATCGAGCTTTTCGGTTTGGGTATTGGCCAGCAGCTGGATGTGATCTCCAGTCATTTGGCTTTTTCCGCTCCATAGGATAGGCTTTCCGATGAGCTGGGTAAGGCCGGTTGTTTGGCTTGAGTGGATAGAATCACACTTTCCCTGAATATCCGTTTTGTAGATACGCGCTCCGGTATAGGCACGGACGATGCGCGCTCCTGTTTTGCCAGTGACCATGATACGCTTGGCATGTATATAGACCGAATCCTTATCTACCAGGCTGGCGATCAGCGCTTTTTTGGTAATAAACATAGAGTCCTGCGCCTTGTGGATTTCCCCATAATGGCCTTTGACCAAGGTATGGTTGATCGTATCGCGGATGATAATGTTATTGGTAGCGGAGGCGAAGTTTCGGAACTTATCGAAATAGAGGCTATCCCCGGTAAGGCGTTTGTTATCATAGTCGATACGAGCCATGTCCATGAAGTAGCCTTTTTCTGTTTTGGTGTCGTAAAAGCCTTTTTCTCCGTAGGCGATGTAGTCCTTTCCGGTAATGGTGGTAGGGCCAAACATATAGACATGCCCTGTGGAGTGGTAATAATCTAAAGTTAGGGAATTAATCTGGAAGTCAGCGTTGGTGATATTGACCTGAGAGGAGAATTGGCTTTTCTTAGGAGCGACGAAGTAGCGGCCTTCCTTGCTGGTGAGGACGTTTTCCTCATCGGATATTTTTCCATGGTTGAGGTAGTAGGCCTCTTGGGTATTGCGGTCGAAGAATAGCTCCTGGGTTTCGAGAGTCATTTTCTCATTGCGGAGCTTGACATTCTCCTTGGCCAAGGCGATTTTGGTATCTCCGTTGTATTCCACAAAATTACTGTTCATCTTCAGGGAGTCTCCTTGCTGGATAAAGACATCACCGAAGGCCTTCACCTGATTGGTTTTTTGATAAAGGACAGCCACATCGCACCAAATATCCATTCCCTGATGGCGGAACTGAACCTTTCGCTGGTCATCGGAGTTGAAGATAGTAGCTCCGGGATACTTATCATTGTCGATGGTAAGGGTTCCGGCATAGACAATCTCAATCTGCTTAGGGGCAGTATCCTGAGCGTAAGCAGTTGAAAGAGAGAGTAAAAGGGTGATAAAAAGGTAATATAATTTTGGCATAAAGGGGCATGTCCTCCTTTGGACGAATTTTCCGCAAAGATACGTTTATTAATTGTCAATTATTAATTGTCAGTTGTTAATTTTTTGTTACACTCCTTTGTATACTTACTTATGCAAGTTTTTTCTACGTTATATTTCCTTACATAGTCATAGGAATACACCCGCTACCTCTCCCATAGGAATGGGATGTGAGAATTGTCATTTGCCTCTACAGATAAAAAACTTATAACTTCTTGATAATGAATTAAAAATAGGTTTATTTTTTTATTTTGTGATTTTGATGTAAAAAAAAACACTGAAAAAGTTTGTTTGTAATAGAAAAAAGTATTAATTTTGCCCCTGTTTTTAAAATATAATTTTTACGAGATGAAGTTTATTAAAATTTTCTATGCTTTGCTGTTATTTGTAACAGTGAGCACAGCACATGGCCAGAGTCAGGAGGTCTCTGGAGTGGTGCGTGATGCTTCTGGATCGGAATTGCTAGGAGTAGCAGTGATCGTGCAGGGCACACACCGAGGTACTCAAACAGACCTTAAGGGATACTACAAGATTAAGGTATCCAAAGGAGAAGTATTGGAGTTTTCCTCTATGGGACTCAAGACACATACTGTCAAGGTAGGTAATACCAATCGGTTAGATGTAGTATTGACCGAAGATGTACAAGACTTGGAGGAGGTAGTAGTAGTGGGCTATGGTTCTGGCCGTAAGATCTCCTCAGTAGTGGGTTCCGTAGCTCGAGTGGGAGAAAAGGATATTGCCCAACGCCCTTCAGGGAATGTAGTGGATGCACTACAAGGAAAGGTAGCAGGGCTACAGGTATCTATTAGTTCGGGGGAGCCATCAGGACTATCGAAAATTCGCTTAGATGGGGTAGGATCCTTAGGAAGTGCAACCAATTCTCCTCTTTTTGTATTGGATGGAATTACGGTGAGTGATGCTACCATTCGAGCCTTAAGTCAGTCGGATATAGAGAGTATTTCTGTGCTCAAGGATGCTTCGGCTACCTCCATCTATGGATCTCGAGCTGCGAATGGAGTGGTATATATCACCACCAAACGAGGAAAGAACAATACCAAAGGAGAAATTTCTATCAGTAGTCAATATGGTATTTCGGATATAGCCGACAGAAGACACTTTGAACGTATGATGAATGCTGATGAGTTAGCTGCCTTTTTGGTAGATATAGGTCGCTATAATCAAGCTCAGATGGATGATATTCGCCGAAGAAATCCCTATGATACTCGTTGGCATAAGGTCTATTTCCGTGAAAACGTTCCCATGGAACAGATAGATCTATCCGTGTCAGGAGGAAATGAAAAGACTACTTACTATGTATCAGGTTCTTACTTCGACCAAGAAGGGCTTATGTATCGTTCAGGCTTTGACCGCCTTACCCTTAGGAGTAATATAGACAGCCGTGTGAATAACTGGCTCAAGCTAGGCATATACTTCAATACGGCCTACTACAACTTCCAAACCAACCCCTTTACAGGCAATAATCCCAATGGAGGACTTAGTTATATGCTGGAACCCTTCTACTCTCCAGTGGATGAGCAAGGGAAACGCAAAGACTATATGGAGGGTATTAATCGCTATCATCCTGAATACTATGCAGATAATAATCTGTCTAGTATATCAGCTCTAGACCTTATTCCTTCCGGTTTTGTAGAGATTACTCCAGTGAAAGGGCTTACCTTCAAGAGTAATGCAGGGGTAAGATTTACCAATGCCGTTGAATCAGAGACCCGTCTTCCCTCCTATAAAGCAAGCCTTAATGATGGGCAATCCAGTAGAAAATATAGTAAGGTACTCATCAGAACCCTTACTAATACTTTGGAATACAAATTTGATTGGGCACAACAGCACAATTTTGCTGTATTATTAGGTCAAGAAAGTGTTAAGAATGAAGGCAGTGATTTCTCAGCATCAGGTACAGGGCTTATCAATGATGACCTCACCTTGCTATCGAACACCACTAAGAATAAGAATGTTAAGGAGGAGCTAAGTATCAATACTATTAATTCTGTTTTTGGTCGTTTGGAGTATAATTATGAGGGTAAATACTTTGCAGATTTCTCTTTGCGCCGTGATGGTTCGTCCAAGTTCAGTCCTGATTATAAATATGCCAACTTTTGGGCAACAGGGGTTATGTGGAAACTCAAGAAAGAAAAATTTTTGGAGAACAATCAAAAGATTAATGATTTGAGTCTTAAGTTCAGTGTAGGAACCTCTGGTAACTCCGATATAGGGAACTATACTCATCAGGCCTTGGTAGGCTCTGGCCAATATAATGATAATACTACTTATTCGCTAAGTAACTCAGGAAATAATGAACTTACTTGGGAGAAACAAAGGAAATATACCGTGGGGCTTATCTCCTCTTTCTTTGACAACCGCTTAAGTGTCAATGCAGACTTCTATAGCCGTATTACAGAAAGTATGCTCATGAGTGTACCAGTAGCCTATACTACCGGCTTTAGTACGGTAAGAAGGAATATAGGTAAGCTTCAGAACAGAGGTATCAATATAGCCATCTCGGCTGATGTCTATAAAGATAAAGAACGAGATATCTTAGTGACTCCCTATGTGAATTTTGGATATAATAAGAACAAAGTATTAGAACTCTTTTCCGGAAAAAACTATTGGAAAAATACCAATGAGATGACTGCTTATATGGTAGGGGAATCCATTAAATACTTTAGTCCTATATTCAAGGGAGTCAATCCAGACAATGGTGAACCCCAATGGTATGCCAACGATCCTGAACATCCTGAAAATACGCTCAAAGATGATAATAATATCGTAGAGAGAAATTTTTCAGCATCCTTAGCCCAAAATACAGGTTATGATCGCTATGCTCCTATTAATGGAGGTTTTGGATTCTCGGCTACTTACAAGGCTGTAGGGCTACAGGTAGATTTTGCCTATTCAATAGGTAAATATACCTACAATAATGATAGATTCTTTAATGAAAATCCTACTGTATTCTCTGGATATACATATGATAGGAGTGTTAGAAATTACTGGAAACAACCTGGTGATGTCACTCCATTTCCTAAGAAAGGAAGACGCTTTACTGAGCGAGATTCACGCCTTATAGAGGATGCCTCCTTCTTACGCTTAAAGAATATTACTCTGTCCTATAGTCTGCCTAAGGAAGTGATAAAGGAAGTAGGTTTCTTTAACAAGGTACGATTCTATGTAACAGGACGTAATGTACTTACCTTTACAAAGTTTACAGGTTTAGATCCTGAAATAGACGATGCTATCTTAGCGGGAGATAATCCAGGAACTAAACAATATGTACTAGGAGTAGAACTTAAATTTTAGAACCGATGAAACAGATATATAAAATTACTTTAGCCATGGTAGCTGCCGTATCCCTAAGCAGCTGCGAGAATTTAGATCAGGATCCTTATGATAGTGTTATAACCAAAAATGCCTTCAAATCGGCTAATGATGCCCGATACTGGCGAGATGGTTTCTATAAAACACTCAGGGATAATTATAGTTATTTGGAAAAGCGTACAGATATACAATCCGATTTGCTTAATGCTACAACAAATTTTGAGAACCGAGAAGGTTTCTTTCAAACATGGACTATTCTCTCGGATCATGCGAGTATAAGCAATGTGTGGAAAAATCGTTACAAGCTATTGGCAGATATTAATCTAAGTATAGAAAAATTTCCCACTATAGTCACTACAACAGCTGCAGAACAAGCACAAGTAAACCAATACTTAGGGGAAGCCTATGCTATTAGAGCTTATACTTATTTGCAACTTGTACAGCGTTTTTGCCCTCAATACACTGAAGCCAATAAGGATACGCCTGACTTGGGTTTGCCTTTGGTAACACGTTATGATGTAAAACTACTCCCAGCTCGAGCCACCTTAGCTCAGACATTTGAACTTATCTATTCAGATATAGCACAGGCTAGAACACTCTTAGCCTCAAGAGTAGGGGGACAGGGCTCTACTATCTTTACTTTGGATGCGGTTAGGGCATTGGAGGCACGAGCAGCCCTAAGCAAAGGAGACTACTCAGGAGCTTATGATTCAGCTAAGGCTGTAATAGACTCAGGTAGATATCCCTTGACTAGTAATGCTAATACCTTAGAAGCTATATGGCGTACGGATGATAGAGCAGAGTCCATCGTACAACTTTTTACTTCTGCCAATGAAGCTACTCCTGACTATAGCCATTATAATTATTTTTCACAAGCTAATAGAAAATATATACCCGACTATATTCCTTCCCAATGGGTAGTGGACTTGTATGAGGATACCGACCTTAGAAAAGATGTCTATCTTAAGGCATTACCTACATCTTTTAAGACTGGTAATTTTACGACAGTCTTAGTGAATAAGTATCCAAGAGGTAGTTATGGTTCTGCTAATAGCTATGTACATGCAGCTAAGCTCTTCCGTATAGCAGAGCAGTACCTGATTGCTGCAGAGGCGGCTTATAAAAATGGACATTCTGATGATGCAAAAAACTATCTCAATCAATTACGTCATGCTCGTGGAGTGGCTGATATTACTGCTACAGGAGTGGATCTTTTCGAAGCGATTAAGAAAGAGCGTATTCGTGAGTTAGCCTTTGAGGGTTTCCGTTTGGATGACCTGAAGCGTTGGGGTGATCCAGTAAGGCGACATGACCCACAGGGAGGCGTTAGTTATATTACCAAAGATCCAGCAGATCAGTACTATCAGCTGAACAAGGCTGCTAATGATCCTATGCTTATATGGCCTATTCCTCTTAATGATACAGATATCAATAAGAATATCAAGCAAAATCCAGGATACTAGTTAGTGACTAACGACAAGTGACAAGTGACAAGTGACTAACGACAAGTAATAAGTGACTAACGACTAGTGATGGCTGAAAAGCAAGAGGCTTCTCCGAAAGGGGAAGCCTCTTTTTACAGAAACGATATTTTAAGGTAAGGAATTTATCTCTAATTCGCTCTTTTTCAAGGGCTAATTGCCATT
>NZ_KE992180.1:29769-47399 GCF_000466425.1 Capnocytophaga sp. oral taxon 863 str. F0517
CTAATTTTTCGCAAACCATTTCTGTTTGACTATATTTTGCTTAGTCGAGCGATAAGGTGAGACCAAGGAAGAAGGTGCGAGGATGTTGGGGGCCGTAGATGTAGTCGGAATCACGCTTTTTTCCCATGTCAAAGTCTTTTTGGTATTGGTTAAAGATATTCTTCACACCGGCAAATACTTCTAAGTGGTAATGTTCCTTGAGGTCAAAGGTGTAGGCCGCTCTGAGGTTTTGCTCATAGAAGTTGGGTGATTTGACTAAAATCTTCTCTTCGGTTTCGACATCGATGATATGGGGTACGTCCATAGCGCCGGTTAGTACGCCATTGTAGCTTAGCTTAAGGGGCGCGATAGGGTTGTAGGATAGGGTTGTGTATCCATAGAAGTCGGGGGAGCGCATCACGCGGTCGGAGGTAACCTTCTTGGGGTTGGTGTCATCCTCGTTTTCCCAAATAGTTTGAGCTTGGGAGAATCGAGATTGCTGGTAGGTAAACCCAGTTTGCCAAACCCATTTTGATCCGAAAGCAAAATTGGCCTCTATGTTTGCCCCCATGATGTTGAGTAGGTCTGAGGCGTTGGTTTTGATCTTATGCTTGATGTTGCCTATATCGGTAAGGCCTTGGTTGATAAAACTGTTGTTGATTTGAGTAAAGAAACCTTCAAGGATAAGGTTGGCCTGGGTGTTGCCTTCCCTTTGGGTATAGTTGAGCGAGGCGGTGTAGCTATTGGAAGTCTCGCTTTTGAGGTCGCGATCAAGTTCGACGAAGATAGGGTTTCCGTCGAGGACATCGGCATGGAGTTCTTCGTCGAAGGCCTGAGGGGCGCGGTATCCCTGAGCGAATGAGCCACGGAGCTTGAGGGTCTCGGTAAGGTCGTACATAACGGTAAGGCGAGGTACAAACTTGGATATTTGCTTATTAGTATCTTCGTTGGCTCCAGAGAAAAGGTAATGCCCCTTTATATCCACATAATCATAGCGGCTGCCCCCTAAGAGGGTAAGCCTCTTGAATGGATTCCACTCCACTTGTAGGTAGTTTCCAAAAATGCGTACCGCCTGATCAACGGAACGGTTTTGGCCGACATAGTCGTCATTGACCTTGTCATATTTGTATTCACTACCCAAGGAGAGGTTCAGCTCTGGAGAGAAGGTATAGGCATATTGTACGCCCCCAACGCCTACCAGTTCGGTGGTATGGCCATATTTGGCTAAGGCCTTAAAATACTCCTCTTTGTCCCCATTTTCAAGGGCATCGAAGTCGTCCTGGCTATTGACGGCATAGCCTAAGCCACCTCCGTAGTAGCCATTTCGGTCGGTATATTGGGCAGAAGTATAGATGGAAAACTTGTGAGCGAGGTCGTCGGAGAAGCGTTCGAAGGAGAGGTCACCGGCTAAGATACGGTGGCGTAGCTGCTCGGTGATCTCCGACTGGTGAGGGAGCAGATCGAACTTGTTTCCGCCACGGCGGAATTCGTTGATACTATTGAGGTTGAGCTTTATCTTACTATTTTCGGCAGGATTCCAAAAAGCATCGGCACCGAAGGTAGTGTTGTGCAACTTTGTAATTTCGGAAAAGCCATCGCCATTGGCATCATAGGGCTTGCGGTTGCGCTGGTAAGCGAAGAGGGTAAGCCCCTTGTCGAAGTCCTCGGAGACTACCGAAGCATTGGTAAAGAGTGTATTGTCGGGGCTACCATCCTTGAGCAAGGAGAGGCTATTGCCTAATGAGAAAGTGTTTTTGGTAGGATCCTTGGTCAGGATATTGACCGTTCCCCCGATGGCATTTCCCCCATAGAGGACAGAACCAGCCCCTCGTACCACCTCTACACGATCAATCATATTGGCAGGAATCATCTCCAAGCCATATACCCCCGCAAGGGAAGAGAATACTGGACGACCATTGACTAATATCTGAGAGTAGGAACCCTCAAGCCCATTGATACGCAACTGGTTAAAACCGCAGTTTTGGCAATTGGTTTCGGTGCGCAATCCAGGAGTAAAGTTCAACCCCTCGGCAAGGCTGAGAGACTGGGTCGTCTCGAAGATATGACCCGTTACCTTGCTCACCACTACGGGAGACTTGTACTGAGGGATGATGTTACGAGTAGCGGTAACGACTACCTGGTCGATCTCGAGTAAGTCTCTTTGTAGGGAGAAGTTCAGGGTCTGTTCCTCCCCAGGAGAGAGGGATAGGGATTGGTTAATTGTCTTGAAACCGACGGAGGAGATGGAGAGCTTGTAGTCTCCGGCAGGTACTTTGACGATGTATTCGCCTGTGTTCTTGGAAGAAGTTCCTTTGACTTCGCTGGCTTTGCGAAGGATGACATCGGCGCCTAAGACAGGCTTTCCTTCAGCGGTAATCTTACCCTTTAGCGTAGCTTGTTGCGCTGCTGCAAGCATAGGGAATAAGAAAAATAAGCTGTAATAGATGATTGTTCTCATGTCTAAATAGTTATTTTGAAACAGTATTTAAATTTTAGGCAAAGGTAAAAAATATTTTTGACATACAAAAACAAAAGTGAGATTATTTTTTTAATGATTCTAAACAACGTTAATGATGATTAATGCCAGCAATAATTAAAAGTATTAATCATTGCTGGCATTATGTTTAGATAAATCATTAATCATTATCCTAGGTCTTTCCCAATATCCTTACGGTAATACATGCCTTCAAAAGATATTTTTTCGATACGGTTGTATGATTTTTTTAGAGCTTCCTTAAAATTATCGGCTAAGGAAGTAATAGCCAAGACACGCCCTCCGGAGGTAACCACCTCGCCCTCCTTTAGGCTGGTACCTGCATGGAAGACAAGGCTTTCGCCCTGTTCTTGTAGTCCGGAGATTACTTTTCCTTTTTGGTAATCCTCGGGATACCCACCGGAGACGAGCACGACGGTAGTGGCACTTCTGGGGTCGATGGAGAGGGAGGAGCCCTCAAGCTGTCCTTTGGCAGCGGCCTCCAATAAGTCCACTAAGTCTGTTTGGATACGAGGGAGCACCGCTTCGGTTTCGGGGTCGCCCATACGGACATTGTACTCAATGACATACGGATCATTCCCTACCTTGATTAGCCCAATGAAGATAAACCCACGATAGTGGATTTGTTCTTTTTTGATTCCTTCGATAGTAGGGATGATGATGCGGTCTTCTATTTTCTTCATGAAAGCCTCATCGGCGAAGGGAACAGGAGAGACCGCCCCCATCCCACCGGTATTAAGCCCAGTATCGCCTTCCCCTATGCGCTTGTAATCCTTGGCGGTGGGGAGGATACGGTAGGACTTGCCATCGGTAAGGACAAAGCAGCTCAGCTCGATTCCCTTGAGGAACTCCTCAATGACCACTTTTTGGCTGGCAGCACCGAATTTTTCCTCTAAGAGCATCTGCTTCAGCTCCGCTTGGGCTTGCTCAAGATTGTCCAAAATCAGTACCCCTTTCCCTGCGGCGAGGCCATCGGCCTTAAGGACATAAGGTGGTGCCATCGTCTGTAAGAATTGCAAGCCTTGCTCAAGATTTTCTTTGGTAAAGCTGGCATAGCGAGCGGTAGGGATATGGTGTCGCTGCATGAATTCCTTGGCAAACTCCTTACTTCCCTCGAGGGTAGCCCCCTTTTGGGAAGGCCCAACGATGGGAATGGCAGCAAGTGCAGGATCTTGGGCGAAGAAATCGACAATTCCTTTCACAAGAGGCTCTTCGGGGCCTACGACCACCAAGGCAATCTGTTTGGACAAACAAAATTCTTTAATTTTGGGGAAGTCAGTAGCTGCCATGGGGGCATTTTCCCCCACAAGGGCAGTACCTGCATTCCCGGGAGCGATATAGAGTTGCTTGCAACGGGGGCTTTGAGTGATTTGGTAGGCAAAAGCATGCTCACGGCCACCGGAGCCCAATAGAAGTATATTCATTAAAGAAAAAATTAAGGGTCAAAAGTATTATAATAAGCTATGTAAGTACTCGCTTACATTGTTATAGATACGTTCTTGTATGTTCTCGGTATCGGCTTTGATGAATTTTTTACCGAGGAGGTGCTCATAGAGTTCGATATATCTCTGGGAGATGGAAGCCACATGAGCCTCGGTCATTTCGGGGATTTGCTCGCCTTCGCGCCCTTGGAAACCGTTTTCGATGAGCCACTGGCGGACGAACTCTTTGGAGAGCTGCCTTTGAGGTTCGCCGTTGTTCTGTCGCTCTTGGTATCCCTCGGCGTAGAAATAACGAGAAGAGTCAGGGGTATGTACCTCGTCGATGAGCACCACTTCGCCGTCTTTGGTTTTTCCGAATTCATATTTGGTATCCACCAAGATAAGTCCTTTTTGCAAGGCAAGCTCGGAACCTCGCTTGAAAAGGGCGTAAGTATAGCGTTCCATAAGGGCGTAATCCTCAGGGGAAACGATCCCTTTTTTTAGAATGTCCTCACGGGAGATATCCTCATCGTGGGTGCCGTTATCCGCCTTGGTCGAAGGGGTAATGATAGGGGAGGGTAGAGGGTCGTTTTCCTTGAGCCCCTCGGGAAGGGAGACCCCGCAAAGGGTACGTTTACCGGCTTTGTACTCTCTGGCAGCATGTCCGGCAAGGTAGCCACGGATGACCATTTCGACCTTAAGAGGTTCGCAGCAGATTCCTACCGACACATTGGGGTCGGGGGTAGCCAAGAGCCAATTGGGGACGATATTCCTTGTCTGTTCGAGGCATTCGCTGGCTATTTGGTTGAGTATTTGTCCTTTGAAGGGGATTCCTTTGGGTAGAATAACATCAAAAGCGGAGAGCCTATCGGTAGCCACCATTACCAGGAGGTCTTCTCCTATGGTATATACGTCACGGACTTTACCTTTGTAAACAGTTTTTTGATTTTCGAAATCGAAATTGGTAGCAGTAATACTGTTCATATGTTTTTATTTTTGCGCAAATATACGAATAAAAAATAATAAAAGACAGTTTTTTCGTAAAAAAAAAGAGGTGCAGTACTGCACCTCTCTTCAAATAGAATAACTAAAACAATAATAACTATGAAAATTTACTGTTGAGCTTGTTGTTGCGCTTTTTCCTTCATCTGTTCGTTAGGGATGATAGCGATATTCACACGTCTGTTTTTAGCGCGTCCTTCTTCGGTAGCGTTGTCATAAGCAGGCTGAGTGGCACCAAACCACTTGGTTGTAAAGCGAGAAGCGCTTAGTCCGTTAGCAGTAAAGAAGTTGGTTACGGCTTTGGCACGTCTTTCGGAGAGTCCCATGTTGTATTCCGCTTTTCCTTTGCTATCGGTATGTCCGGCTACGATGACGTTGGTATCAGGATATTCCTTGAGCACATTAACCATTTTGTTAAGGAGGGTTTTGGCCTCAGCGGTAAGATCCGCCTTATTGAAAGCGAAGGTAACCCCACTTTTTTCATCGAAAGTAACGACGATCCCATCGTCCACACGTTTTACTTCAGCACCAGGGATTTCTTCTTCAATTTTTTTGGCTTGGCGGTCCATTTGGTTACCGATGATAGCACCAGCGGCTCCACCTACGGCAGTACCTATGACCGCTCCGAGTTCGCTATTGCCTCCGCTACCTACATTGTTACCAAGGATAGCCCCGAGGATAGCCCCACTGGCAGCCCCGATGACAGCCCCGCGCTGGGTTTTGTTAGAATTATTGATTGCCTCACAACCTACAAAAAGGACAGCGGCTACTAAGAGAACAGTTATTTTTTTGAATATATTTTTCATGAATACTTAAATTTATTTTTTAGTGAAGTTCATACTGATAACGAAAGGCTTTCCATCCACGCGAACGGTTTGTTCCCAGCGCATTTCATTTTCGGAGAGATAAGCCAAGTGTAGGCGTACTCCGGCGTTGGTCTCGGACTGATATTTCTCGTTGGTAGGTTTTAGCAAGAAATCATAGTATCCGGTAGATTTGTCCACTTCCTGTACTGTAAAAATAAAGTGGCGATCCCCGGCGGCACATCCCGCCTTATTGATTGCATAGATCCCACGGTAGTTATTAGGGACGAATTTCCAATAACTCCCCTCGAAACATTCTTTGGAAGTATCATTCAGCAAAGTAATCTCATACTTTCCTTTTTCACTATAGGTAACAGAGGAGAGTGTCCATTCTCCTTTGATTACTTTGTTGGCTTGGCGTGTACCTTGAGTGCTTTGGGCAATAGTACCCTGTGTTTTGCAAGCAGCTACAGAAAGGCCGAGCATAAGTAAAAAAAGTACTTTTTTCATATGTCTTTTATTAATTACGTTTCGGGGGCAAAATTATTACTTTTTCGATACAAATATCAAGTTTTTTGTCATATTTAACTTTTTAAAAAGTTTTTTATGGTTTATTTTTTGCAACTTATTGATTTTCAATATTTTGTATATTTTCAATTTTCTTTTTATGATTGGAGCAGAGAAGTAGTCAAAAAAATTTTTTTTATTAACTTGTTGGTTTGTAATTTATTCGTATATTTGCACTCCGAAAAAAGCCTCTAAGCAGGCAGTTGTAAAAGCAGGTTTAGAGGTGGAGAAAAGCCCCACAGATTCAGGGGCGCTATGCTGAATAATATAGACTTTGTAAATCAAGAAAAATATGACAAAAGCAGAAATTGTAGCGAAGATCTCTGAGAAATTGGGGGTAGAAAAAACGGAGGTACAAAACATAGTAGAACATTTTATGGAAGGCATCAAGGACTCATTGGAGCATGGAGACAATGTGTATCTGCGTGGTTTTGGTAGTTTTATAGTAAAGACAAGGGCAGAGAAGACCGGTCGTAACATATCGAAGAACACCACCATAACCATTCCGGCACACAATATTCCAGCCTTCAAGCCAGCCAAAGTATTTGTACAATCAGTAAAAGCGAAAGTAAAGGTAAAAGATACCAAAAAGAAATAAACGGAGTATTAATTTTTAATTTGTAACATTATGCCAAGCGGAAAAAAAAGAAAAAGACATAAAGTGGCTACGCACAAGAGAAAGAAAAGAGCAAGAGCTAACCGACACAAGAAGAAAAAGTAGTTTTATAACTACTTTTTCTCATTTTCGTTCATTTTAAAAAGAAACTAAGACATCTTAGTTGAAATTATACTAAAAAGCATAACAGAATGACCAAAGAATTAATTATTCGTTCTGGGGCTTCTGATGTAGATTTTGCTTTACTAAAGAATGGTCGATTGGTGGAGCTTCATAAGGAAGCGGACAATCATCGGCTTTCGGTAGGAGATATCATGCTGGCGAAGATTCACAAGCCGATTCAAGGCCTGAATGCAGCCTTTGTGAATGTAGGGTATGAGAAGGATGCCTTCTTGCATTATCATGATTTGGGGCCACAGCTGGCCTCCTTGTTAAAGTTCATCAAGGAAGTAACTTCGGGGAAGCTCAAGGATTATTCGCTTAAGGATTTCAAGCAAGAGCCGGATATCAATAAGAATGGAGCCATCTCAGAGGTACTAAAGGCCGGGCAACCTATTTTAGTACAAATAGTAAAGGAACCTATTTCCACCAAAGGGCCTCGCATCAGCTCTGAGCTATCTATAGCAGGTCGTTATTTGGTATTGGTACCCTTTTCGGAACGTATTTCCATCTCTCAAAAGATAGAGAACAAGGCCGAGAAGGAACGCCTCAAGCGAATTGTACAGAGTATCAAACCGAAAGGATTTGGGGTGATTATACGTACAGTAGCCCAAGATAAGAAGGTAGCCGACTTGGATAGGGACTTGCAAAACTCCTTTGAGCGCTGGATACAGATGTGTAAAAAGATCGCTCAAGGTACCTATCCCTCAAAAATCCTTAGTGAGATGAACCGAACAGGCGCCCTATTGAGGGATATGTTCGATGATACCTTCACTGGTATTCATGTAGATAATGAGATGCTCTATACGCAGATACGAGATTATCTGCAAGAGATAGCCCCCGAACAAGTCAATATCGTAAAGCTCTATAAGTCCTCAGTTCCTATATTTGAGAAATTTCATATAGAGCGACAGATAAAAACAGGCTTAGGGCGCACCGTATCTATGACTAAGGGAGCTTACTTAGTGATAGAACACACCGAGGCGTTGCATGTGATCGATGTCAATAGTGGGAACCATTCGAACAAGGCAGAGAACCAAGAGACCACAGCCTTCGAGGTGAACCTAATAGCGGCGACCGAGATAGCGCGCCAGCTAAGGCTCCGAGATATGGGCGGGATTATAGTAGTCGATTTCATAGATATGAGTAGCGGAGAGAATAGGCAAAAGCTCTTTGATGCCCTCCGTGAGGAAATGAAAGACGACCGAGCCAAGCATAAGATCCTCCCCCCCAGTAAGTTCGGCCTTATACAGATCACACGCCAGCGTGTACGCCCAGAGATCAACATCAAAACAAAAGAAGAAAACCCCAGCAAACAAGGAGAGGTAGATGCCCCTATCGTACTGATCGATCGCATGACTACCGACTTAGAAGAAATTATCTTTCAAAGCAACTACAACGGAAGAATAACACTGAATACCCATCCATTTATAGCGGCTTATCTCACCCAAGGCCTTTTTTCAATACGAATGAAATGGTTCTTGAAATACCGAAGATGGATAAAAATTCTCCCCAGGGATGCCTATTCTTATTTAGAATATCGCTTCAAGACAAAAGAAGGTACCCCTTTGTAACTTAATAACGGTTCTCCCATTCAGGAGAACCGTTTTTTTAAGCGCTTACCTTTTATCTTTAGGATTGATTTTTATATAATCTCTATAAATCTCCCACCTCTCGTTAGATATGTAATCATCATAGCTTTTGTCAGGGACATAGATATTTTTTAGTTTTTTACATTCAGCGAAGATGCCATAGTTAGGCCGTTGGTAATCGAAAATATCCGGATTATCGGATTCGAAGATTACTGTTTCGAGGTTTTCGCAATAGGCAAAGGCCATACTACCTATCGTCCGGACATTCTTAGGAATTGTAATTTCTTTTATATCCGTATTTCTAAAGGCATTTGAAGCGATTTCTTTCAAATGAGTACTTAAGATAACGACTTTTAGATTTGTCAAACTACGGAACGCATCGTCGTTAATATATTCAATATTGTCACTTAAGCGAATAGACTCTAAGCTATTACAATTTTTAAAAGCCTCGTCATCGATCATTCCCACCTTTTTTAGTTCTTCAATGTCATTCATATTGACCTGCTTCGCACTTTTAGAGAGCCATTCGATTAGGGCTATTCCTTTGAATTTTTCGTTATCTTTTGTATCTATGATATAGTTGTATATCGGAGCAGAGGAAGAAGGAGCCAAGCTAATGAATTGGTCGCTCCATCCGTCGGAAGTTTTGGGGCCATAGAGTCTTTTCTCGGTCATATCGATATAAAAATCCCCTTGTTGTCCTATCTTATCGAGCGGTTTTCCATTGCCGGAATATAGTCCGCCGATAGGCTTTCCGGAAGCCCCTGGAGCGCCAGGCTCCCCTTGCCTTCCAGGAGTACCAGGGTCTCCTTTGGGGCCAGGGTCACCCTGCCTTCCAGGAGTACCAGGATCCCCTTTGGGACCAGGTGCGCCCTGCTTTCCAGGAGCACCAGGATCCCCTTTGGGACCAGGTGCGCCCTGCTTTCCAGGAGCACCAGGATCCCCTTTAGGCCCAGGCACACCCTGCTTTCCAGGAGTGCCAGGGTCTCCTTTAGGGCCGCGTTCGCCTTGCTTTCCAGGAGCACCAGGGTCTCCTTTGGGACCAGGTGCGCCCTGCTTTCCAGGAGTACCAGGGTCTCCTTTGGGACCAGGCTCTCCCTGTCTTCCAGGAGCACCCTCGTCCCCTTTGGGGCCAGGCTCGCCCTTGAAGCCTTGTTTTCCGCGTTCCCCTTTGAGGCCTCGCTCCCCGCGTTCGCCTCGTTCGCCAGGATCCCCTTTCTGTCCGGGAATTCCTTGTATTCCAGGATCTCCTTTGTCCCCCTTATCACCAGGTCGCCCAGGATCTCCCTTGTCTCCTTTCTTTCCGGGATCCCCTTTGTCTCCCTTATCACCAGGTCGCCCAGGGTCTCCTTTGTCCCCTTTATCACCAGGTCGTCCGGGTTCCCCTTTCTCTCCTTGTATCCCCTTGAGGTTGATAGGATTCCCCCAGCCCTCGGCCGTTTTGCTTCCATAAAGATTATAAGAAGAGAGGTCTAAATAGTAATCCCCAATACTTCCAATAGAATTATCGGGAGGAGTGAGGCCGGAATGGATGATACTTCCTTTCTGTACCTCCACCCGCTCTACTATGGTTTCTTTCGCACAGCTAAGCATAAAAAGAGCGCCTATGAGTAGTGCAAACCAGCTGTATTTTTTCATGTGTTTTTGATTAAAGAATTTACTATACAAAGTTAGTGAAAAAATACAAAATTACCAAAAAATATACTAATTTATTTTATCTTATTGAAAAACAGTGTGTTGAGACTATTTTTACAGCTATAAAACTGCTAAAATGTAACTGTAAAGGGTGTGAAAGTGCGAAAAAGGAGCGGGTTAGGAGCAGAAGTTTAGGACTAAAGCATCGAACTTTTCTTTCTCCTCTTTGTCAAGGAATTGGGTTTCTATAGGTAGGTAGTATAGTTGGGGTAGCGCATTTGCTAAGCGAACGTAGTCTTTTTCGGTGGTGAGGAGCTTAGGATATTGGCTAAGTTTCTTAAGCTCTTTGTCAGAGAAATGATGGTGGTCACTATAGGCAAGATGGGAGAATTGGGCACCTTTCTCGTGTAAGAAGTCCACCAAAGGAGTAGGGTTGGCTATCCCCGTTATGAGGGTAAAGGGTGTTGAGATAAACTGTGCTAAAGACATGGGCTCCCCTTCCCCATAGACCATTTGGCTATAGGCGATACAGGTAAAGAAGACCGATTGGAGAGGGGTAGGGTGGAGTAGGTTAATGATTTTATCTTTTTCCTCTTTGGAGAGCGGCGGGCACTTGGTCACGAGAATCACTTGGGCGCGTGCAGCTCGAGCACATATATCTCTAAGTCGCCCCATGGGAAGGAGGAAGTCTTGGGTATATAGCTTCTGGTAGGAGGTTAGAAGCAGGTTCATTCCCGCCTTTACCTTGCGATGCTGGAAGGCATCGTCCAAGAGGATTACCTTAAAGGAAGGTGTCTTCAGCAGCTGGGAGATACCTTCTTGTCGGCTTTCGCAAACCGCTACGGTGGCACGGGGAAACTTGCGATGGTACTGGAAAGGTTCGTCGCCTAAGGAGCGTGCCGAGGAGGCGTCATCGGCCAGGACAAAGCCCTTTGTTTTCCGCCTATACCCACGGCTTAGGATGGCCACTTGGGATTCGCCTACAAGGCGAACGAGGTATTCCACCATGGGTGTTTTCCCGGTGCCCCCTACGGCCAGGTTGCCCACACAAAGGGTAGGGAAGGGGTAGCTCCTAGAGGTGAGCCAGCCCCTATCATAGAGGAAATGCCGCAGGCGAATGGCTAATCCGTATAGGAAAGCAAAGGGGAAGAGGAGAAACATGGTTAGCTCTTTGTTTTGAGTTCGGCGTTTTGAGTCTTTGGCTTGGAAGGGAGGACAAAGCTTAGGGGCGCTTTCTTGAAGTGTCTCCCTACAGCTTTGAAGAGTAAGAGCACCTCAGAGGAAG
Organism: Capnocytophaga sp. oral taxon 863 str. F0517; assembly: GCF_000466425.1. GTDB lineage: Bacteria > Bacteroidota > Bacteroidia > Flavobacteriales > Flavobacteriaceae > Capnocytophaga. Next base: position 41,323 of record NZ_KE992180.1, read on the forward strand.
GGATATTCCTGGAGCGGAAAGCCACCCAGATAGAAAGGCCGAAGCTCACAATAAAGTTGATAAAGCCCACGGTAACCAAGCCTACGAAAATCCATACCCACATACTCCATACCAAGTGGAAACCTGCCCCATAGAGCCCCATGGCGATATTCCCACTAACGAAGGTAATATGACGGATATCCAAGTCAAGCCCTAAGAAATAGCCCACCGAAGCAGTACTTCCCATGAAGACCCCGAACCAGAAGTTCGAGAGAATACCAGGGCGCTTGTGATCCAGCCAATCGGCTAATTTTTTAGTTTTAGAAATTCCTAAGGCACGTTTCAGAAAAGGATTTTCCTCGATACGGTAAGCGAATTGGTTGTGTTTTTGTTTGTTATACACGTTTCCTGCAATGATACCCGATATAAAGAGGAATACCCCGGCGATGGCCGCATGTAGGATAAGTTTGGAGTGGATAGGAGAGGCATCGGTGAGGAGCTTGTTCCAGCTATGCGCAACGATATTTTTCCCTAAGAGGTTATCAATAGCCCAAACCAGTAGGAGCGCCATGGCAAAGGCCATAATGACGTTGCCCACAAAGGCGATAAATTGTGAGCGCCATAGGCGGGCGAAAAATTCAGCAAATTCGCTATGCTTTTCCGCTTCGCTACATTGTTTTTTCCTACCCTCGTCCACCATACGGGCAACTGTGGTAGCAGTCATAGAAGGCTGCTTGGTAGCCAAGGCCGAGCCGGTGAGGTAGATGAGGATAAAGCCAAAAGCATAGTTCATACTATAGAGGAACGCATGGCCAAAGGCACTGGTATTGACCTCATGTAGTAGCGCCTTGAAGATACAGAGGAATCCTACGATAAACCCAGCTCCAAGACTCGCCCCAAACATCTTAAGGTACTGCTTAGGCGTATCGGTGATGTACTTTTCTCCGGTGGAGGCATTGAACTGAGTAATCTCGTAAGTAACGGCCTGGGTACTCTCCTTGATAAAAGAGCGGATGTTATTCTTGTAACAATTGTACTCAATGAGCTTGAGCGCCATACAGATTGTATTGTCCGTTTTATCTCTTTTTTGGCTAATGACCAAGAGATCTATTAAGATTTTGACACGGGCTAACTGTTGGTTGAGGCGTAGCAAGCCTTGGTTGACCCGCATGGTGATCCCATATTTGGAGGTATTCTTGTAGGCCTGTTGGACAAAATCCTGACATTGGTGGAAGAGCACCATCAGCTGCTTGTAGTTAAGGCTCTCCTCCTGCAAGGGGGTACCCTGAAGGATACTCTCTCGGATACTCTCGAATTCGCGTTCGAAGCTCAAGAAAGGGCTTTCCAAGTAGCTGTACTCGGGTACCATATAAATGATGTCGGACTCCAAGGTACGGCCGCTCATGCGCTGGGTAATCAGGCTAATGGCCTCACAAAGCTCGCTTAGGCTATGGGATTTGCCAGTCTCCTGGGTAAAGAGGTCTTTGAAGCCAAGCAGTTCGAAGAGGATACGGAACTCCTTGTGGTCGATACGCTCGATCCACAGGTAGTCCGTCTGGAGGTAGAATACCTGGTTGAGGATATACTGTAAGGTATCCTTCTCCGGCTGGAAAGGGAGAATCTTGGCAGAGATACGCCTTTGAAGCTCATATAGGAAACTGGAATCCTGAGGAATTCCCACCTCAGAGATCATACGACCGAACAAACGCTGGGAGAGGAGCTCCTTGGTATAGGCTCCTAAGAGCTGACAATGTTCGGGATTCTCCTGCAAATAACCGATAAGCTCTAAAATAGAGATACTATGGCTGACCCTTTTGGGACGGAAATAGCGTACGATGTCATACAAAAAGAGGAAACTTTGCTCTTTTACGACCGCACCCTCCTTGATGTGCGTGTCGAAAATTTCTTTTATACTGTATTGTCTTTTTAGCTGAGGCACTTTTATAATGGTTAATTATTAATGGTTAATGGTTAATGAATAATTGTTAATGATGCGAATCAATAGTTAGAATAATACAATTTATAAAGTAATCCATTGATATTCAGTATATTTTTCTCTACATCCCCCTAACTGCCCTCAAGGGGGGAATTGTAGGATGTTGAACTATCATGCTGGTATCCAGTATATTCAAGTGTGATTGTTCAACATTCTACTTGATACCACTCTATAATTCCCCCCTTGAGGGGGGCTAGGGGGATGTAATTAGAAATCGTTAATAATGAGTTACTTACAACTTTTTCCTGATGTCTATATTTCTAGTCCTTTAACTATTGATTTGCATTAATGGTTAATACAACAATATTCAAGATTTTATTTGTTGTTCACTCTTCACTCTTCACCCACATACCCAGCTCCAAGTATTCACTGGCTTTACTTATCGCTGTTTACTGTTGGGATTGGGGCAAAAGTACAAAAAAAAAATTTTATATAGGGGAGTGGAGGGGCGTTTTTTTTGAGGTGTTTTTTTACTGATAAAGATTTGGCTTGTATAAGTAAAATATAGTATCTTTGCGGTTTTAAAAAACAGCTTTTTACAGATACTAAAATGCTTACATTACAGACATTTACGTTTAATCCATTTTCGGAAAACACCTATATACTCTATACTCCTCAGGGGAATGCTTGGCTTATAGATCCCGGTTGTTGTACCCACTCGGAAGAGGTCAGGCTTCGGGATTTTATTCAGGAAAAAGGCCTTAAGATAGAGAAAATTCTCCTGACACATGCCCATATAGACCATGTTTTTGGGCTACAATGGGCAGTGGATACCTTCTCCCTGCCGGTACATTTGCATGCCAATGAGCAGGAGATTTTGGAGCGCAATCCTATGGATGCACGGCTTTTTGGTTTTGACTTTCCAGCCTTTGAGGGGACTTATGTATTTGTAGATACGCATACCCCCTTGAGCCTGGGAGAGACACCCATAGCGATACGCTTTGTCCCAGGACACTCGCCCGGAAGTATCGCTTTCTATATAGAAAGCCAAGCGATGATCCTCTCCGGCGATGCCCTTTTTCGCCGTAGCATAGGGCGAACCGACCTCTATAAGGGAGACTATGACCAACTGATAAATAGCATTCGTACCCAATTGCTTACCCTTGCGGATGACACCCAAGTCTATAGCGGGCACGGGCAGCCTACCACCATAGGAGAAGAGAAGCGACTGAATCCCTTTTTACAATGAGCATGAAACCGACTACTTCACGATTGATTTTTATCGATATCATCAGGGCTTTTGCCATCTGTATGATGCTCGAAGGCCATTTTATAGACGGCCTATTGGCTGATGTATATCGTGATGAAAGCAATGCCTTCTTTGCCACCTGGCACTATATACGGGGGATGACCGCACCGGTATTCTTTACCGTTTCGGGCTTTATTTTCACCTACTTGCTCATCAAGGAACAAAATCCTGCTAAAATGGGTTGGAACCATGTGCGGGTACAAAAGGGCGTAAGGCGAGGAATCAACTTGATAATCATAGCCTATCTGCTAAGAGCCAATATCTTCAACCTGCTGACCCCAGGCTATTTCGATATGAATGTCAGGCAGGTAGATGTGCTCCACTGTATAGGGCTGTCCCTGCTTTTTCTCATCGCCTTCTACCTGATGACCTACCGGAGGAAAAGCCGCTTGCGTATGTCGCTTATCCTGCTGGGTAGCACCTTTGTAGCGTTTTTCTTTGAACCTATCTATAGCCATCTCACTTATGAATATCTGCCCATGGCTATAGCGAACTATTTCACTAAGGTCAATGGCTCAGTATTTACCATCTTCCCTTGGTTTGGCTATGCTTCTTTGGGAGGCTTTATGGGCTTTCTCTTCTATAAAAATCGAGAAAAGCCCCATCTCTATCGCAATACTATATTATGGTATCTTATTTTAGGGGTGATATTCCTGACATTTCCCTATTGGTTGGGAAAAATAGCCGATAGCCAACAGCTTTATTCCCTTCAGCTGATTGCCCATGGAGACTATCTGATCAAGCGTATTGGTAATGTGTTGCTCTTTTTTGCCCTCTTTATGTTCTTGCGCCGGGTGATTACCTCAGTCACCTTGCAGAAGATAGGGCAAAATACCCTCTCTGTCTATATCATACACTATATCCTATTGTATGGGAGCTTTACCGGCTTTGGGCTATATCGCTACTTCCACCACCAGCTTAGCCCCTGGCAGGCTGTGATAGGAGCAATCCTTTTTATAGGAGTTACCCTTCTTATTACTTTTCTCTATATAAGTAAAGAAGCCCTCATTGATGCGCAGATAGACCGAGGCAAGGCAAAGCTCTATTCATTTCTTAGGAGGATGGCCTCCTATTTTGTAAAACAGAAACCCAAGAACAATGACTGAAGAAAAACGATTGCTCACTTACTTAGAAGACTTTATCACCGAGGAACGCAAGGCGCGGTTTGGTGAAATCTTAGCCCAGCGAACCCAACACTTCACCGTAGCGATAGAAGATATTTTCCAGATGCACAATGCCAGTGCGGTGATCCGTACTTGTGAGGTTTTTGGGGTGCAGACCGCCCATGTAATCGAAGAGAAATACGGCAAGCGCTTGGATGCTAAAATCGCTATGGGTGCCGAGAAATGGGTAACCACTCACCGCTATGGAGAGGTACAACACTGTATAGACCAGCTCCGTGGACAAGGCTATAGGATCGTGGCCACGGTGCCATCGCCTACGGCTATTCCCTTACAGGACTTCGATATTACCCCTAAGAGTGCTTTCTTTTTCGGTACGGAGCGGGATGGGCTCTCCCCCCAGGTCATTTCCCAGGCCGATGACTACCTGACTATCCCCATGGTCGGCTTTACCGAAAGCCTCAATATCTCGGTGAGTGTGGCCATTATCTTGCAATACCTGACCACCAAGCTACGCGCTTCGGAGATAGACTGGCGACTTTCCGAGGAAGAACAACTGCTCTTGCGCCTGCAATGGACGAAAAACTCTGTTCGTAGCCTTACCGATGTCTTAGCACGTTACTACTCTCTGAAATAATCATGGCAAAGAAGTACTATACCGTATGGGAGGGCTATCAAATAGGAGTCTTCTCCTCCTGGGAGGAATGCAAGAAGAGTGTATCGGGTTATCCTACTGCCAAATACAAGTCCTTCCCAACCCGTGAAGCTGCACAAAAAGCACTGAATGACAATTATTGGAGCTATGTAGGCAAGAAGACTGATAAGCAGCATCCTACAGTCCCTACCCTTGGCGATAATCCCCCTTATGACACCCATAGCATCGCTGTAGATGCGGCCTGTAGTGGCAACCCTGGTACCATGCACTATCGTGCGGTAGACCTTTCCACTGGGGCGATTTATTTTTCCCAAGGGCCTTTTGCCAAGGCTACCAATAATATAGGGGAGTTCTTGGCTATCGTACATGCCTTAGCCCAATTGGCGCTTAGCCAGGATAGTCGTACTATCTATTCCGATAGCAAGATTGCCATCTCGTGGGTGAAGCAGAAGAAGTGTAAGACGAAGCTCCCCAAGGAAGCGGCCAACGAAAAGGTCTTTGAGCTAATTGCCCGTGCCGAGAAGTGGCTACATACCCATAGCTATCGCAATCCCATCCTGAAGTGGGAGACCCAGCTCTGGGGCGAGATACCAGCGGATTATGGAAATAAGGGGTAATGAGACAATTTGCTAATGAGCTAATTTGTCAATTTGCTAATTTGTCAAAGAGTCCATTTCTCCCTCAGTACCCTCTTTTTGGAAGTTAGAGGACTCCTGATCCTCAACCACTTAAAAAATAATTGAAAAAAATTCCTTGAAATATTTGGTCAATTGGAAAAGTTGTTGTACTTTTGCACCCGCTTTCGAGAAGGGAGCAGGTTCATTAAGATAGACGAAAATTTTTTTGAAAAAAGTTTTGGTAGTTCGGAAAAAAGTTGTAATTTTGCACCCGCTTTCAAAAAGGGAGTGAAGTTCAAAAAACAGACTGAAAAAATTTTTGAAAAAAGATTTGGTCAATTGAAAAAAAGGTTGTACCTTTGCACCCGCAAAAATAACGGGCAAGCAAATGAGACGAAGAAAAATTTTTTGAAAAAAGATTTGGTGGTTTCGAAAAAAGGTTTTACCTTTGCACCCGCAA
>NZ_KE992181.1:0-4526 GCF_000466425.1 Capnocytophaga sp. oral taxon 863 str. F0517
CGGTCGTATGGGCGATAAACCACCAAATAGCCTCACGGAAGCTCTTGATCTTGAGGTAGTCCCCTATCCACTCTGTCCAATGAGGGGCATAGCAGGCCGCCTCCACCAGGCGCTGCTTGCTGAGTTTTACCTCGTCCAAGTGTTTCTTGAAGGCAGCAAAGGTATCGGTAGCACTCGGCTGGCTTACCTCCAAGATATGGCTAAAGGTATAGCGCTTGCCCACTCCACTGCCATAGCCTTTGGCGAAAGGCTCCTTGCCCATACGCTCTAAGGCCTCGAAGAAGTATTGGGCGCCCTCTATCTGGCTGAGTGAACTGATATATACGGAGGCATCGGTAGGCAAATCACCTCGCTGCAATTCTACTTGGAGCATGTGGGTTTTGACCTGTTCCAAGAGAGTTTCTGGGAAAGTAAGCGTATCCTTGATCCACTTAGGCAATCGTCGGCTAAAGTGATTTTCTGCTCCTTGTGCCATAGCAAACAGCTCATTATTGAGCAAGCAGAAGAAGATGAGATCATCGGTGGTAAGTCTGCCCTTGTTATAGAGCATGAGGGTCAATTGTAGCAAGCCTTCGTTGATGCGAGGCAGGCGCTCTTCTCGGCGTACAAAGTTGCGTACATAAGGAAGAACATCCTTTATCGTATTCTTATGGGCATCTAAGTCCTTCTTTCCTTCTATATATAGGTAATAGAGGATTTGCCAAAGTCTAAAGAGCTGGTCATCGGTATAATAAGGGAAGTCTCCATCGTCCCCATAATAGACTACGGCAGCATAATCCGTCACTACATCGTCCCAATCCAAGGAAGAATAACCGCGCTTGTAGATCTCTCCACGCTTTTCCTTGGGGAAAGTAGCTAAGGCATCTTCAAAGACCGAGAGCTTAAAGCTCGCTAAGAGGGCTTTGTCTTCACTATAAGCCTTCATCAGATACCCTAATAAGTCTTCTGCCTTACGAGCTTCTCCGCGGTAACTATGAATTTGTCCCTCAAAATGTACCTTGAAATCAGGATAGTAGTTAGCCAAGAACGCATCTAAGCCCTTTGGCTTGGGGTTTTCATAGTAGAGATGATCACAATAACGCTTAGCAAAGTAGTACTCTATCTCGGTAAACTGGTATTTTTCGTGCCAGCCTTTCCATAGGTCGGCCAGTGGCAGGTCATTCAATCTATCCATAGGGGTATCCTCCTCCTTTCTTTTGTGCAGACACCTGATGTCATTGCCCAAGAGGGTCGTCTCGGTAGCTCCCTGATAGCCTTCGTATTGGTATTCATAATCTTTGTTAGCACGCCATAAGGCTAAGAGTTCACTAAGCCCCTCCCCTATCTTCTCTACATTGACGAGCTTATCAAAGAGAAAACCGCCCTTCTTCTCCTTGCGCTGCTTGTCAAAGAGGGGTTTGGGCAAGTCAAAGGAGGTCAGGTTGTCCAAGTTGAGCACTCCAAAGCCGTTGGTAAGGTCATACCTAAGCTCAGTGGCTGTTTCAGGGTTGTAGGTGAGTTTGTCCATGAGCACCTGCTCGTTCTTGGAGAGCTTACGCCCCTTATAGGCTTCCACCTGCTCGGTGACATAGTCAGCAAGTCGCTCTTCCTCCTGCAATACGGTGAGGATTTCCAAGGCCGCCAAGCGTTGGTCGGCACTCTTGGAGACAATCATACGGGAGGTACTATCCTTAAGTATCGCTTCGGGTTGCTTAACGAGCAAGGCCACGCTCTCCTTGCGTTGTTCCTTGTTCTTACGGGAGAGTACTTGCTCAAGGGCGAGGATATCGTCCTGCACCAAAGGCACTTTCTTGAGTACCTCCATTGCCTTGCTCACCACATAAGGTCCCTTGTCATTCAGGGCAGTACGCACCAAGGCACGTTGCCAAGAGTCAGCTGGATAGTCCTCAGGTGGCAAGTTCTTTTCTTCATCACTATAATAGCTATAGCGCCCACGAGAGAGCACCGGGAAGATATCGTCGAGTAGGATATGGCGGGCATCTACAGGAATTTCTGCCAGCTCGGTAGCGAGAAGCTGTTGTTGCTGCTCATTGGCAGCCTTGAGCATCGCCTGGTAGAGATCCAAAGGCTTTATGGTAAAGCCGAGCCAACGGAAACCAACGCCCTCAAAGCTCTTGCCGTCCTTAGGGAGCTTCTTAGCCGAGGCATGTACCTTGTCGAACAAGGCTGGGGTGAGCTTGCCCTGAGGGAGGTTCTTTAAGATCCAGTAATCCCAAGCGGGTTCTATGCCAAAATAGTTTTCGGCAAAGGAGAGGATTTCATCAGTCTTCTTTTGGGTTTGGCGCATAAAGTAGAGTACCACCACACAAGCCTCGTAGCTTGTTTTGGTATTGTCCAGCGCTGCTACGGCCAAGTGCAAGGCTTCCTCTACATTATAAACGGCCACCGCCCATAGGGCTACATAGCGCTCCAGGTTGTCCTGACTGCTAACGGCTACTTCGCGTGCCTTATCAAGGTCACCCAAATAGGTCTGTGCCAGCTCCAAGGTACGCTTGACCACCGACTGCTGGGGGGCTTCCCAGCCAAAGCCAAACCAAGTATCCACGGCACGTACTACACTGCTAAAGCGAGTAAGGTTGTGCTCCAAGATCACTCCTATAAAGTGCTGGAGTACAGGGATAGTCGTCTCGTCCAAGGTCTCTAAGATCATCTGACGGAGGTCTTCCTGAAGTTGTGCCGCCAAAAGGGTCTTCTCTACCAAAGTATGATAGCGCTTATCTTCCACCATGAGGCAGCTTTTTATCAAGGAAGCACACACCTTACCTATCTCGTCCTCGCCCAAGAAGATTTCTTCTACCAAGGCGTAGGACTTATCGGGATCTTCAGAAAGGACTACTGCAAAAAAATTGGCTGAGGCAACCTTATAGACGGCATATTGGAATTGTTCGGCTATGGGCAGGGCACCAAATCCTGCATTGCGAAGAATACAGAGCCGGTTGAGTACCTTCAGTTGGGTCTCCCTATAGTCTTCAGGGTTGGGTGAGCGGAAAGGACGGCGAGACCAATCACTTGAGTAGGGGTACTTATAGGCATCATCCCAGATACGTTGTACATAGGGAGCTTGTACCTCTCCAAAAAGCAAATCGGCTAAGCACTTGCCTTCGGCTGTTTCCCATAGCTTATCGGCAAAGCCAAAGGAGGTGAATTTTTCACGAAATTTACTTTCTTCTCTATAAGAGAAGATACCAGCAATATAGAACCCCAACTGCTGGTAGGGCTCGGAGAAAGAAGCAAAAGCCTCTTTCTTAAGTGGCTCCCGCTTATGGGGCGCCAAATGTTTTGCTACTTGTTCGTCTTTTAGCATGATACTAATGGTTAATGATTAATGGTCAATGGTTAATGCCTTTATCGCTTTATTGGCTACTAATGTTTTCATCTGATCAATAGCTGTTTTATTCAACTGTATAAGACGCTCAGATTGTGAGATTTTTTGTCCTATAAGCAATGCGTTAATACTCTCTAAGTTGCTCAATACAACCAATTGTTCTAAAGAAGCCTCATCTCGTATATTCCCTTTTTTATCTGGGTTACGCTCCCTCCACTCTTTGGCTGTAATACCAAATAATGCCATATTCAATAAGTCTGCTTCATCAGCATAGATAAATTGCGCTTGTTTTGCACTAATCTTCTTAGGAATTAAATTCTCCTTAATAGCATCTGTATGAATATGGTAATTTACTTTAGAGAGTGTCCGTTGTAGATTCCATTCTAATTTGAGCCTATTATTCTCATCTTCTTTCAGGCGTTGGTATTCCTTTACTAATAACAACTGAAATTTGGGGCTAATCCACATTCCAAAATGAAATGCTATATCTTTGTAAGCATAAGTTCCTCCATATCTACCAGCTTTTGCCTTTAGTCCTATAGCATTAGTAGCTTCTATCCAGTTCTTCACAGAGAGAACAAAATTATTACTACCTGCAGCATTTTTAATTGTACCGAATTCGGTATAATTAAAATTCGGATTGTATAGCGCCTCCCATTCTCCTATATACTCAATTGTACTCTTTAAGCTCAACCACTTTATGATAATAGCTTCCTGCATTTGACTTTTCGCCATATCTGTAAGAGATATATAATCATCTTGCTCTTGTGAAATCACAGAAATTTCTGTTCCTGCAATTTCTATTTTCTTGTTTTTTGCCATTGTGTATTTTTAGAAAATGTATTTTGCTACATGAGTTTGTCGTTAGTCACTTGTCACTGGTCACTATTAACGGATTTTTCCTTCCGCCAATAGCTTCATCTTACTGATAATCTCGGCGGTCTTCGGGTCGTCATCTACAAAGGGGAGGAAGACACGGCCGCGGTGTTGGCTCTGTACGGCTACTACATTGATTTGCAAGCCGCCACGGCTAATCATACCACTACCAAGGTGCAGGCTGTAATCCCCATGCTCGTTCTTGACCAAGATATGGCGCTCCTTGACCTCTACGTTTTGTAGCTTGAACAGACGTGCACTCTCTCTGGCCAAGGCACCACGCATCTGTAGAGTGCTATGAGAGGCTTCGGGATCTACGCCGCCT
>NZ_KE992181.1:4626-7507 GCF_000466425.1 Capnocytophaga sp. oral taxon 863 str. F0517
ATTCAACACTTTAGTTTCCATTTCATATACAGGATGTTGGGTTGATACTGAAATAGCGCTCACAACATTGATAAATGCATCGTATCCACCTTCATTTGCTATAAAAGTAGTAGTCAGAGAGGTTGATCCTGCAGGTATTAGAGTAGAGAACATAGAAACATCCCAACCTCTTGTATTCTGTGGGGCTTCATCTTGGTTAGTAACGGTTCCATTAAAAAAGTTATTAGTCCACCGCCCATTATAGCCGCCATAGCTCGTATTCACTTTGAATCGGTCTCCTGACACCGCAGCCTCTCCTCCCAAGGTAACTTGACCTAAGGTGGTATTCCAGCCTCCTGAACTTGAAAAACCGCTCATGAGTCTATCCCTACTAAGGGCTCCGCCTGCTCCTACACGTTCAAAGCCATTTTCTATACGGAGCATGCTTTCTCGACTAATCTTAGGGTCTTCGTATACAACGACCATAGCCCAACCTGCTTGGATTGGCCAAGAAGCACCTCCACCATTAGCAATGTTATTTACCTGATAGGTACCATTTAGATTACCCGCCGCAGCCAAGGATTGTAGATCAGCCGTTACATCCGCCCAACGGTAGTAGTAAGAATCGTCATCGACCCTTGTTCCATCATTAACTATGGATTGAGTAGGGTCTATTTGATCATTTTGTCCCGCTATATATTTTCCATTGGTTCCAAAACCATAGTTATTATACCATACCAACTCACCTGAATTGGGATCATACTCCAAGTCTCCTACATTATCCATAGTATGATAACCACAAGGACGACCAGTTCCCCCTACATTTATCTGAGGGAAGGTATAAGTTCCTATAGGGGTTCCCCCTACATTGACCCAGGTAAAACCAGTCTTCTGCATAGTTCCTCCCTTATAAGCTTGTACTTCTATAGCTACATCTCCAGAACCTCTACTTCCCCACCACCAAGCTTTGAAATTAAACTTTATTTTTCTTCCTGGAAAATCCTGTCGTATTTTCCCTACTCGAAACATAATCCCCTCAAGCCCAGTACCGGTATTATCCCCACTCCACTGTGCATAAGGACTGGTATAAGTAGTACTAGTCACATCACAATAGCCTGCTGTCCATGTAAAAGGAGAGACTGAAGTATCCATATGGATACTTCCTTCAAAGTCACTACCATCATTAAAGCGCCAACGATAGATTAGATAATCTGCATCATTCCATACGAGATTCCCGGTCTCTTTGTGCCCTTTGTCTGAGGTAATCGCCTTTTGAAATCCATTAGGCCCCTTTAAGACAACCTGATCGGTATTTCCTCCTGTATGTCCAGCCCAATAGAGCCTTGCCCACTTAATTATAGGAGGGCAGTCCGTCACTATTTGCAAGGTAGCTGGCCTATCAGAGCCATTTCCTATCAAAGTAAAATTCCCTTTCAAAGGTTTTCCATCATTATCAAACACTGTTGTGAATGTCTGTTGCGCAAAAACCATTTGCCCTATGAGGAGTAATAGGACGAGAGTGATAGTTTGTTGGAAAAATAATTTTAATTTCATAATGCTTAATTATTACAGGTTCTTATTTAGGAGTCTGTACGCCTTATAGATACTCCTAAAAATATAGTAACCTTCTCATCATGGTATGTTTTTGATTTTCTTAAATATATTATATAAATAGGTCGCTACCTCCTTAAGAAAGAGGTAACTTATTATTATTTAAACAATTAGCAAACATCCTATTGCTTCTTCTCAATGGTAAAGTATAGGGCTGGTTATCAAAAGCAAAGTTATAAAAAATATATTACAAAAAAAGTATTTTAGAAAAAATATCATGAAATGTATGTATTCGCGCATGAACCGTAAATAGTGACAAGTGACTAATGACTAATACCTTTATCAGGAATTAACCACTAGTCACTTGTCACTAGTCATTATTAGTATATTTTTCCTTCGGAAAGGAGCTTCATCTTACTGATGATCTCGGCGGTCTTCGGGTCGTCATCTACAAAAGGGAGGAAGACACGGCCACGGTGTTGGCTCTGTACGGCTACTACATTGATTTGTAAGCCGCCTTTGCTAATCATCCCACTACCAAGGTGTAGGCTGTAATCCCCATGTTCAGTCTTAACCAAAATATAACGCTCCTTGACCTCTACATTGGTAAGCTTAAAGAGGCGCGCACTCTCACGAGCTAAGGCACCACGCATCTGCATAGTGCTATGAGAGGCTTCGGGATCTACGCCGCCTACATGGGCTACGCTGACTACCAAATCCACATCGCGCATCACCTCGCTGAAGATGACCGGATTGATCTCCTTCATCGGCACTTCCTTGCCGTCCTTAAGATTATAGAAGACTACATATTCCAGCGTAGGTGCCTCCACATCCGAAGGGGTATACCAGTCGGCTGCTGCGTAGATGGTCGCACGGAAACCTTCCTTGTGATATACTCTTTGGAGCCCCTCCTCATAATTGACTGTCCAGCCACGACCTCGGAGCAGTGCCACTGTCTTTTGAGGCTGCACTTGGTGACCTTGGTAGCGCTCACTGCGGTTGCTGGTCTCCAGCTCGTCCTTGGTAGGGACATAGAGCTCACGGAATACCTGCTTGAATGGCTGCTTGATCTCCTTGTCAAAGAGATACTTCTGGTACAAATCCCACTGTACCGCATAGAATAGGTGACTGGGGTGCGCTATCAGGAGTTTGTCAGATGCTTTGAGGGTTATTTTTTCACCTTCTGCATTGAGCAAATGACCGTCCTGCCAAAAGCCGGAAGCCTGGGTCTCTGGATTGAAGAGTACGAGCTTGCTAAGCATCGCCTTTACCACGGGGTGTTCCATAATACGATGTAACTCCGCTACAGAGAATAAAGTTTGTGAAAGCATCGCTTGTTCCAAAGATAGGC
>NZ_KE992181.1:7607-7874 GCF_000466425.1 Capnocytophaga sp. oral taxon 863 str. F0517
CGTAGATGGTCGCACGGAAACCTTCCTTGTGATAGACCTTTTGGAGTCCTTCCTCATAATTGACGGTCCAGCCACGACCACGGAGCAGTGCCACCGTCTTTTGGGGTTGTACTTGGTGCCCTTGGTAGCGCTCGCTGCGGTTGCTGGTCTCCAGCTCGTCCTTGGTAGGTACATAGAGCTCTCGGAATACCTGCTTGAATGGTTGTTTCAACTCCTTGTCAAAGAGATACTTTTGGTACAAATCCCACTGTACCGCATAGAATAGGT
>NZ_KE992181.1:7974-8796 GCF_000466425.1 Capnocytophaga sp. oral taxon 863 str. F0517
AAAAGCCGGAAGCCTGGGTCTCTGGATTGAAGAGCACGAGCTTGCTAAGCATTGCCTTTACCACGGGGTGTTCTAAGATTTTGGCCAATTCAGCGGCTGTAAAGAGGGTTTGTGAAAGCATCGCTTGTTCCAAAGATAGGCGGGTACGGCTGTACTGCTTGGTAAGATAGGTTTTGCTGTCCTTGAGGGCTTCTACTTCCTTGTTCTTCTTATACTTATCAGGGATAGACTTGAGGGTCTTGTCACCTTTGGTCACGATAATATCGGCCTTACCTTCATCATCTACCACCAATTGGAGACAGGTATCATCTATAACAAGGGTCGCTTTTTCCATAATCTGTTGGGTTGCCTTGGCTTCCATCGCCCAGCTAAAGCGGATGCTGTCCTCATAACCTGCATTGCGGGAGAGGTTGTCCAGGCCTATCTCAACGGCATTCTTCTCACTCTCTTGTCGCTGCTGGCCGAACTGCTTGCTTTCCTTGAGGAAGATCTGCAAGAGGTTGTAGCGGCTCACTAAGTCTTCTTCTACTTTTTTCTTATTGATAGGCACCAAACCTAAGGCCATCACATAGTCCTTATCACGCTTCTCAGTAATCTTCTTAATAGTTTCGGTGAGTTTGATTTCTCCTGTAAGTACCGCAGAATAGAGTTTTACGCGGCGATAGCCCATCCCATCGGAGAGGTACTTGGCCGACTCTTGAATGAGCTTCCAGCCCTCTTTGCCTACCGCCTTATGCACGCGGTGGTACCAATCCACATCGATAGCACCCCGCTGGAAGTCATCACGTGGTACGGTAGAGTATTGGGAGACAATCGTTTCCT
>NZ_KE992181.1:8896-35879 GCF_000466425.1 Capnocytophaga sp. oral taxon 863 str. F0517
AGGTTTTGCTGTCCTTGAGGGCTTCTACTTCCTTATTTTTCTTATACTTATCAGGGATAGACTTGAGGGTTTTGTCGCCTTTAGTTACTTCCAATTCTGCCTTGCCTTGTTCGTCAACAACCAACTTAATAGTGGTATCGTCCAGCACAAGAGTAGATTTCTCCATAATCTGTTGGGTCGCCTTGGCCTCCATTGCCCAGCTAAAGCGGATGCTATCCTCATAGCCTGCATTGCGGGAGAGGTTGTCCAAGCCTATCTCTACGGCATTCTTCTCACTCTCTTGGCGTTGCTGACCGAACTGCTTGCTTTCCTTGAGGAAGGTCTGCAAGAGGTTATAGCGCCTTACTAAGTCTTCCTCTTCTTTTTTCTTGTTAATAGTTACCAATCCTAAAGCCATGACATAGTCTTTGTCACGCTTTTCAGTGATTTTTTGGATTACTTCATCCAACTTAATCTCGCCAGTGAGCACCGCAGAATAGAGCTTCACACGGCGATAGCCCATCCCTTCGGAAAGGTACTTGGCGGACTCTTGTATGAGTTTCCAGCCCTCTTTGCCTACTGACTTATGCACGCGGTGGTACCAATCCACATCTATAGCGCCCCGCTGGAAGTCATCACGCGGTACGGTAGAGTATTGGGAGACAATCGTTTCCTTTTCCGCATCCATATAGTCGGTCGTATGGGCGATAAACCACCAAATAGCCTCCTTGAAGTCCTTGATCTGGAGGTAGTCCCCTATCCAGTCTGCCCAGTGTAGGGCGTAGCAAGCCACTTCCACCAAGCGCTTGTCGGTGATTTTGAGTGTATCTAAATGCGCCTTAAAGGCAGCAAAAGTATCCGTCGCGCTCGGCTGGCTCACCTCCAAGATATGGCTAAAGGTACGGCGCTTGGTAAGATCATTGCCGTAGTAATAGCCCTTAGCGAAAGGCTCCTTGCCCATACGCTCCAAGGCCTCAAAGAAGTAGTGCATGCCCTCTATCTCTTGCAGGTATCGTATATAGATAGAGGCATCGGTAGGTAGGTCTCCCCGTTGCAATTCTACTTGGAGCATACGCGTTTTGAGCTGCTCCAGCTGGGCATCGGGGAAAGTAAGCGAAGTTCTAAGCGCCTCGGGCAGTCTTCGGTAGAAGTAGTTTTCTCCTCCTTGGACTATGGTAAAGAGATCATCCTCCAAAAGGCAGAAGAACAAGAGGTCATCTGCCGAGAGTTGGCCTTTTTGGTAAAGTGTCAGAGTCAGCTCAGCCAACCCACCATTTACCCCTGGTAGGCGCTCGTGCTCACGTATCTTGGTACGTAGGGCTGTGAGCACTCCTTGGGCGTTATAGACGGTAAGGTCGTCCTTGGTTTGTTTTTGGGCATATACATAGTAAAGCAACTGCCAGAGCTTAAAGCGCTGCTCTGGGGTATAATAGTCTATATCCCCTTTTTCTCCATAGTCTATAGAGATGACAAACTCCTCAATCACCTCTGTCCAGTCCATATCGTCATAATCGCGCTCTATCTTTTCCTTGCGCTTCTCAGGCGGATAAGTAGCCAATGCATCCTCAAAGACAGAGAGCTTAAAGCTGGCCAAAAACGCTCTATCTTCGGCATAGGCCTCTCTTATAGGGGCTAAAAGGTCTTGCAAGCGACGGGCTTCACTGTCGTAATAATTTCCTACATCTCCTTGAAAGGTTACCTTAAAGTCAGGATAATAGCCTACCAAATAGCTCTTTAGCTGCTTAGGCATCTCATTCTCAAAAAAGATACCTTCACAATAGCGTATGGCGTATTCGTATTCTATCTCATTGAGCTGGTGCTTTTGGTGCCAGTCTTTCCAAAGCTTTGCTTGTGGCAGGTCATTGAGCCTATCCATAGGGGTTTCGCCTTCCTGCTCTTGGTGCTGACGCCTGATTTCTTTGCCCAAAAGAGTGGTTATGGTAGCCCCTTGATAGCCTTCGTATTGGTATTCGTAGTCTTTGTGCTTACGCCATATCACTAGTAGATCATTGAGGGCTTCGCGTACGCTCTCTACCCTTATAATTTTGTCAAAGAGGAAGCCTTTTTTCTCCTTGCGCTCCTTGTCGAACTGAGGCTGGGGCAAGACAAAAGGCGTAAGCCTATCAAAATCAATCACGCCAAATCCATTAGAGAGGTCATAGCGCTGCTCCCCTGTCTCATCAGGGTTGTAAGCGAGCTTGTCCATCAGTACCTGCTCGTTCTTGGTGAGCTTGCGAACTTTATAGGCCTCCACCTGCTCGGTTACATAATCGGTAAGCCTTTGTTCTTCCTGCAATACGGAGAGAATTTCCAAAGCTGCCAAGCGCTGGTCGGCACTCTTGGAGACAATCAGGCGGGAGGTACTGTCCTTGAGCACTGCTTCGGGCTGCTTGATAAGTAGTGCCACACTCTCCTTGCGCTGTTCCTTATTCTTGCGGGAGAGCACCTGCTCTATGGCAAGTATATCCTCATGTACCAAAGGTGTTTTTTTGAAAATCTCAAAGGCAATTTCGGCTACCATAGCCGCCTTGTCATTCAGGGCAGTACGTACTAAGGCTCGTTGCCAAGAGTCGGCTGGATATTTTTCAGGTTTCTTTTTCTTTTTCTTCTCTGCTGGACTCTCATAATAGTAACGCCCACGCCCCAATACGGGATACACATTTTGCAGGAGGTTCTGGCGCACCTCTACAGGAATTTCTGAGAGTTCTGCGGCCAAGCGCTCTTGTTGCTGCTCATTGGCCGCGCCTATGAGAAAGCGGTAGATGTCCTGTGGCCTTAGGGTAAAGCTAAGCCAACGGAAACCTACCCCCTCAAAGTATTTGCCCTCCTTAGGCAAAGCCTTGGCAGCAGCCTGCATACGGTCAAAAAGAGCCTGGGAGATGCTGCCTTCTGGAAGATTCTGTAAGAGCCAATAGTCCAAATCGGCCGCCTCACCAAAATGCGTTTCTGCATAGGTGGCTATATCTGTGTAGGTTATTTGGGTTTGCTGTACAAAGTAAAGGGTCACGATACGTCCCTCGTGGCTTGTCTGTGGATCTTGGATTGCCTTCACCGCCAAGCTCAGCGCCTGTTGTACACTGCGTACCCCCACTGCCCATAGGGCGACAAAGCGCTCTACATTGTCCTTGCTACTCACCGCTTTTTCAGTAGCTGCACGGTCGGAAAGGAAAGTTTGTGCCAGTTCCAAAATACGATTAATCACCGACTTTTGAGGCGCTTCCCAACCAAAGCCAAACCATACATCTACCGCACGTACCACACTGCTAAAGCGCGTGAGGTTGTGCTGGAGAATGACACCTATAAAGTGCTGCAAGGAGACCAAAGAGGTGCCATCCAAAGATTCCAAAATCATCTGCCTTAAGCCCTCCTGAAGCTGAGCGGCTAAAAGGAGTTGCTCCACTAAGGTACGATAGCGGCTGTCCTCCACCATCAGGGCTGCCTTAATCAGTACGGCACATACGCCCCCTATCTCGTGTTCGCTGGAGAAAATATCTTTGAAGAGTTCATAGTAAGCATCCGGATTCTCTGAAAGCACCAAAGCAAAGAACACCTCTACATCATCCTCATTATAGACTACATATTGGAATTGCTCGGCTATAAGCAATGCGCCCACCCCTGAGCTGTAATAGCTATGCAGCGTACACATCTTAGAGAGTTGTATCTCGGTATAGTCGGCAGGATTCTCCGAGCGGAAAGGGCGACGACCCCACCCTCTTTGATAGGGATAGGTTACCAAAGAGTCCCAAACGCGTTGTACGTAGGGAGCTATTTCTTTGCCAAAGAGCAGCAAGGCAAGTGCCTTTCCTTCCTTGCTCTCCCAGAGCTTATCAGGGAAGTTGTAGGAGGCAAACTCCTGTTCAAAAATACTTGACTCATCGTAGTCTATCAGGTTGGTGACATAGGCGCCCAACTTTTGGTAGGGGGCGGAGAAGGAAGCCAAGTCGGCTTCTTTAAGCTGCTTAGGCGCATGCTTGCCTAAGAACTTGTCGGCTTGTTCTTGCTTTAACATAGGGGTTAGGGGTTAATGATTAACGAATAGTGAAAAGTGAATAGAGAACAACTGAATGCTCCCTATTCACTTTTCATTTTTCACTCTTAACTTTTCACTCTCTCAATGAGTTGTGAAGTAGAGCTATCATGTTTTGCAGGCTGAGGGGCTGAAAAGTCCTTGAGGATTGTCCCGGCCAATTGCTTACCGAGTTCTACGCCCCATTGGTCATAACTATAGATATTCCATAGTACCCCTTGTACGAAGATCTTATGTTCGTATAGGGCAATGAGCTTACCAAGGCTCTCAGGGGTGAGTTTGTCAATGAGCAGGGTGGTAGTGGGTTTGTTGCCCTCGAATACCTTGAAAGGTACTAAGTGCTCGGCTACGCCCTCGGCACGTACCTGCTCTGGGGTTTTGCCATTCATGAGCGCTTCGGTCTGAGCCAGGAAGTTGGCCATGAGCTTGTCTTGGTGGTCTTGATCCCCATAGAGAGCGTGCTTGAAGCCGATAAAGTCGGCTGGAATGCGTTTGGTACCTTGGTGAATGAGTTGGAAAAAAGCATGTTGGGCATTCGTTCCTGGCTCGCCCCACACGATGGCACTGGTCTGGTAGCTGACACGCTGTCCGCTGCGGTCTATATACTTTCCGTTACTTTCCATAATGGCCTGTTGGAGGTAGGCAGGGAAGCGGTGTAGGTATTGGGTATAGGGGATAATGGCTTCGGTCTCAGCCCCATAAAAGTTGGTATACCACACAGAGAGCAAGGCTAAAAGTACCGGAAGGTTTTCCTTGAAGGGTGCGGTACGGAAGTGGGTATCCATCTTCTGAGCTCCTAAGAGAAGGGCGGCAAAGTGCTCATACCCTACCGAAAGGGCAATGGTAAGCCCCACCGCACTCCATAGGGAGAAGCGACCCCCTACCCAATCCCACATAGGGAATACATTCTCAGGGGCGATACCGAACTCATCTATCTTCTTAAGGTTGGTGGAAACGGCCACGAAGTGCTTGGCTACATCGGCTTCTTTGGCATGCTTGAGGAACCACTTTTTCACTGTAAGGGCGTTGGAGAGGGTCTCCTGTGTGGTAAAAGTCTTGGAGACAATCACAAAAAGAGTTGTCTCAGGGTTCAGGTGCTTGATCACCTCATGTACATGGTCGCCATCCACATTGCTGATAAAGTGAATGTTAAGATGGTTTTTGTAGAATTTCAAGGCTTCAGAGACCATTACAGGCCCTAAGTCTGAACCACCGATACCGATATTCACCACATCGGTAAAGGCCTTTCCGGTATAGCCCGTACGCTTGCCAGAGATAATTTCCTGCGAGAAAGTCTTGATTTTGGCTTTCACTTCCTCCACCTCTGGGATTACATTCTGCCCATCTACAAGGATTTCTTTCTCAGCCGAGCGCAAGGCAGTATGTAGTACGGCACGGCCTTCGGTAGCGTTGATCTTGTCGCCTGTAAAATACTTCTCAATGGAGGCCTTTAGGTCGCACTCTTCCGCCAACTGCAAAAGCAAATTACGGGTAGTCTCGTCCCAATTGTTCTTAGAGTAATCCACTAAGAAGTCTTCCCACTGGAGGGTGTACTTGGGGGCACGAGCTGCATCTTGGGCAAAAAGTTGTTGTAAGGTAACCTCTTTTACCTTAGCGAAATGGGCTTCTAAGGCTGCCCAAGCCTTGGTTTGTGTAGGATTCTGTGTTGCTAACATTATATTTTTAGTTTTGAATTCTAAGTTTTGAATTTTGAGTTCTAAGAGTTTTAGTCGTGACAAGTGATAAGTGACTAACTACTGACAACTGACGACTAACCACTATAGTAATTTCTTGAGTTCTTCTATATTAGGCAGTGCTTTACGTAGGGTTTCAGGCATCTCATCGGCTGTTCTAAAAGTAGCTACTCCCATAGGTTTGTCATATGTTCTCACCATATATTCGGCATAAGTCTTATCCACATCTTTACAAAGAATAATCCCTATACTGGGGTTCTCATTGGGCTTACGGACAAAATCGTCCAATATATTCAGGTAAGCATTTAGCTGACCTAAGTAAGCATTCTTGAAACTACCTGTCTTGAGTTCTATAGCTACCAAACAGGAGAGTTCTCTATGGTAAAAAAGAAGGTCTATAAAATGAGTATGCCCTAAAGCCTCTACCTGATACTGACTTCCTAAGAAAGCAAAATCACGCCCAAAAGTCATAATAAAGCACTTAATGTTTTGAACAATCTGTTGCTCTACCACTCGTTCATCTATATCCTCCATATCACGTACCCCAAGTTCCTCTACATTGATAAAGTCAAGCAGATATTCGTCTTTGAACATACTTATAGCCTTAAGAGCTTGCTGGGAGGCAGAGAGTGTCCGAACAAAGTTATTAGCCATAGCACCCTTATGCTTATATTCGTCCAATTGGATGGCTTTCTGTAAAGCACGTACAGAAAGGGATTCCTTAGCAGCTAATTCTATATAAAACAAACGCACTTCTATATCCTTTACCATACTCATAATAAACCTATGATGGGTAAAGCTAATACTCAAGAAATACTTGGTGAACTCCTCTCCACAGCTTGATAGTCGTGAAAACTTAATAATCGCATCCGTAGAATAAATGTGTTCTGTAGTCTCCTCTAATTCGACCGTCATGACGGTCGAATTAGAATTGTCTGACTCTAATTCGTCACTCGCGAGTGACGAATTATAATTATCTAACAATGAACTACTTGACCATTCTTCATAAAAGATACGCATCATTCTTATATTCGTTGCCGAGAACCCACGAAGCCCTGGCAGCTCACGTTGTAGCTGCTCGCTAATGTACTCCAAAGCGCCTGTTCCCCAATATCCCTTGCGGGTATGCTCCGATACATACTTCCCTATAGAGAAATATAGGGATAGCTGCACTGCATTGACTGCCTTTGCGGCCTTATATTGGCTTTCCAAAATGGCAGTCTTGATGGTATCAATAATAGACTTGCTAATCACCATATTAATCTTTAGTTAGTGACGAGTGACTAACAACTAATCATTGGTCACTTATCATTTGTCCTTGCAAAGATAGTCTTTTTTATGCTCTTAGCAAATGTTTTTCGGCTTTTTTTCGTATTTTTGCCAACTCAAAACTCAAAACTCATGAAGAAATTATTGCTCCTGCTCCTCCCTTTGCTTTCCTTAGCGCAGGAGAAGACCGCCCCCGATTATATCAAGACCATTATCTTTAGAACGGGCGATGACCCCTATAGTCAGTTTCCTATCGTTCCCTTAGGTAGTGGATTTACCCTCTCCTTTGATGATCTTCGTGGAGGGGAAACGGACTATTACTATACCCTAACACACTGCAACTACAATTGGGAGCCTTCTGATCTGCTCAAAAGTGAGTATCTCCGCGGCATGGATGATGTCCGCCTGAGTGACTATCGCCATTCCTACAGTACCCTACAGCCCTATACCCACTATAGCCTCTCGCTACCGAATGATGATACCGATTTTCTGCTTACGGGTAACTACCTGCTAACCATCACCAATAGTGAGCAACAACCCCTCTTCACCCGCCGCTTCGTTCTCTATAGCCCTACGGCTACGGTACAACTCGAGGTCAAGCAGCCCCGAGAGGTTAAGTATGCCGAGAGCAAGCAGTCCTTGCAGATGAAGATTACCTCCAAGTCCCTACAGTTCGTCTCCCCCAATACGGCTGTCAAGCTGGCTATCCTTCAGAACTATCGTTGGGACAATGCTATTATGAATGTACCTCCGCAATATATCTTGGGCAATGAACTAATATATAAGTACGACCGAGAGACTTCCTTTTGGGCGGGTAATGAGTATTTCTATTTCGAGAATCGCGACCTACGCTCCCCTACCTTTGGGGTGTATGCCACGCGCCGCGAGGGAGATAAATATCTCTGCCAGCTCTTTACCCAAGCGCCACGCGCTCGCCTACCCTATACCTACAACCCTGATATAGATGGGAATTTCCGCATCACAAGCGACCACGGGCGCGACAATAGCATAGAGGGCGAATACGCCTTGGTACAATTCTCCCTCGCCGCCCAGGACTTAGAGCCTACCGACCAGGTATATGTATATGGTGCCTTCTCCGACAATGCCCTCACTGAGGCTTATCGGCTTGACCTTGATGAAGAAAAAAAGGTGTATGTGGGGAATGTGTATCTAAAGCAGGGGTTCTATAACTATAAGTTTGCCCTTAAGCGCCACGGCCAGGCCGACTACAATGCCATCGGGGGCAACTTCTACCAAACGGAAAATACCTATACCGTGCTGGTCTATTACCGCGACACCGCTGACCGCTACGACCGTGTCATCGGTATGGGAAGCCTACAGAGCACACAGGTAACGAGGTAATATGCCAATGAGTCAATTTGTTAATTAGCAATCCGAATGCCTCACTATATGACATGCACGAACATTTCCAAAGACGTAATGATAAAGGTAAAATGAACAACAAAACACCGATGAGCGCTATAATAGCCTCATCGGTGTCCTGCGACGAGCGCTCACTCGCCTTGCTCAAGAGATTGAGCCTAAAGTATATGAATATCAATTCCTTTTATAACCTGAAAATATCCTCTGTAGCAACTCCCAGCTCTGGAAATATTACCGAATGGATCACATCTCCCTCTACAATAGGGGGAAGGGCTCGATATTGACCATTCTCCAATACAAATTGGGTGATCTCCTTATCAGTAGGGCGTACCACCCAATACTCTGATACCCCTGAATCTTGATAGAGTTCGTACTTATAGCGCATCTCTTTCTTAGAATTACCTGAGGATAGGATCTCTATAATAAGATCAGGCGCCCCTGAGCAGCGCTTGTCATTCTCTAACTTCTTAGGGTCACATACCACACAGAGATCAGGCTGCACGACACTATCTTCCAAACCATTTTTATTTCTTAACACTACATCAAAAGGTGCTGAAAAGAGCTGACAAGTTTTCCCTTTAAAATAGTTATAAAGTTCCCCTGTAAGGTTTCTAGCTATTTTCTGGTGAGAGACAGCAGGTGCTGGACTCATTTTAAAAATCTTCCCTTTGAGGATCTCCAATCGCTCCTTGAGCTGCCAATGTATATAATCAGTATAGGTATAAAGCCCATGGGCAAGGTCTAACTGGTCTATATTCGTGATTACAGTACTCATGATACATTGTTTTATGGATTACCAAGGGCAAAGATAAGAAAATTAGTAAAAAACGAAAAGTGAAAAGTGAAGAACTTTTCGCTCTTCGCTTTTCACTTTTAATTTTTCACTTAAAACGTGATTGGCCCAGAGAAGGTCGTGGTGGTGCTCTCTATACGATTTTCACCACTATAAACCTCTATCTTGAGCTTGAGTTTGCGCTCGGTAACAAAGGCCTGATGCATCTTGATAAAGAGGGTTCCGCTGACCATACCTTGCTTACTCAAGTGGATATCAGGATTCCCTACAACCTCTATCTTTGCTTGCTTAGGTGCTACGATCTTAAAGGTAAGGTGATCGAAGTCCTGGGTGGTCTTATTGATAATCTTGTAGGTATAGACATTGGAAATAATATCGCCTTCTTTTTGGTAGAGCTGACCTGGAAGTCGTAGGATATTGGCCTGTACATCGCTACGCAAGAAGAGCAAGCCAATAAGGATACCTATGAGTATCGTAAGTACCGAGGCATAGCCTTTCATACGTGCAGTGAATCGGAAAGGCTCCTTTTTGGCGATTTCCTCTTCACTGGCAAAGCGGATAAGCCCCTTTGGCATACCGGACTTGACCATCACTTCATCACAAGCATCTATACAAGCGGTACAGTTCACACACTCCAGCTGCGTTCCGTTACGAATGTCTATATTGGTCGGACACACATGCACACACTGGAAACAGTCGATACAATCGCCATGCCCCATGGCCTGTCTGTCCTCATTCTTACGGAATTTCTTTCGGCCTTTTTCGCCCTCACCACGCTTGTAGTCATAGGCCACCACGATGGACTTGTTGTCCAAGAGTACCCCCTGCAAGCGCCCATAAGGACAGGCTATGATACATACTTGTTCGCGAAACCAGGAGAATACAAAGTAGAAAACCCCAGTGAAGATTAGCAGTGCGATAAAGGTGTTGAGGTGTTTTAGTGGCCCTTCCTTGATCTCTACCAAGAGCTGATCACTACCAATAAGGTAAGCCAAAAAGACATTGGATACCACAAAGGAAATCAGAAAGAAAATGAACCACTTAAGTCCTTTTTTACGGATTTTCTCTCCATCCCAAGCCTGTTTGTCCAATTTCATTTGGGCATTGCGATCCCCTTCTATGGCATACTCCACTCGGCGAAAGACCATTTCCAAAAAGATAGTCTGTGGACAGATCCACCCACAGAAAATACGCCCAAAGGCCACCGTAAAGAGCAGGATAAAGACCACTCCTATAATCATAGATAGCACAAAAAGGTAAAAATCCTGTGGCCAAAAGGGAAAACCAAAGATATTAAACCTTCGCTCTAAAATATTGAAGAGTAAAAACTGATTCCCATCTATCTTTAGAAAAGGAGAGACAAAGAAGATAGTCAGTAGCAGATAGCTCACATACTTGCGATACTGGTAGTAGCGCCCCTTAGGCTTCTTCGGAAAAGCCCATACACGCTTTCCGGAAGTATCTACCGTACCTATAGAATTACGAAAGGATTCTTGTTCCATAACACATAAGTTAAAAACTTACTGCAAATTTACGTATTCTTTTTATGTTCTTTAGCTTTCCTACCTACTTTTTTTCCCAACAGACGAAATTTATAATCATTCTATTCTTAAGAGAAAATCTATTTCGATATAGGAATTTTCTATAACAATCGTTATTCATTGGTCATTGGCTTCACTGCTTTTAGGATCAACTCTAAGCTCTTTCTCCCTTGCCACTCATTTTCAGTTAGTTGGTAAGCAATGGTAAGAGGCTGTCCGCTTCCTATAAGTGATTCTTGGTAACCCAAGCCAAAACCTACCGCTACAAAATCATGATTACTCTTAGGATCGGTCAGGATCATACGCAAATGAGAGAAGTCTTTGCCTATCCTACGTACTTGCTTGGCCAAGACTCCATGGGCATAGAAGACTGGATCCATATTCTCCGGGCCAAATGGAGCTAATTTCTGAAGCTCATGATAAAAATCGTAAGTGATGTCCGACAAGGATAGTTCCGCACTTAGGGTAAGTAGAGGCATGCGATAGGAGAGAGGAAGGTCTCGGGCTACTACCTTCTGGAATTGTTTCTTGAAGTTCTGATAATGCTCTGGCCGTAGGGTCATCCCCGCAGCTGCCTTATGACCCCCATATTGGATCAGGTACTGCTTACACTTGCCCAAGGCCTTATAGAGGTCATACCCTTCTACCGAACGTGCCGAGCCGGATAGTACGTCCCCACTTCGGGTAAAGACAATCGTCGGGCGGTAATAATGCTCCATAAGCCGAGAGGCGACAATCCCAATGACTCCTTTGTGCCAAGTCTCTGAAAAAACTACTGTCGCCGGAGCTTCCTCATCATGAGCCTCCGCTACCTGAGCATAGGCCTCCTCGAAGATGTCTTTGTCTAAGCTCCTGCGCTGCTGGTTGAGTTGTTCTATTTTCTCGAGTATAGAAGGATCTTGCCCTATAAGTAGAGCGATGGCCATATTGGCATGTGCCATCCTTCCTGCAGCATTGATTCGTGGTGCGGCTACAAAGACCAAGTCCCTCACCTCTATAGGGCGCTTGGCTGTAGCCAAAAGCTGATCCAGTACAGGGGTGGGAATATTCGGATCATTGATACGCCGAAGCCCCTCGGCTACTAGCACGCGGTTCTCTCCGGTCAGGGGGACTATATCTGCACAAGTGGCCAAGGCCACTAAGTCCAAGTAAGTATAGGCTGCCTCTTGGGGTAGAGAAAACCGTTCGCACAAGGCCTGAACCAACTTAAAGGCAATTCCCGCTCCACAAAGCTCTTTGCAGGAGTACCGATGGACATCTTGTTTTGGATACCGATGGGCATCTAACTTAGGGTTAAGCACTGCAAAAGCCTGTGGCAATTCCTTTGATGGGGTATGGTGATCCGTCACAATCACTCTTATTCCATACTTCTTGGCATAAAGCACCATCTCATGTGCCTGAATCCCACAGTCAAGGGTAATGATTAGCTTCACATCATGAGCAACAGCATAGTCTATCCCTGCCTGCGACACTCCATAGCCCTCCTTATACCTATCGGGTACATAAGTAAGCACAAAAGGATATGGAGGTACCCCTGGTGTATCCGGATAGACTTTCTTTAGAAATAAGTAGAGTATCGAAACAGCACAAGTGCCATCTACATCATAATCCCCATAGATGAGTATCCGCTCTTTACGTTCTATAGTTGCACTTATCTCATCTACAGCCCTGAGCATATTGCTCATCAAGGTTGCTTCACTTAGTCTTTTAAGTGTTACCCCATCCGGCTTTTTAAGTGTGGGGGAGAAATATTCCTTAACCCGAAATACACTCTCAAGGCCTCGCTGTAGTAGCAGGCAAGCCATCACCCTATGCCATGGGAGTAAGTTCCTTGGAAAAAGAGATTCCGCTAAGGCCGTTATGGCCGACTCTGACGGCTCTGGAAGATACTCCCAGCGGAGCCTACTCGGCATTGTAAGGATGTTCTTCTGAATTAAAGAACAACTTAATGTGTACGGTGGCAAACTGGCGGAACATAGCGATCACCCCACAGTATTTCTCTACCGAAAGGCTCACCACATGAGTGATTTGCTCCACATCCAAGTCTGCCCCTTCAAAGTAGTAATTGACCGTTACTTCCTCATAGATACGCGGATGGTTTTTGGCCAATTTCCCTTGTACATCCAAGGTAAAGTTGTCCAATTCTATCTGCTTTTTCTTAAGCAAGGCCAATACATCAAGGCCGGTACAGCCAGCCAAAGCCGATAGCATCAAGGCTTTGGGGTGCATCCCATTGTTTTCTCCCCCGTTCTCAGGAGTCGTGTCGATAAAAAATGAATTGCCACTGGGGTTGGTGGAGGTGAACTGCATGTCTCCTTCCCAATAGACGGTTACTTCGTGCATGTATGTTTGATATTAGTTCTTTATTTTTTCTTAGGACTACAACCGGCCATGGTGGTAATCTGGATAGCCTCGGTCGGTGCCAAATATTGATTACGAGTCACCACTTCTGCGACCGTATTGCGAGCAAAGTCCTCAAAGGCTTTGGCCAATGGGGTACCTTCCTGCAGGGCGGCAGGGCGCCCCACATCGCCGGATTCGCGAAGGCTCTGTACCAAAGGAATTTCGCCCAACAGCGGGGTATCGGTACGTTCGGCTAAGGATTTTACACCTTCCTTACCAAAGATATAGTACTTGTTCTCTGGCAATTCCGCAGGGGTGAAGTAGGCCATATTCTCCACCAAGCCCAATACAGGTACATTGATGGTCTCTTGGCGGAACATCGCTATTCCCTTGCGAGCATCGGCCAAGGCAACGTTCTGAGGGGTACTCACCACCACTGCGCCGGTAATAGGCAAGGCTTGCATGATACTCAGGTGGATATCGCCTGTCCCTGGAGGTAGGTCGATAAGCAAGAAATCCAGCTCCCCCCAGTCGGCATCAAAGATCATTTGATTGAGAGCCTTGCTGGCCATAGGGCCTCGCCAGATAACCGCTTGATCGGGATGAGTAAAAAAGCCTATAGAAAGGATCTTCACTCCATAGTTCTCCACAGGCTTCATCTTCGAGCGGCCATTCACTTCTACTGAGGCAGGGCGCTCCTCTTGTACGTCAAACATCATAGGAATGGATGGCCCGTAGATATCCGCATCCAAGAGACCTACCCGAAAGCCCATCTTGCGCAAGGCAATGGCTAAGTTGGCCGTAATGGTGGACTTACCCACTCCTCCTTTGCCGGAGGCAACAGCGATAATATTTTTGATCCCTTCTATGGGTTTTCCTTTTATTTCATTTTTATCCGAAGCGGGAGCTGCCTCCACAGTGATATTCACTTTCACCTTTGCCTTTTCATATACCTCGGCATGAATGGCTTTCATGATCTCTACCTCTACCTTTTTCTTAGCCTGTAAGGAAGGGTTGGAGATGGTGGCATCTACCACCACCTCATCACCGAAAATCACGATATTCTTCACCACCCCCGCATCAATAAGGTTGCCCCCCTCTCCTGGAGAGGTGATTTTGCGAAGGGCTTCTATTACTTGAGATTTTAATAAAGTCATAATACTAATTTTTTAATTTGCCAATCTGACAATTGACTCATTAGCTAATTGACAAAAACTTCCCTCCGACCCTTCGAAGGCCGAATGAAAGTTCTGTTTTTATAGGATTCGTCCCAACCCTTAACTGTTTTTCTCTTGCAGTCTCTTAAGTTCTTCACTACGCTGTTGGATCTCAGCCTCGGAGGGAATGTCTCTCTTTTCTGTTCCACGCTCTGGCTCCTGTCCGTCCTTCATCGCATCCTTGAACTCACGGATACCACCACCAAGCCCGCGCATCAACTCTGGAATCTTCTTTCCTCCGAAGAACAACAAGGCTACCGCTATAATAATGATTACCTGAGGAGCACCTATCACTCCTAAGAAAATATGATTTGCTAACATAACTTTTTTTGAGTGCAAAGATACGAGATTTTTTTTATATCTGTACGAAAAACTCGTATTTTTGATATACCTTTGTAAAAAATTAATCCACCATTCGTTATTAGTCATTAATCATTGGTCATTAGTCATTATTATGAAGCGTTCCACCATTTACCTATTCATTGCCCTACACATAGAGGTTGCCCTGATTTTTGCAGGTCTTACCCTCCTTCTCTTTACTTATTTGAGAGGAGAACCGGGCAGCATTCCTATAATGACCAACATCCTACCTGCCTCTTTGATTTCTTTTTCCTTGGGTTACCTCGCTGGGGAGTACCTTCCTTGGGCGAAGCTACCGCCTTGGGCGCGATTTTGGTTAGGCCTTGGGGTGTTCTATGCTATTTTTGTTATAAGCAGCCTCTTAGGATTCTATGTGATGGGGCTGATATATGGAAACCTATCTGATGATTATTGGCGATTATTCTATGTTTTTTTCTTATTTACAAGTATCCTTATCTTGCTCATCGGATGCGTATTAGGCACTGCCCTTAGTAGATTGAGAAAGTTTTGAGTTTTGAAAACTATAAGAATATGATTTAGCCTACTCAAAACTTTTCCTTGATTTCACCCTCAAAATGTTGTATCTTTGCACTTTCCTATCAGCGGTCAGTAACTGAATACTGACAGCTCCAAATTCAAAACTAAAAACTTACTAATGACTTTTAAAGAACGATTTAGCAAAATCATACATGGCAAATGGCTCTTCAAGTATAGAGTCGTGATCATGAACGAAGCCTCCTTGGAGGAGGTCAAAACCTTTCGCCTGAACCGCCTCAATGTCTTTGTCTATAGCGGCCTATTCGCTATCCTGATGATTACCCTCACTATCTTGGTAATTATCTATTCGCCGCTTAGGCAATATATATTAGGCTTCTCCGAGGCTGACCAGCGCAAACAAATTGTCGATCTTACCTTCCATACCGATTCGCTCCAGCAACGTATCATGAGCAACGATGCTTATTTCCTTTCCCTCCAAAAGGTACTCACCGGAGATATAGAGCCCGAGAAAATCAATAAAGACTCTATCCTAAACGCGATCCAACAAGTTCCCACTGAAGTGAATCTCCAAGCGAGCGAAGAGGAAATGAATCTCCGAGCCGATGTGGCCGAGGAAGAGCGTTACAATGTCTTTGCCTCCGCTACGGCTAATACCCAAAAGTCCTTTTTCCCTCCTGTAGAAGGGGTTCGATCTGAGGAGTTCAAGGCCGACAAACGCCATTACGGCATTGACCTCTCTGCTCCGGAAGGCACTCCCGTGAAGGCCGTCAATGAAGGTACCGTGGTCTTTGCTGAATGGTCAGCACAAACAGGCTTTGTCCTGGTCATCGAACACCCCCATAACTTTGTCTCTGTCTATAAGTACAATGCTGCAAGCACCAAGCAAGCGGGCGATAAGGTACGTGCTGGAGAGGTCATCGCTCAGGTAGGCCATGCCGCTGGACACTCCTTAGGCACCCACCTACACTTTGAGCTATGGCACGAAGGCTATCCGGTGGATCCGCTCAACTATATGAATTTTAAATAACCACACCATGAGTCTAAAGAGCTTTATCGCCCGTAAGTGGGCTTCTTACATACGCAAACAAATAGACCGCTGGGCGGCCAACCCTATCGCAACCCAAGAGAATGTCTTCCGCTCTATTATCCAAAAGGCCAAGCATACCGCTTTCGGTCGTGATCACCACTTTGAGCAGATTCACTCCTACGAGGATTTCGTTCGCCAAGTGCCTATCCGCGATTATGAGGCATTGGCTCCCTATATAGAGCGCGTAAAAAAGGGAGAAGAAAACATCCTTTGGCCGGGCAAACCGCTCTACTTTGCCAAAACCTCTGGCACCACCAGCGGAGCGAAGTATATCCCCCTAACCAAAGAATCTATGCCGTACCATATCCAGGCGGCTCGCAATGCCATTATGTGCTATATCGCTGAAACAGGCAAGGCGGATTTTGTCTCAGGCAAGATGATCTTCCTACAAGGGAGCCCTATCTTGGAAAAGAAGAATGGCATCCGCCTGGGTAGGCTGTCGGGTATCTCCGCACACTATGTGCCTAAATACCTGCAAACCAACCGTATGCCTTCGTGGAAAACCAACTGTATAGAGGACTGGGAAACGAAGATTGATGCCATCGTGGAGGAGACCATTCATGAGAATATGACCCTTATCAGTGGGATCCCCCCTTGGGTACAGATGTATTTCGAGCGCCTCCAGCAGAAATCCAAAAAGACAGTGGGGGAACTCTTCCCTAATTTTCAGCTGTTTATCTATGGAGGGGTCAATTACGAACCCTACCACCAAAAATTCGAACACCTCATCGGCCGCAAGGTAGATAGCGTGGAGCTATACCCTGCCAGCGAAGGCTTCTTCGCTTATCAGGATACGCAAACGCAAAAGGGGATGTTGCTACTGCTAAACGCAGGTATTTTCTACGAGTTCATCGAAGCAGATACTTTCTTTAGTGAAAACCCCAAGCGTATCTCCCTCAAGGACGTACAGCTGGGCGTGAATTACGTGCTTATTGTCTCCACCAATGCAGGCTTATGGGGCTACAACATGGGCGATACGGTGATGTTCACCTCCCTTAAGCCCCATCGCATTGTAGTAACAGGGCGTATCAAGCACTTTATATCAGCCTTTGGCGAACATGTCATCGCCAAGGAAGTAGAAGAAGCCCTCGCCGAGACCCTTGCCCAACAAGGAGGTGAAGTGAGCGAATTTACCGTAGCGCCGCAGGTCAATCCCCCCGCAGGAGAACTCCCCTATCATGAGTGGTTCATCGAGTTCGAGCAAGCCCCCAAGGATATGGAGGCTTTCGCCCATACACTTGACCAAGCCTTGCAAGCGCAAAACAGCTATTACAAAGACCTGATAGAAGGCAAGGTGCTCCAGCGCCTACACATTACCCCCGTGGCCAAAGGCAGCTTCGCTCAATACATGAAATCCCAAGGCAAGTTAGGAGGTCAGAACAAAACCCAACACCTGGCTAACGACCGCAGCATTGCAGACAAACTCAAAAATCTTGACTTATGAACACAACCATCTCACCAACCATAGAACCTCACTTTATTATAGACAAACAAGGGAATAAGACATTTGCCATACTCCCTATAGACGATTATAACTACCTGATAGAGGACTATAATCATCTAAAAAGTATCCTCAACTATGAGGAGGAGCATATTCCTAATGAGGACACCATAAAAGCCATAGAGCAAGGCTTAGAAGAGAAAAAGAATGGGCTTTTAAAAGGTTACACCGATATTCATCAAATGTTTGCAGACATCCTAAACGACGAAGAAGATGACGAACAATGAGAATGAGGACAAATCATATACTATATTTCCCTCCACTACCTACAAAAAGGAACTAAAGAAATACAAGAAGAGCCCTGAAAGGATTAAAGCTATATTGGAAATTGTTTGTATCCTTTCTGAAAAAGGCTCTGAGGGTATTCCCCCACAGAAGAGACCTCATCCCTTAACAGGAAACTACAAAGGCTCCTTAGAGTGTCATATTGAACCTGATTTACTATTGATTTGGACACAAGATGATGAGAATAGAGAAATTGTCCTACAGAGAATAGGAAGCCATTCAGACCTATTTAATTGAAATACTAGTCATTAGTCACTAATCACTTGTCATTATCGTCCCTCTGCTGGTGCGTTTCTTGTTCTTCAAAAGGGGATCTTTTAGATTTTGAAAATCCGCTATATTACAAAAAGAAAATTATAAAAGAGAGACTTAATAAGGATATCCTTATAGAATATTGTTACAAAAATAATTTAGCTGTAAGGGACTCTTCTTTTTTTAGTTCTGACAAAGAATGTATGTTTATAAGAAGAAATATTATAAAAGGATAATATTAGGTAATGCTTCCCCCACTGACACGTTTCTTGCAACTCGTACCCACAATACTAAGAGCTTGTAGTCGAAAAATAACAATCTATAAAAGAACGATATGTCAAAGAAAGAACTTACCAAGAAAAGAATCTGTTTTGTCCTTTATGGATATAAGATAGACGCATTAACTCTTTTTGATAAACTTCTTCCTTTTTATGAAGAGAAAAATTACCCTTTAAAATCCGTAAGATATGACTTTTTGAAGGATAAAAGTTATAGAGATGAAAAGCTATCTATTCTAAAGTTTCAAGAAAAGAGAAAAAAATCAGATTATAACACAGCTGAAAATTACAGTTCTTTTAATGTTTTTCTTGCTGATAAGCAAGCTGAACCTCTTACTAGACACTATTCATTAAGTTATAATGAGGAAACTATAATACTAATGTTTGATGCTGTTTATGGAAAAGATGATATCATGTTTTTCTTTAAAGAAACCCTCTCTTTTTTATTGAAAGATACTACAGCTTCATTAGGCTATCTGTTTTGTCAAGAGGGTTGGACTACTTATGCTTCTGGAGATGGATATGCAGAACATCAAATGCCTCTTTATAAAGGAAATTCAAAGATGTGGGAAAAATTCTTTTATTCTGATGAATTTCCTCATATCAAAAATAGATATCGCCATATCTACCTCCAAAATATTCTATCGACATATCACGTGGAAGAAATGTTTGATGGGATACCTTTTATTCAATGGGTAGAAAAGAATGCTTATGGAACGGTTGAGAAAATAGGAAAAGAAAATTGGTTATGGTGCATACCTGAAGAGAAACAACACGAGATTCAAGTAATTTTCTATGACAAAGGATTACTTATAGGGGTTGATAGAGAATAGTTCCGTATTGTCTCAAATATACTCTTAAAACCTCCCCGCTGGCGCGTTTTTTGTAACTCGTGCCCACAAAGCTAAGAGCTTGTAGTTCTATAACCAACTGAGAAAGCGCTACTTTTAGGCAGTGAATTAGAGAGTGATAAGACACGAACGACATGCGCTCACTAGCAGTAGAAACAAGTGAAGTGTGAAAAAGTATCACTTATCACTTGTCGTTGGTCATTCGTCACTAGTTACTTGTCACTAGTCATTCGTCACTAGTCGTTACCTCCCCATATACACCAGCAATATGCTTATATCCGCTGGCGACACCCCACTGATACGAGAGGCTTGGGAGAGGGTCGTTGGGCGTATCTTCTTGAGCTTTTCCCGTGACTCGAAGGAGAGGGAAGTAAGTTTGTCATAATTGAAGTTTTCAGGTATACGGATATCCTCCAAGCGATTGAGTTTGTCCGCATTGTTCTTCTCTTTCTCTATATAACCGGCGTATTTGATTTCTATTTCCGTGTTCTCAAGCACTTCCTTACTAAGTTGTTGAGAATCGACAAACTCCTTTACTTGAGGAAGTTCCATAAAATCGGTTATGGTAATATTGGGACGTGCCAGCACCTTCGCCATCTTATCCCCCTGCTTCATAGGAGAAGAGTCATACTTGGCCAAAAGCGGATTGGCCTCTTCGGGGGTAATACTCGTCTCTTTGAAGAACTGTACAAAGGCGGCTGTTTTCGCCTCTTTCTCTTCCAATAGGCGCATACGTTCTTCTGTAGCCAATCCCAAGGCATAGCCCATAGGGGTCAGGCGTGCATCAGCATTGTCCTGCCTGAGCAGCGTGCGGTATTCAGCACGGGAGGTGAACATACGGTAAGGCTCTTCGGTACCCTTGGTGATAAGGTCATCTATCAGTACCCCTATATAAGCCTCGTTGCGCTTAAGCACAAAGGGCGATTGCTCTTGCACCTTACGGGAGGCATTGATACCTGCGATAAGTCCTTGCGCTCCTGCTTCTTCGTAGCCTGTCGTTCCATTGATTTGACCGGCAAAAAAGAGATTTTCCACCAGCTTAGTCTCCAAGGTTGCTTTGAGCTGGGTAGGAGGAAAATAATCGTACTCTATAGCGTAACCAGGGCGGAGAAACTTCACCTGCTCGAAACCTGCTACCTTGCGCAAGGCCTCGTATTGTATCTCTTCAGGAAGAGAGGTGGAGAACCCATTGACGTACATCTCTACCGTATGCCAGCCTTCGGGTTCTACAAAGATCTGATGGCGATCCTTATCGGCAAAGCGGTTGATCTTGTCTTCTATAGACGGACAATAGCGCGGCCCCACTCCCTGAATACGACCGGTAAACATAGGGGAGCGGTCAAAACCTGTACGCAATATATCATGTACCTGCTCGCTGGTATAGGTCATATAACAATCCAGCTGATGCGCAAGAGGCTTCGTTAGTGGTAAGTAAGAGAATTTCTCAGGGTTTTCATCCCCTGGTTGGGAAGTCATCTTGGAATAGTCCAAAGAACGTCCATCCACCCTCGGAGGTGTCCCTGTTTTCATACGACCGGCCTCGAACCCATGGGCGACCAAGCACTCGGTGATACCTGTGGCTGCCTTCTCCCCTGCCCTACCTCCTCCGAGTGTCTTCAGGCCAATATGCAATACCCCATTGAGGAAAGTACCGTTGGTCAGTACCACACTCTTGGCGCGAATCGTACGTCCCCAAGAGGTCTTGACCCCGGTGACCTTGTCTGCTTCTATAAGTAGCTCGGTGACCATCTCCTGAAGAAAATCAAGCAAAGGAAGCTGCTCGAGCTGCAAGCGCCAAGCCTCCGAGAAGCGCATGCGGTCGCTTTGGGCGCGAGGACTCCACATGGCAGGGCCTTTGGACTTGTTGAGCATCTTGAACTGAATGGCCGTTTGGTCGGTAATAATACCCATATAGCCCCCTAGGGCATCGATCTCACGAACGATCTGCCCCTTGGCGATGCCCCCTACCGCAGGGTTGCAGGACATCTGTGCCACATTTTGGAGTTGCATGGTGATAAGGAGGGTCTTGGCCCCTGTATTAGCGGCGGCGGCAG
The DNA here is from genome assembly GCF_000466425.1 of Capnocytophaga sp. oral taxon 863 str. F0517. Classification (GTDB taxonomy): domain Bacteria; phylum Bacteroidota; class Bacteroidia; order Flavobacteriales; family Flavobacteriaceae; genus Capnocytophaga. Next base: position 30,309 of record NZ_KE992181.1, read on the forward strand.
CCGCTTCACAGCCAGCATGCCCCCCACCGACTACTATAACGTCGTACATTTTTTTAATTGTTAATTAGTTCTGCTTTCCACTTAGCAATAAAGGCAGGCTTGGTGCCTCCTTCTTTCTGGGCGCAGAGATAGGTTTCTACCAAGGTTTTTTCAGGGTTTAGGAAGTGAGCATGGCTTTTGTATCCCTGCATGGTATCGCCAAGGAAGGTCTCGGAGAGAAAGTTGATATCATATTCTCGAATCACCCACTGGCGATGGTCTTGCTCACGCATCATATCCAAAGCCCACTGGGTATATTTCACGTTATTGACATGGGAATTGACATCCAAGTCGCTCACTCTCACCTTGAAGTCTCCCACATGGATCATCTCCTCTGGCAGCAATACACGTTCGGTTTGCATCTGGATTCCTCCATCTCGGCGAGGGTGAAAGAGGTCTTGACGGTCGGTCATATCAATAGGCCGGCGAGAGGCTATATCCATCGTAATCCAAGTGGAGGCACTCTCTCCTATCTTACGATCCCCTACATAGAGTTCGAACTGGCGGAAGGCATGCACCCCCTGAACAGGCAAAGACCAAGTATGAATGGTTACCCGCTCGTTCCACTCAGGCCACTCATACATCTTAAGTTTCTGCTGAATCAGTGCCCAGAAAAAGCCCTGCTTGATCAAGTCCTTATAGCCAAAACCTAAGGAAGCGGCATGTTCCGCGGCTATATCTTGCAACATCCCCAATACACCATAGAGGCCTAATTGGTTGTTCAAATTCACTTGGGTGCTACGCACTTTGTAGGTTTCTGTAAAAATTGTCATAGTCTCAGTTGTTAGTGATTAGTTGTTAGTGGTTAGTGATTAGTTTTATGACTTGTCATTTGTCACTTGTCATTTGTCACTTGTCACTTATCACTTATCACTTGTAATTATTTTGGTATTCCCCCAGTACCTTGAGGTCTTCACTCATGACCTCCAGCAGGCGAAGCGCTTCCTTATATTGCTGATAGTCAGGAAAAGTACCCTCTACAAAAAAGGCATATTTCCAAGGGGTTTCGATCACTGGGAGGGATTGGATTTTGGTCATATTGATTTGGTAATCCCTCAGCACATTCAGTACAGTAGCCAGGCTTCCACTTTGGTCATAGAGTTGGAACTTAAGAGTCGCCTTATTGAGCCCTTCCTTAGAGATATAAGGGTCTTTTGGGGCAAGCACTACAAAGCGGGTGGCATTCTGCTTGATGGTCTGTATGCCCTGGGCTAAGATCTCTAAGCCATAAAGCTCAGCTGCTGAAGTGGAGGCAATGGCAGCAACCGCCTTGAGTTGTCCTTGTTGTATCTCCTTGGCAGCTTGGGCAGTATTGGTAGCCTCTACCAACTTGATATGAGGATAGTCCTCAAAGAAATCCTTGCACTGCAAAAGCGCCATATAGTGAGAATGTACCTCCTTAATATCAGCGAGGGTCTGCCCTGGCAGTGCCATGAGGTGGTGCTGAATGTTCATATAGCACTCTCCTGCTATATAGAGGTTGTTGCGGTCAATTAGTGCATAGTTGGGCAAGATAGCTCCAGCGATACTATTTTCGATAGCCATCAGTCCATACTGGGCTGCTCCACTAAGGACAGCCTTGACCACCGCATCGAAAGAGCGACATTCTAAGATGGCTATTCCCTTACCGAAGTAGTCCAAAGCGGCTTGATGGTGGAATGAAGCAATTGTTCCTTGTATGGCAATCATAATATCAATTGTTAATTATCAATTGTTAATTGTTATTTCCCTTGTTGGTACAAGCCAAAGTACTGAGTAGTTACAAACTTTGAATAATTGACAATTGACAATTGACAATTATCTGTTGTTACTAAAGTAAATCAGTTTTCTCCTATATACGGTTAGGAGTTTGGATTTGGAGATAAAGCCAATGTATTTCCCCTCCTTGACCACGGGTAGGTTCCAAGCCCCTGTATTTTGAAATTTGTCCATCACTTGGTTCATGGTATCCTCGCCCATGTGAATCAGGGCGGGAGGTGGCTGCATCATCTCCAAGACGGAGATCTTTTCATAGAGTTCTTTCTCAAAGATCAGGTGGCGAATATCATCCAGAAGGATGACCCCTTCCAAACTACCTTTTTCTCTATCCAATACAGGAAAGATATTGCGGGAAGACTCTCTAACGGCCTGATAGACCACTCCCTTGAGGTTCATATCGATATAGACGGGGATGAAATTGGTCTCTATCACCTGCCCCATATCCATAAGGGTTAGGATGGCTTGGTCTTTGTCCTGATTGACCAATTCTCCTTTGCGCCCCAGCTCCATGGTATAGATGGAATATTTGTTAAAGTACTTTGCAATAGAGAAAGACACCACCGCCGTGACCATCGCAGGCACAAAGAGCGCATAGCCCCCGGTTACCTCTGCGATGAGGAAGATAGCGGTCAGTGGTGCATGGAGTACTCCAGTCATCAGGGCAGTCATCCCCACTAAGGTAAAGTTAGCCAAAGGCAACTTATGCGAGAGCCATTCTATCTGGTTGATTATACGAGCAAAACAATTGCCCATCACCCCTCCCATAAAAAGCATAGGGGAGAAAATACCTCCTACCCCACCGGCTCCAAAAGTGACCGAGGTGGCCACTACCTTGGAGAAAGCCAAGCCTGCCAAGAGCAGGATGATAATCCAAGGATTCTGCAAGTCCCAACCAAAGATATTGTCGCCCAAGGAAAGTTCCGGGTGGCCTTCCTTGAGGTGGTTGATTACCTCATGTCCTTCTCCATAGAGGGGAGGCATCAGAAAAACTAGCAAACCTAAAATAGCGCCTCCTATCAGAATACGCATATAGGGGGCCGAAAACTGTGCAAAAAACCGATTGACCCGCTCATAGACAAAGGTGAAGTAGGCCGACATAAAGCCACCTACCACTCCCAAAAGCAGATAGAAAGGAATATTGCGCATCAGAAAGCTCGCACTGACCTGAATAGGCAATAGGGCTGCGTTGCCAAAGAACAAATAGGAGGTCAGCACTCCCGAGAGGGAAGCTAAAAAGAGGGGCAACAGCGATGAGAGGGTCAGGTCTAAGCCGAAAACCTCTATCGCAAAAAGAATACCCGCCAGTGGCACCTTAAAAATCGCTGCCAAAGCCGCTGCACAAGCACAGGCCAGTAGCAACATGCGATCGGACTGGTTGATATGGAACAGGCGCGCTATCTGGGAGCTAATGCCTGCTCCGGTGACCACCATAGGTCCTTCCAGCCCTACCGAACCTCCAAAACCGATGGTAATAGGGGCTGTTAGCAAGCTGCCATAGGACTGGAAACGCTTCATTATCCCTTTCTGCTTGGCCACCGCATAGAGGATGGAGGGAATCCCGTGACTGACTTCCTTACGGATTATATATTTCTTTACTAGATAAACCAAGAGAAAACCTACCGCTGGAAAAACTACATAAAATCCATAGTTGATATAGCGGATGATATTCCCCACCAAAACCGCCTCAATGAAGTGTGTGAGCGAGCGCATCGCTAAGGCCGCAAAGCCCGTAGCGACCCCTACCAACCCACAAAGCAGCAGTATAAACTGCTTATGGGTGAGGTATTGTGTTTTCCATTGTAGGAATTTTATATACCAACGTTGCGCTGTTGTCTTCATTGTAGTTTTGGGCTGTGAGTTCTGAATTTTGAGTTATCTATGTTAGTCACTAGTCATTAGTCACTATTTAAACTCTTTCTCGTGGCGTTTGCGTTCGTTTTCATCCAAATAAATTTTTCTAAGACGCATATTCTTAGGGGTTACCTCTACATATTCGTCTTTTTGGATGTATTCGAGGGCTTCTTCGAGGGAAAACTTGATAGGCGGAGCGAGTTTCACCTTCTCATCAGATCCGGCAGCACGTACGTTGGTGAGTTTTTTGGTTTTGGTTACATTGACCACCATATCCCCACTACGGGAGTTTTCTCCGATTACCTGTCCGGTATAGATATCCTCTCCTGGGAAGATAAAGAAGCGCCCTCTGTCCTGGAGCTTATCCAAGGAATAAGGAATGGCAGTACCTTGCTCCATAGAGATGAGCGATCCGTTGATACGCCCTGGTATTTCCCCTTTGAAGGGCTGAAACTCCAAGAAGCGGTGGTGCATAATCGCCTCTCCGGCAGTTGCCGTTAGGATTTGATTTCTTAGCCCAATGATCCCGCGAGAAGGAATGAGGAACTTGATCACCATGCGATCCCCCTTAGGCTCCATACTAAGCATTTCCCCTTTGCGGAGGGTAACAAAATCGACCGCCTTTCCGCTCACATTCTCCGGTAGGTCTATAGTAAGCTCCTCTACAGGTTCGCACTTCACTCCATTGATTTCCTTAATAATTACCTGGGGCTGACCTATTTGTAGTTCGTAGCCCTCACGACGCATAGTCTCGATAAGGACAGAGAGGTGCAGTACGCCTCGGCCATAGACTACAAACTTATCAGCACTATCGGTAGGCTCCACCCTTAGGGCGAGGTTCTTTTCCAATTCGCGCTCAAGGCGTTCCTTAATATGTCGGGAGGTTACAAATTTCCCATCCTTGCCGAAGAAAGGCGAGTCGTTGATGGTAAAGAGCATACTCATGGTAGGCTCATCGATAGCGATGGTAGGCAGGGCTTCAGGGTTTTCGAAATCGGCAATGGTATCCCCAATATCGAATCCTTCAAGACCGGCAATGGCACAGATGTCTCCGGCCTGTACCTCTTCCACTTTCTTACGCCCTAGGCCGTCAAAGATATGGAGTTCGCGTATTTTAGACTTTACGATAGAGCCATCGCGCTTTACCAAAGAGACATTCATCCCTGCCTCGAGGGTACCGCGGTGTAAGCGCCCGATGGCGATACGTCCGGTAAAGGTAGAATAGTCTAAGGAAGTAATAAGCATTTGGAGACTTCCTTGGGTCACCACTGGGGCAGGAATGTGTTCCACTACCATATCCAAAAGCGGTTCGAGAGAAGTGGTAGGCTTGCGCCAGTCATCGGACATCCAGTTTTGCTTGGCAGAACCATATACGGTAGGGAAATCCAGCTGCCAGTCCTCGGCACCGAGCTCGAACATAAGGTCGAATACCGCCTCATGTACCTCCTCGGGAGTACAGTTTTCCTTATCTACCTTGTTGATCACCACAATAGGTTTGAGTCTCATTTCGATAGCCTTCTGAAGAACGAAACGAGTCTGAGGCATAGGCCCCTCGAAGGCATCCACCAAAAGAAGTACCCCATCGGCCATATTGAGCACACGCTCCACCTCTCCACCGAAGTCGGCGTGGCCGGGAGTGTCTATAATATTGATTTTTGTCCCCTTGTAATTGACTGAAACATTCTTAGAGAGAATCGTGATCCCGCGTTCGCGCTCCAAATCATTGTTATCCAAGATCAATTCGCCCGTTTCTTGATTGTCGCGAAAGAGCGCGCAGTGATGTAAGATTTTATCTACTAAGGTTGTCTTTCCGTGGTCAACATGCGCAATAATGGCTATGTTTCTAATAGCTGTCATATCATTTTTTTTAGGGCGCAAAAATACAAAAAAGTTTTTAGTTTTTAGTTTTTAGTTTTTAGTTTT
>NZ_KE992182.1 GCF_000466425.1 Capnocytophaga sp. oral taxon 863 str. F0517
CACCGGAGCCAAAACCTGCCCCCAAGCCGGAACCAGCTCCAGTACCTACACCGGAACCTACCCCTCCTACTTCTAAGTGGGAAGAGCCGGAGTTAGTAGTCTATAATGCTGTTTCTATAGATGGGGAAAACTATTTTAAAGTAGAAAATACCGATCCTAATACCTCTATAGAGCTGCTTATCTTTAACCAGATGGGCTTAATAGTCTATCAAAGTACTCATTATCAGGAAAGTGGAGACCTATTCCATGGTTATGCCAATGTAAGTAACGTAATAGGTAGTGGCCAACGCCTCCCTTCAGGTACGTACTTCTATATCATGTACTACACCCATCATGGAGAAAGAGAGCTAAAGAAAGGATTTCTCTATGTAAATTAAAGGAATAAGGGGATTTTTTGCACTAAAGGGTTATAGGATTTTGCTATAACCCTTTAGTTTTTAGTTTATGGTAATTGTGGGATGCGCTCACGTTTGAAAGGAGAGCTAAGGGTAAGTAGAAAAGCCTTGAGGGCAGCCCGTTCTTCTTTGGAAAGAGAGAGCTTCTGGAGCAAGGGGTCGGTAGTGGGGAACAGAGGGTCATTTTCCTGATCCTTTCTGGGTTTGGGGCGAGGCATACCTGCATCGTACATTTGGATAACCTCGTCCAAAGTAGCTATCAGGCCGTTGTGCATATAGGGGGCGGTACGACCTACCTCACGGAGGGAGGCTGTCTTGAAGCTACCGACATCCGCCTTGTCTTTGCTGATTTTGTAGCGGCCTAAGTCTTCATATTTGCGGCCATAGTAGGACATCCCTAAGTTATGGAACTGTTGGTCAGAGAATAGGGGAGAGAAGTGGCAATTTACACAGCGTGCTTTGGTGCGAAACAGATGTAATCCTAAGACTTCCTCATCGGTGAAGAGGTCTTTCTCTCCAGAGATAAAGCGGTCGAACTTGCTCTTGCCACTGACGATGGTACGCTCATAGGTTGCAATGGCATCAAAGATACGAGATAAGGTAATGTTTTCGTCTGCGTAGGCTTCCTTGAAGAAGGGACGATAGCCCTTGATTCGCTTGATATGCTTTACGGCTACCACCTCATGGGAGGCCATCTCTACAGGATCGGTAAGAGGGAACATAGCCTGCGACTCCAATGTGCTTGCCCTCCCATCCCAGAAAAAGGTGGTATGGTAGGCCATATTAAATATAGAGGGGGAGTTTCTCACGCCATTTTTGCGATCGTGGCCAAAGGAAAGACTACGTCCGTCTGCCCAGCCCAATTCGGGGTCGTGGCAGTTGGCACAGGAGATTTGTTTGGATTTCGAGAGGCGGGGATCAAAGAAAAGGAGCTTGCCCAATTCTTTTTTAGCTTCGGAATAAGGGTTACTCTCAGGGAAAGAGCTTTTAGGCAAGGAGCCAATTTCTATATAACGAGCCTTGACGCCTTCGTCCAAATGGGGGGCTTCCCATTTGTTGGGATCTCCACTGCTATAGGCTTCTCTGAGCTGGGCGATGTATTGGGGTTCGTATAGGTGCTCTTTCAGTCGGGTAAAGGAGAAAAAAGTACCTGTAAGCAGGCATAAGATAAGTGTTTTTTTCATGGTTGTTGTCGTTAGTTTTTTATTTTAATAAAGAGATAGAAATAGTAGCTCCATAGCGTTCTACTCCTTTGAAGGCAGTATGATAGGTGGAATGGAGGCTAGTGATGAGCTGGGTACCCTTAGAGAGGCGTTTTTTCAAATCGATTCCTAAATCGAGCAGGTAACGGGTACTGTCAAAATACGCATAGTCGGGATAGATCACCTCTTGGTAGAAGAGGCGCAGGGTACGAGCAGCATAATCGTCCGGATTATAAGCCTTGTGGTAGTCTTCATTTTCATTGATGAGCTTGTTGTACAATGGGCTGATAAGGCTTGCCTTTAGTGAGGGGCGAAGTACAAAGTGGTCTAGCTCATAGCCCTTTGCCCAAAATAGCGAGAGGGCAAGGGAGGAATGATCCGTGAGCGTTTTCGCGGTTACATCTTTTTGGTAAGCCCCTTGGTAGACAGCCTCTAAGGCCAACTCTCGGTGGGTTTCTCCAAGCTGCTTTAATAGGTTGGCAGAGAAGGCGATGTCCTCTTGATAGGAGCGATAGTTGCGCCCCTGTCGCTGCATAAGGCGGTTAGTGGCTTGCTTGTCGGAGGCTATAAGTGACAGACTAAGGAGTTGTTCTTTTTTTAACTGATTGATATAATGTATTTTAGCTAAAAAAGTGTCCTCATAGAGACGGGCTAAAATATCTTCGTCAAACTCGCTATCATTGTCATTGCGATAAGTATGGGTGAGGGTATTGCGATAGCTACCTTCTGCTAAAAGTTTGTGCTTGTCAGTGGTAAAATGATAACCAAGGGCAAAGCCATAATAGTCATTATTGCGCCTATAATGGGAATTCGGAGGGAGTTGGGAGGTACCTAATCCAAGTTGCCAGCGGTTGTATTTGGTAAAATTGTTGGGGGTTTGTCCTTCTTGGTCAGAGAATTTTATTTTATTGCTGGCTTTGTTGTATCCATATTCACCGGAGAGGGCTATTTTGTGTTTGTCAAGCAGTCGAAAGGCTGTTTGTGCAGCAAAATAGAGTTCATTATGGTTAGTTTTAGGTCTTGGGTCGTAGTTTTCTCTGAATTTTTCTTCATAATTGATACGAGTAGAGAGGGTCATATCCCATAGTTGTTTGTAAATGGGGATCCCTGCTCCCCCGAAGATATGGTACTGCTGGTTTACCCAAGGGGCAGGGCGACTTACCGCAAAGTAGTGCGGGTCAGGCATAAGGCCGTTGGGCTGTACCTCTTCTTCTGAGAGTGTCCAAGCTTTGTCTTTCTGATAGATACGTTGCAGGTTGATCTTTCCAAAGAAGTTGATACGCTTATGTTGGTAAAAACCATAGGAGCGCAAGCCAAAGTCAGTTTGTTCTTTAGCTTCTTGGGCGAGGTGTAGGTCTCCTTCCTTGTGGTGAAGGTATAGGGTACTGAAGGTAAAGTTGTCCACGGGTGCCTCCGAAAGAAAGATAGGCGAAGCCTCGTAAAGGGCATACATCTCCTCAAACATATAAGTATCCGGGGCGATTTGCCCATAGAAAGTAGCCGAAAACAGCCCGCATAAGGGAAAAATAAGTCTTTTCATAGTAAAAATGGAAAGAATGAGTACCCAAAAAGGATACTCATTCATATAATAACAACAATAATTAATCTAAAGCACTTAGGTCAAATACATTTTCTTTTCTATCGAAGTCATTAGAAGAGTTGTTGGTATCCTGATAGCGGGTGATACCATTTCGAGTATCTTTCACCTTACGGATAAATACTTCAGAAGAGTAGAAGCTATTAGCCTTGAGTTCTCCAGCATCTATGCTATCAGGTAGGCTGTGAGGGAAAGATTTGTTTACATTGTCATGTTGGGCATTGACTCCATCAATGATTTTATTTATAGGAATCTGAACATGTTTAGGTGCTTTGTTGAGATTATCAGAGTTTACAGAGGGTAGAGGCACTTTTCTATAAGTATTGAAGTTCTCTTGGGTGTCCCTGAAGAGGATATAGGCTTCTCGACCATGGGGATCTAAAAGGAAGTCTTGTCCACCACTTTTATGGAGTATAACCATATTGGGAACCGCAGGGTTATCAGTGTCTAAAGTTCTTCCGCTTGAGGACTGGGTTGCATCTAAATATACCTCAAAGTGGGAACGACTTAGGTCTATGGTCAGTTCAGGTTTTATTACAGGCCTTTTTCCAGGTAAAGGCTCTTTATGATTACGAGCGGAGATTGCGACGATTTTGGACTTACCAGGAGCTAAAGGATACTCTTTACCGTTACCAGGGAAGGCGATGACAGTTTTGGCATATACATAATCTGTATTGGCCTTCTCACCTAAGCCTTCTAAACCTTGCGTTTGGCTCCAATCATACTTTCCTTCAGCATCATAGCCTTTTTGGCCTTTGTAGGATTTAGTATCGGTTGATACCTTCAGTTTGGCAAAATAGATACCATCCAAGTAAATGGTGTCAGAGGAATTGTTATGTACCTCAAAGAATTGGTCATTGTAGTTAGCAGCAGTTCTTGTATCAGAGCCAGTATAATAGATCTGTTTGATAACGAGGTCGCCCATACGGGAAGTACTCATTTTGAAGGTAATGGCATTAGCTTCTTTGGAGATAGTTAGGCCTTGTTTGGAGGCAGCGAAATTGGCCTCATTGTCAAAGCCAAAAAGGGTATTGCTTTGTTCTTTGGTAAGGGATTTGGTGACCTCAATGTTATAGGTGCCAGGCAGTAGCTGTAGGGTTGCTTTCCCTTCGTCGGAGGTAGTAGCCTCGTACTGCTGACCGGTGGAGGTATCGGTGAGCTTTACCACTACACCAGCGGCTTTGAGGTTGTTAAATTTGTCCCCATAGGTAGTCTCTACCGTGTAGGCGATACGGGACACTTCTTGGCCTTGACCTTTGCCATCAAAACCATCATCGTCCTTGCGACAAGCATTGAGTAATGCAACGCAGGCTAAAAGTAAAACAATTCTTTTCATAAAAAGTATATTTAGTTTTTAGTTTTTAGTTGTTAGTCACTAGAATTATAGCTTTCCAAACTTGAAAGTAGCGGTGGCTCCAAAGGAAATAGCTTCGTTCATACGAGTTTCAGAGCCTGCAATCACTACCTTAGGGTGGTAATTGGCTACATTGTTGATATAGAAGGACAGAGAGAGTCCATTTTGTAACTCCTTGGTTATACGCAAATGGAAATTATGATATATGGGAGTACGCCTATCTTGTCCGGCAGTACCTATCACCCTATGGAGCGCTTGGTAACGGCTGCTGCTTCGCTCGCTCTCAGGGATAGGGATGTGTTGCAACTGTCCATTGAGATAGCCTAAGGGATAGCGTTCCTTAACGGAAGCAAACTGAGTGCTAAAGGTAAATTGTTCTATAGTAAGGGACGTCAGCAGTCCTATGAAAGAAAGGTGGTAGGTAGCCGTTAGGCGTAGGCTAAGCTTATCAGCACTGATAAGGTCTCTGGGGTATAGGATATATCGGTGTTCGGTGTCGGCTAAGTTGGTATTGGCTACCTGATTGGGTAGCGTACTATCGGACTCCGAATAGGTATAGCTTCCCGATAGGGTGAATTGGGTATTGATGGCCTCAATTTTGTTAAAGTGCATCATCAGTTCTACCCCTGTATCCTTACTTTTTCCTGTATTTCCCGAGGTTTGGTACTCCAAAATCATATCCTTATAGCGGGTAATGGTATAGGAGGGCGGTAGGGAAGGGTTCGGATTGGGGGTAAAGCTTAGCTCAGGGATCGGATAGAGCCCTAAGTAAGGGGTATTCTCGAAGCTATCATAGTTATAGTTGAGAAAACCGGTAAGGTTTAGCCGTGCAAAAGGCAGTGTAAGGTCTGCTCCTGCTTCATATTTCCATGCTTTAGCCGGCTTGAGGGCCACTTCGGGGCGTTCTATGACATAGGTTTGTATATAATTGACGGCATAGTCGCGTGTGCGAAGGTCTTTGACTAAGATATCAAAAAAGACATTGCCAGGGAAGCGGTTTTGCAGGGAAGGCGCCTTGGTTGCCAGCCCCGCTCCTGCTCTGAATTTCAGGGTAGGGGAGAGGGTCAGGGCGGTATTGACACGTGGACTGAGGGAGGAAAAGCCATTTTGGTTTTCATATCTTAGCCCAATATTGGCAGCTAAGGATTTTCGATCATTGAAGGTATAGGTAATATTGTCCTGTACATAGAAGTGGAAGAGCTTGTTGGCGATCACATAGCGGTTAAAGTTCAGTGGGCGTACCCCCTGCTGGCTATCGGTACCTCCTCGGTTAGGGCTTAGTGTGGTGAGGGTAGAGGCTGAAGCGGAATCAAAGATCTTTCCCTCGCCTATATTATCACTATAAGTCAGGCCTGTTCCTGCTGATAATAGATGTCGGAAGTTATGATGGAAGAGGTCTTTGGAAGCGGTCAGGCTTAGGGAGCCATTGATGGGTTCGCCTATGGTACGTTCTCGGGACATATAGGAGACAGGGGTATAGGCACCCTGATGGAAGGAGGTACGGTCGGCTAAGGGGACTACATTGCCAATTCCATTGACATAGTATTCCTTGGTAGAGTCGGTACGGGTATGGGCGAAGCTCAGGGAGCTGGTCAGCTGATCAATCCAAGGGCTTTGGAGCTGTAGGGTGGTGCGATTGCTTATCGTATAACCATATTCTTTTTTGGAAGAGCCGTTGCGGAAGGCCTCTTCCAATTCTTTGTTCTGTTTGCTACCATCTAAGTTACTTCTGGCCGAGAGGGTCAGCGTATTTTTCAGGCGTTGGGAAGGGCTGAAGGTACTCCATATTCCAGTGGCAGTGATACGGTTGAAGGACATTAGGTCGTTGCGAGGGTCACTGTTGGAGTTCAGGTAATCCAAGGAGAGGCTTAGGTTCCCCCAGTTCCCAGGTAGTCTGAAGCCCTTTATCGCACTAAGACTGTTACCTCCCCCCACCATAGAGGCGGAGAGTTGTAGGGGAGAGACCCCCGCTTTGCGCTCTACAATAATAAGTCCAGAGGTAGCATTGCCGTATTTGGCATCGGCTATACCACTGATGACCTCCACCTTTTCTATATTAGAGGAAGGGATGCTACGCAAGTCAATAGAGCTATTGATATGCGAGAAAGCCGCTTTGTTGTTTCCTCCTTTTTGGGTAAAGGCATAGGATTGCATATTCTCATCATTGGAGATATACATGTCGTCCATGATAAAGCCCACTCCGAAAGCATTATTTTGGGAAGAAATAGCCGTCCGCAATTGGATGTCCTTGGGGGATTCCAAGGCAATATTCTTGATTGCCTGGCCGGGGAGCTGCTGGAGCACATCGGAGAGGGAGAAGGATTGGAATTGGGAGATGGCATATTTGTCGAGCGTGATAGCCGAACTGGTTTTGTCCTTGACTTTATCGGCCGTTACCACTACCTCTTTTAGGGTTAGGGATTCCTCTTTTAGGGTGATGACAAGGGAGGGGTCGCTTCCCTTGATTATGCGTTTTTCCATTCCTAAGAACTGAATCTCCAATTCATATTCTTTTTGAAAAGGGAGGGAAAACTTCCCATTTTCGTCGGTAATAGCCCATTTTTTAGAGTTTTTATCTACTACACTCACGCCCAGAAGCGGTTCCTTTCGCTCGTCTTGGACGAGCCCGGATACAAGCTGCTGTTGGCTGTACAAAGTAGCAGAAAAGAGACTTAAGAAGCTAAAAATCAGATATTTCATCTATTATAGTTTTCGGTGGGCAAAGATATTATTTTAATTCGGTCTAAGTTTTTAGTTTAACTTTGTTTTAAGAGTTAAAGAAAGAGGTATTAGAGGTTAGTAGTTAAAAAATGGTCTAGTTGAATGATTTTCTTTAATGGTATATAATAAGGTAGGGATCAATAGTTAAAATATATTAGATAAAAAAATTAATCATTAATCATTAATCATTAATCATTATTTCGTATCTTTGCGGGCGAAAAACAAGCAAGACCATGAAGAAAATTCAAATGGTGGATTTGCAAGGGCAATATGAGCCTTTGAAAGTGCAGATACAGCAGTCCTTTGAGGAGGTGCTTTCTTCCGCATCCTTTATCAATGGACCTCAGGTGCAGGCTTTCCAAAAGGAATTGGAACAGTACTTACAGGTAAAACATGTGATTCCTTGTGCCAATGGTACCGATGCACTGCAAATAGCGATGATGGGCTTAGGCCTTAAGCCTGGTGATGAGGTAATCACGGCCGACTTTACCTTTGCCGCTACGGTGGAGGTGATCGCTCTTTTGGGATTGACCCCTGTGTTGGTAGATGTAGAGGCGGATACCTTTAATATAGATATAGAGGCAATCAAGAGGGCTATTACCCCTAAGACCAAGGCTATCGTACCGGTACATCTCTACGGTCGTCCGGCGAATATGGAGGCGATTATGCAGCTGGCCAAGGAGCATAACCTTTTTGTCATAGAGGATAATGCCCAAGGGATAGGGGCTGATTATACTTGGAGTGATGGCCATAAGCAAAAGCTGGGCACTATCGCTCAGGTGGGTGCCACGAGTTTCTTTCCGTCCAAGAACTTGGGTTGTTATGGCGATGGGGGAGCGATCTTTACCAATGATGATGCACTGGCACATACCCTACGTGGGATTGTCAACCACGGGATGTATGTTCGCTACCACCACGATGTAGTAGGGGTCAATTCGCGTTTGGACTCCCTACAGGCTTGCGTACTGCGTGCCAAGCTCCCTCACTTGGATACCTATAATAAGAAGCGCCGCAGCTTCGCTCGTATGTATTCCCAGAGGCTGGCCGTTAATCCACATATCATCACCCCAGAGATACCCGAAGGGGACACCGCCCATGTGTTCCACCAATATACCATCCGTATCACCAATGGCAAGCGCGATGCCTTGGCCGAGCACTTAGCCGCACAGGGGGTACCTTTTGGGATTTACTACCCGATACCGCTCCACCAGCAGAAAGCCTATTTAGATCCTCGCTATAAGGAAGTAGACTTCCCTGTTACGAATCAGTTAGTACAGGAGGTATTATCGCTACCTATGCACACTGAGTTGGACGAAGAACAAATCAATTTTATCACAAAGTTGATAGTTGATTTTGTGTAAAATAAAAAAATACGTAATTTTGCAACTGATTAAGTAAAAGTGAAAAGTGACTAATTACCCAGCACGATCACTAACAACTAAAAACTAAAATAAATGAGAACAATACAATTCAGAGAAGCCGTATGTGAGGCGATGAGTGAGGAGATGCGTCGTGATCCCTCTATTTACCTAATGGGAGAGGAAGTAGCCGAGTACAACGGTGCTTACAAGGCTTCCAAAGGCATGCTGGACGAGTTTGGTCCTAAGCGTATTATAGATACTCCTATTGCAGAGAGTGGATTCTCTGGTATTGGAGTGGGTTCGGCTATGAATGGCTGCCGTCCTATCATTGAGTTTATGACCTTCAACTTCTCTTTGGTGGCCATGGACCAGATTATCTCCAATGCGGCTAAGATGCGCCAAATGTCCGGTGGACAGATCAATATTCCAATCGTATTCCGTGGACCTACTGCCTCAGCAGGGCAATTGGGAGCAACCCACTCTCAGGCTTTTGAGAACTGGTTTGCCAACTGTCCAGGTCTTAAGGTGGTAGTACCTTCTACTCCTTACGATGCCAAGGGATTGCTCAAATCAGCTATCCGTGACAACGATCCAGTTATCTTTATGGAATCTGAACAGATGTATGGCGACAAAGGCGAAGTACCTGAAGAGGAATACACCATTCCACTAGGAGTAGCCGATATCAAGCGTGCTGGTAAGGATGTAACTATCGTTTCTTTCGGAAAGATTATCAAAGAAGCTCTTGCAGCTGCTGAAACTCTTGCCAAAGAAGGGATAGAGTGTGAGATCATCGATATTCGTACTGTTCGCCCTATGGACTGGGAAGCTATCTTTACTTCAGTGAAGAAAACCAATCGCTTGGTGATCCTCGAAGAAGCTTGGCCTTTTGGTTCTGTATCTTCTGAAATCACTTACCAAGTACAAGAACATATCTTCGACTACTTAGATGCGCCTATCCAACGTATCACCACTGCCGATACTCCTGCGCCTTACTCTCCAGCCCTCCTACAAGAGTGGTTGCCCAACGCTCAGGATGTGATCAATGCCGTGAAGAAAGTACTCTATAAATAGTGAACGATTAGTGACGAGTGACTAACCATTAGTGACTAATAAAAAGATAAAAAGTAAAAGTTTTACCTTTTACTTTTTATCTTTTTATTTGATACCTATGCCTTTATTCTTTTAACTATTGATTTGCGCCATTAGTCATTGACTACTAATGCGAATCAATAGTTAAAATAATACACTTTACACAGTAATCCATTGATATTCAGAATATTTTTTTCTACATCCCCCTAGCCCCCCTCAAGGGGGGAATCACAGAGTGGTATCAAGTAGAATATTGAACAATCACACTTAAATATGCTGAATATCAGCATGATAGTTCAGCGGTGTCCTATTCCCCCCTTGAGGGGGGCTAGGGGGATGTAAATGGAAAATATTAATAATGAGTTATTTGCAACTTGTTTATATACCCGCATCTTTATTCTTTTAACTATTGATTTGCGCCATTAACCATTGATCATTGATCATTAACCATTGACCATTGTTGTTAATAACTTTTGATAAAATCCATTTTAGGGGCTTGACTTTAAGAAAAAAATAGTTTAATTTTGCGCACTTGAAAATCCTAAGAGATTCTAAGATGATAAAAAGTATCCAACAATGGCAAAAAGTCTGGGGGCACCTAATATGGTGCGCCTGGGCTCTTGTATTTTCTTCTGTAGCCTATGGGCAAAGTCCAGGCTGTGGGAGTATGCCTTCTGAGGGTTTCGGCGGTGCCGGAGTGACAGAGAAGCGCATTAATAATTTGAACGTAACTCGTACCATATATGGTACGCAGGTTTTTAGCTCCGCAGGAAAGGTCAAATATTGTAGTGACCAACCTAACTCTCCGGCTGGAATGGTCTTTATGGGGAATGATCTAGGGGCTAATAGTACCGGTACTCCGGTACAAGGAGCGACTTCGGTCAAGTATACTTTTGACCAACCGGTGGCTAGTGCCGAAATCTACCTTATAGGTTTCGGAGGGAGTAACCCTGGAGGGAAACTCGACCAGGTGGTCTTTGCGACCAATGCAGGAGCGGGCTTTACCCTAAGCAAGACTTATGATTGTAATAATATCGTGAGCTTGCTGCCCAATGGAGCACAAGCAGGGAACGATATGAAGATTACCGATGCGGCTATCAAAATTACTGGAAATAAGCCCTTTACGGAGCTGACCATACGAGTATCGGCGACCGATCAGTCGGGTTTCTTCATGGAGCTGTGCCCGGATTTGCGAAGGGTAGCTAATATAGTTGTATATAATGTATTACAGAGCCAACAGGTATGTGTAGGTACTACTCCTGTCTTCAAAGGGAAGTTAGGAATAGACTCAGCTTATACCGGAGGTATCGAGACCTACCAGCTTCAAGTGAAAAAGAATGGTTCCAGTACTTGGGAGAATGTACCAGGAATGCGCTATTCAGGGACGAATTTAGGGGAGAAGACCTTTACCCCGTCCCAACTTTCTGCAGCCACTTATCACGATGCTAAGGTAAGGGTGGCCTATACCTATACTTACCCAACGAAGTTTACCGGAACGGCTACTGCTTATTCTCAGGAGGTAGACCTGAAGATCAATCAGGCAGAGATCACCTCCGTGACACTCAGCCCTACTTCCTTCAACCGAGGTACGCCAACCAATGTAACCTATACGATACAAGGTACCCCTAATGCTGAAATCCGTTATGAGGTAGATGGAACCGCCAAGACGGCTACCCTCAATGCTAGCGGACACTATAGCGAAAGCAAGACCGTTACCGACGATACCTATCTGAAGGTAACAGAGGTCAAAATAGGAGCTTGTACCCAAGTGATTAGTCAGAGCCAAACTCTTAGAGCAACTGCCCCTCTTACGCCTTCTTCTCTTGTAGCCGACCTACAACTCACCCAACTTATTGGCTGTGGTACAGGTGTTAATGCTGATAAGGCAGAGGTAACCGCTAAGGTAGAAGGTACCGGCTACCAATTCGACTTTGGTACCGGTTGGCAGACCTCTAACAAGGGCTGGCTTACCGCAGGCAATCATACCGTACGTATCAAGCAAGGCAGTAATGTACTTACCAAGACCATTACCGTTCCTGCCAAGCCTGCTACCCCTACCTTTACCCCTCAGATAGAGCCTACTGCTACAGCGGCTAATGTATATCTGCTGAACAACCAACCTACTTACCAATATAGCTATACCTATAATGGGGAGACCTCCAATTCTTTCTTTATCCGTAACATGCCAGAGGGGGCTAACACGGTACAGGTGAATTATACTGCTCCTTCTTTGGAAGAAGAGCTTATCTTCTATGATGATTTTGGTAAATATGAAGGTGGAGCAGCTAAAGGAGTTAGTAGTCCTTATGCCAATCCAAATGTGTACTTTGCCCCCTTGGATGGCTCTGGCAAGCAGTATCTCAATAATGGGAGTGGTGCAGCTCGTACCAGTGATTTTGGTTTAGATGCCTGCTATACTGTAGCCAGTGTAAGTAGACCAGGAGTGATTGATTATACAAATGCTTTGTTGGATCCTCCTCATTATTGGCGCTATCCTAATGATAAGGATGGTGATCCGAATGGACGGGTACTCTGTTATAATTCTGTAGTAGACAATCCTCGGGCGGTAATCTACAAACGAAAAGCAACAGTACGTCCTCATACACAAGTGAATTTTTCTGCTTATGTATACAACACTATTGCTCATAATAATACAGGTGGACTTGGGGCAAATTGGGTAATGCCTATGCAGCTTCAGGTATTTGCTACTGAAGCAGATGCCGATGCGGGCACCGCTCCTTTGTTCACCTCTTATCAGTTTAATATACCTAGATGTACCAGTCGTGATGACTGGCACCCTATGAAGGTTACTGGTTATACAGGAAGCCATACCGAGCTTTTCTTCGTAGTGCGTATGTTACCTGGTGGAGGGAATGATGTAGCTGTGGATAATATAAGGGTAAGCCAACCTGTGGCCAACTGTGCTAATACACTTCCTGTAACGGTGAATGTCCCAGCTTCCTCTGTGAAGCTCAGTGGTACTTACGACTGTACCACCCAAAGCGGTAAGATAGAGATCACAGGGCTACCCGCAGGCTATACCTATAGCTTGGACGGGGGTACCTTCCAGTCCTCCGGTACTTTTAATAATGTATCGATAGGTACTCATACCCTTACCTATAAAAAAGGTAATCCTAATATTATCTTTAAGGAAGACTTCCGCTCAGGAGAGCCTTATTTGCTGCCGACCGATGTGGTACCACCACCTTTTGTAGGGCGAGACCACCTGATCGGTTATCCGGCCGATATCTTACCAGAAGGGCATTATCAAGTAGCGAATAAGCAGAACCTGACTAAAAACCAAAATTGGGGATGGATAAGTCCTCAAGACCATACGGGCTTGGGTGCCCAGGGACGCTATTTGGCGATTAACCATGGGGCTAATGCTAATCAGGTTTTCTATAAAAAGACTCTAAAGGTAGCCAAGAACAAGGCCGTTACCTTAAGGTACTATGGCTATAACCTGAATCCAGATAATCATCCTTATAATGCCAATATACGTACAGTCTTTGTAGACAAAGCCAGTGGAGCGGAGATTCCGGCTTCTGTCAAAGTAGAAGAAATAAAAAATCGTGCTCATGATAACGACTGGACGGAGGTAACTCATACCTTTAATCCAGGAGAGGCCACTGAATTGGAATTACGCTTTACTAATACTAATAATTCAGAAGGAAGTAATGACTTCGTTATCGATGATATCTTAGTAACCCAGTCCGATGAGATTACCGAGACGGTAGAGATAACCAATCCTACCATGGCACCGATTCTCACCAATCAAAGGGTCTGTACAGGCACTAAGGTATCGGAAGTATTCTCCGGTTATAATAACTTAAAATGGTATACCACCGCTGCTATGGGAGGTACGGCTTTGGCTGCTACTGATGTGCTAACGGCTCGTACCTACTATATCTCCCAGGTGGAGAATGGTTGTGAGAGTCCGCGTACCCAAGTGACCATCACCCTTAGCGCTGCGGTGGCGCCCCCTACACTAACCACTCCACAAGAGTTCTGCGTGGGGGAAGGCAAGAAGCTCTCCGATATAGCTGCCAATAACTATGTATGGTATGATGCCGCCACCGGAGGCAATCCACTTTCGGCAGAGACACTCTTGGAAACCAAGTCTTACTATGTGGCAGCGACCAATGCCGATGGTTGTGAAAGTATAACCCGCCAGGAGATCAGGGTGACACTGAAGAACAAGCCTACCCTTACCTATATAGGAGTATCGCCCACCATCTTGAATCCAGGAGCTAATACCCTTACCTATACCATCAAGGGTACTCCGGGGGCAAAAGCTACCTATACCTTTGATGGGGGAGCGCCCGAAGAGTTGACCCTCAATGCTATGGGAGTGGCTACCGTAACCAAGACAGGGGTAAGCCATGCGGTAGTTTTGGATGTTACTAAGTTGGAGAAGGCTGGCCTATGCGACCTCACAGGCATCCACTACAAGGCGGAGGTGACCACCACAGCGGCTGCCGCGGCCGGGGCTACTTGTAGCCAACACCCGACCCCTCAGTTCCCTACCCAAGCCCTTGCCAAAGCAACCATGAATGGCATAGAGGTAACCCGTCGCATCATAGGAACCGAGCGTTATGAGTTTGTACCTGTAATGAATGATCCTCTAAATGGATTTTGCTATAATCCTGTATTATATGGTCATCCGGCTATGAATAAGAGAGAAGAAGGACGTGCGGCTCAAAAGATTATTTATACCTTTGACAAACCCATTACTCAGGTACAGGTGTGGGAATCAGGAATGATAAGAGACCCAGCGGATGGAGATGGAGTGAAAATTTCAGTAAATTGCGGAGGTACCTTAACTACTTCTATTACTAATTGTGAAAATAGAAATAATTGGGGCCTGACATTTGATGAAGACGGAGAGAGAGCATGGGTTCCACAAATGCTGGAATTCACCCAAGGGGCTGTATTGGTTACTTCCTCAAAGCCCTTTACAGAGCTTGTATTGAAGGTACGCAATAATATAGGAAGAAGCCTTTATGGCTATACCGTAGAGCTTTGTCCACTATCGTTGCGCCCCGCTGCGATTGATATCTCAGCGCAGCCCCAAGCCCTTAGTGCTTGTGTCGGCCAGGCGGGTGAGACCCTCTCGGCTACGGCACAGCTTACAGGAGCTACCACAGGTGACCTAAGCTATGTTTGGCAACAGTCCGAGACACCTATGCTCGAAAGCAGTTGGACAACTGCGGTGGCTGCTTCGGGAGTAAGTGGTACCATTCCTGCGACAGGGGGTACAGCGACCCTGACCCTTAATGATATCAAGGCAGCGGATCACCAGCGCTACTACCGCGTACGCTTTAGCTATGGCGATACTTGCGGTGCCGATGTAGAACAATATTCTCGTGTGGCTCAGCTAACGGTTAATACAGTAGCTGTACCCGTGGTGGACAACACTCAGGTGGCTTGTCCGACCCAGGCGCCTACAACCTTCGACCTCTCGGGCTTGGTGACCCCAGCGGCAGGACATACCCTCAAGTGGTATGAGGCCTTTGCAGGGGGTACCGCCTTAGCTGCTGCACCACAAGTACAGCGACAAGTGACCCAGCCAACTACCTATACCTATTATGTAAGTCAGGTGAATGCCACAGGATGCGAATCACCTCGTACTCAGGTGACTTACAAGGTAGCTATAGGAGACCAACGCCCTGTGATTACATTGCCAGCTACCGACTTAGCGCTGAACTGTGAGGATACTAATATTGATACTCAAGTGAATGCTTGGTTGGCAACCGCACAGGCCTCCACTCCTTGTGGAGAAGTGAGCCTCACTAACAACTTTGCAGCTGTACGCCCTGGCAACCTCTGTAATACAGATCAAATAGAGGTAACCTTTACCACTACTGACCTTTTCGGTGGCAAGGTGACCGCTACCAAGGCTATTAAGCTGGTACATCTCAATACTCAGGACGATACCGCTACCATAGCCCGCAATACGGGAGGCACTATCAATGTCCTTGCAAACGACCGTATCAATGGAGGATTGGCACAACATCCGACCAATGTGGTGGTGACCCTTACTGATCCAGCAGGTACAGGAGCTACCCTAACTCCTGATGGCAAGATTCAGATCCCAGGAGGCACCCTCGCTGCTAATACCTATCCTATAAGGTATACCGTATGCGATGCCGCTCATGCCGCTATCTGTAAGACGCATACCCTTACTCTTACGGTAACCGATAATAACTTGGTAGCTACCAATGATGATAGCAACGATGTCCTTATACGCAGCACCACAGTCGATCAATATGTACGAGTGGGAGGTGCCGCACTGAATATCTTGGCCAATGATCTCTTGGGCAGTGCAGCCCCTACTTTGGCACAGGTAGAGATACAGCCTACCAATACCCTAACCGGCCTAAGTATCAATAGAACCACAGCAGAGGTGAAAGTGGCAGCGGGTACTGCTGCGGGTACTTACCAGCTCAAGTACAAGCTCAAGGAAAAAGGTACTGAAAACCTTTCTAATGAGGCGACCATCACCGTGGTGGTTACAAGTGAGGTAAGCCTGCTTGAGCGTACTCCAACCTATAGTGGCCAACCTTCCAAGACGGCCATCCCTACCGAGGCAGGTAATGCACTGACCCCTGTACGTATCCCAGGCAACCCTGCTGTACCAGCGATCACCGAGGTGGTAATAAGGGATATTGTCCCAGCCACTCCACGTCCAGGCTCTTCCGTAGTGCCTAAGATAGATCCTGCCACTGGCAAGGTGCTTATCCCACAAGGAACGCCAGCGGGTGACTATACTATTAAATATAAGGTATGCGATAAGGCCAATCCACAAAGTTGCAGTGGGGAAATCACCGCAACCGTGAAGGTAACTGCGGGTATTCTCTTGGCGGAGGCCGACCTCTCCAATACAGAAATCCGCTATGCCACTACCGAGCAAGTGGTACAGAAGGATGGTGCGAACCTCAACCTCTTGGCCAACGATAAGCTTGATGGGGTAGCCCCCACGCTCGCACAGGTGAGCCTTACCGCTACCCATAACGAAGAAAAAGTTACGATAGATCCAGCTACAGCGACTGTCAAGGTAGCTGCTGGTACTACAGCAGGAGTATACACCCTCCGATATACGCTGACCGAACAAGGCCAAACTACTGCTTCCAACGAAGTGGAGGTGAAGGTCGTAGTCAAGAACAACTTAGAGGTGAATCCAATCACCATCCCAGCATCCAATACCCCTTCTACCCGAGGTAGAGATAAGGAATTGGGCAATATACTCAATGGGGTGAAGATCAATGACGAGCAACCTACGCTCGACAAGGTAATGATCACAGTACCTACTCCAGCCACACCTAAGAGAGCAGGAGCAGCCGTACCTTATATAGATCCGCTTACCGGTAAGGTCATCCTCCCACCAGCAGTGCCCGATGGTACCTATAACCTTACCTACCAAGTATGTGATGCCGCTCAGGGTGAAGCCCAGCATTGTAAGACACAAACCCTTGCCGTAGTGGTGGACAAAAATACGATCGAAGCCCAAGAAGATGACTATACCAATGCTGTTTATACAGTACCTTTCTCTGCCACAGAAGCTCGTATTATAGGTGATGGAGCTCCAGTGAGTGTCTTGGACAACGATACCTTGGCAGGGCTCTCAGTGACCCCATCCCAGGTGGAAATAGTAGAGGTGACAGGAGATGGTCAAGTTCATATTGATAGAAACACAGGCTACATCACTGTAGGAGCCAATGCGAGTATAGGGGAACATACTTTGACCTATAAGATTAAGGAAAAAGGTACCGACAACCTCTCTCAGGCTGCTACTGTAAAAGTAGTGGTGGATACTGACAATAAGCTGGAAGGGCTTTCTCATTATGAGGTGAGCAGTAAGAAGCCTACTGATAATAGTACTAAGGTAATAGGTAATATCTTTACCTTAGGGCAGGTGAAGTACAATGGAGTGCTACAGACCGCTCCAGGCCAGCTCACAATAACGAACATTCCTTCCTATGGGGTTCCTGCTTCACTCACTATAGATGAGACAACAGGAGAGATCAAGACCACTAAAGATACGCCTGATCGTACTTATTGGCTTTCTTATATGCTTTGTGATCAAGCAACACCGCAGCTTTGCAAGGATGTTCGAGCGGTTGTACGTATAGGTTTAGAAGAATTCAAGGCGAATGATGATAGTCAGGACAACACTTTCCTTCCAGTAACGGTTTCCAATACCGCTACAGTAGTGAAGAAGGATGGTACGAATGCAGCGAACATCTTGGACAACGACAAGCTTGGGGATATGGTAGGACTCAATACCAACCAAGTAACCATCCTAACTACAGCTACTTCGCCCTACCTCTCTACCGATAATAGTGGTAAGGTCACCGTGGCAGCCAACACACCAGCAGGCTTGCACAGATTTAAGTACAAGCTCTTGGATAAGATAAACTTGGGTAACGAGACGGATGAAGCCACCGTTACCATAGCCGTGAAGAACAATATGGTGGTAGGAGTCCCTACCCTAAGTCCCGCCAAGCCTGCGGTAGATAATACGCCAAGGGAAATAGGTGATGTACTGGAACCAACGACCATCAATGGCCAACGACCCAATGCTGGGGAAGTTACCATTAACGTAGTTACCCCTGCGCTTCCTACTCCTCAAAGCCCTGCGGTACCTTATATAGATACAACAACCGGTAAGATACTCGTGCCTAAGGGAACTCCGATAGGTTCGTACCCTATTACTTATGAGATTTGTGACCAGGTAAATATAGAGGCACGTACTTGTAAGCGACAGACGGTAACTATAAATGTAGCACCTAATGATATAGAAGCGAAGGACGACCGACAAAGCAGCTCTCCCGATGTCCCTTACAAGGTACAGAAGAGCAGCGTACCTACCGAGCTTAGAGACAGTGGCAATGCGATTGTCAATGTGTTGGATAATGATGTCTTAGGTACTCGTACAGGCTTCTTGGATACCGATATAGTAGAGATAGAAGCCCTTCCGGATCCTTCCAATATCAAGGTAGATGTGACCACCGGTCGGGTACTCATCCCCGCCAATACCCCAGCTGGAGAATACAATATTAGCTATCGTATCAAGGAAAGAGGAAACACAGCCTCCCCAGTAGGCCATGTCTTTGTAGCGGTGACCAATAGGATAGAGGTGGAAACGCCTGTCTTCCGTGGAAAAGCAGCTACCGGAACGACCCCTGCTGAAATAGGCAATGTGATAGATAAGGTGAAGCTCAATGGTACTCCAGCCCAAAGTGCAGACTTGGTTCCTATAACAATCGTAACCCCTGCCTCCCCACAAGCGGGAGGTACCCAGGCGCCAACCATTGAGCCAAATGGTAAGGTATTGGTGCCCCAGGGTACAGCTCCAGGTACTTATACCATTGTCTATAAGCTATGTGACCACCCAAGTCCGCAATCACAGACCTGCCAAGATATCACCACAACGATAGAGGTAACCCCTTCCAATCTACAGCTCAATCCCGATAATACCGCTCGGGTACCTAAGACAGGTGGAGAGGTAGCTGTATTGGGCAACGATACCCTTAATGGGGTGCCCGCTACCACCGATAATGTGGAAATCACTATCGATAATGACAGAGGTATCGGAGCCACCATAGGCCCTGATGGCAAGATCATAATACCTAATAACGTAGCTCCTGGTGAGCATACTATTACCTATAAGGTATGTGAAAAAGGACAAACTTCTCAGTGCCAAACCGCAGAGGTGAAGATTTCTGTTCCTGCCAACATCACCCTAACCGATGATGCCCCAGCAACCATCCCTCATATAGGAGGTGCTGTGGATGTGTTGGCCAACGATACTGTCAATGGAGGATCTGCCAATCGTGGTAATGTGGATATCGCCATTACCAACGATGGTAATACAGGAGCTGATATAGATCCTGATGGCAAGATCCGTATTCCTGAAGGAGTATCCCCAGGGGAACATACCATTACTTATAAGGTATGTGAAAAAGGGCAAACAGACAATTGCCAAACCAAGACACTCAAGATTACCAGCTTAGGCGAGCTTGTTCTCAATGACGATGATACGGCTCGTATCCCTAAGACTGGAGGTCAAGTGGATGTCCTAAGCAATGATATCCTAAGTGGAACCCCTGTCACAACCGATACGGTAAGCATCGAAATTACTGATGCCGATGGTACCCATGCTACGATAGACAATGGCAAGATCAAAGTACCGGCCCCTGGCGATGATGTCACCCCTGGTGAGCATACCATTACCTATAAGGTGTGTCAGAAGAATACGACTAATTGCCAGACCAAGACGGTGAAGGTATCCATCCCTGCGCGTATCCAGCTCAATGACGATGATCCGGCAACCATCCCTCACACAGGAGGTACCGTGGATGTGCTAACCAATGACCGTGTCAATGGAGGAGCAGCCAATACCTCCAACGTGGATATCACTATTACCAATCCTGACGGAACGGGAGCTACGATAGATTCCGATGGTAAGATTCGTATCCCTGCGAGGGTTACCCCAGGGGAACATACCATTACCTATAAGGTATGTGAAAAAGGGCAAACAGACAATTGCCAAACCAAGACACAGAAGATTACCAGCTTAGGCGAGCTTGTCCTCAATCCGGACAATACCGCTCGGGTAACTAAAGTAGGAGGTGAGGTAGATGTCCTCTCCAACGATACCCTAAATGGTGACCCTGTCACAACCGATACGGTGACCCTTGAGATAGAGGATGCCGATGGCAGTGGTGCAACCGTAGAAAATGGTAAGATCAAGGTACCTGCCAATGCGGCTCCTGGTGAGCATACCATCACCTATAAGGTATGTCAGAAGAATACGACCAACTGCCAAACGGCAACTGTCAAGGTCGTGGTCTTGGAAGAAGATATCGCTGCCAATGACGATAATTATACGGTGCAGTGGTCAGCGACAGCCACTACGGTGAAGGATAACAATCGTCGTGAGGTGAATGTCCTCTCCAACGATGCTTTTGATGGTACCAATGGCCCTACTACCACACAAGTGGATATTGTACAGACCGCCGCTTCTGATCCGGATAAGGTGTTCTTGGATACCGTGACTGGTAAGGTAAAAATAGCCGCCGATGTACAGGGAGGTACCTATACAGTGACCTATACCATCCAGCCTAAGGGACGTCCCAGTCCTGTGAGTGCTCCTGCGACGGTTACTATAGTGGTGAAGAACAAAGTGGAACTATCCGACGATCGCATCCCAGTAAGGCCATCTGATGACCCTACTCCTGCAGGAAACATCTTGGATAATGTGAGAGTCAATGGTAGAAGACCTCAGGCAGGCGAGGTAACGCTCACGGTAACCCCTCCAGCAGGTTCGCCAGTGCCTTCTATCAATCCTAATACAGGAGAAATTACTGTCCCAGGCAATGTGCCTGCTGGTGATTATCCTTTCCAAATACAGGTCTGCGATAGGCAAACGCCTCCTACTTGTCAGTCGAAACAGATTGTTGTGAAGGTCAATCCGAACCAAGACCTTGAAGCGGTGGATGACCCTGAATATAAGGTAGGAACCGCAGGAGGCACCTCTACGATAAATGTCTTGGACAACGATAAGTTGGGTACAGAAGTAGGCCTCAGAGGCAAAGAAGGTATTACGGTACAAAAGCTAAGAACAGAGCCTAATATAGCCGAAGTGACCAACAATATTGTTCTTGGAACAGATGGATTTATTACTGTAAAACCAGGTATTGCAGTAGGTAATTATGAACTCTACTACGAAGTTCATAAGGATAGAATGAGTGCTATCGCCAAGGTGCGCATCCGAGTAACGGATGTGATCGCAGGAGAAGATAATATTTCTGTAGAACGTCCGCTCGAAGGACAACCTGATAAGGTATCCGAACAGAGTGTATTGGGCAACGACAACGTAGCCTCCAACGAGCGAGCTACTCCCGAAACGGTACAGATAGAGGAAATAGAGATAAGCAATGTGGATCCTTCAGGACCAGCTCCTGACGGTAAGATTAGCCTCGATCCTGCCACTGGTAAGATCGTCGTGAAGCCTGGAGCTCCTATAGGAGAATATACCGTCAAGTATAAGATCCGTCCTAAGGAAAGTACCTCCGATGCTGACTGGATCACCGGCGAGGACAAAGTGAAGATCACCCCTAACTTCTCAGTTAGTGATAAGGACTTCACCAATCCTCCAGTAATGACCAACCAGTCGCCAGGAGTAACTAAGAGTGTCTTGGATGGCGATACCTTAGAAGGACAGCCTCTTACCCCTGCAGATGTGACCTTGACTATCACCGATCAGCCAGGTATCTCCGAGAATGTTACTTTCGATGACCAAGGACGATTGGTAATCCCACAAGGAACGCCATCGGGTACCTACCCCATCAGGTATAAGATAAAATCCAATGCCTATGGCATAGAGAAGGAAGTAACTGTAATGGTGAAGGTTGAAAATGATATAACTCTTGAGTTCTATAATGCGATCTCAACCGACGAAGGAAGTCCGAACAACGCCTTTATCATCAAGAATATACAGTACTATCCTGATAATAACCTCAAGATATACAACCGCTATGGGGTGTTGGTGTTCGATAAGGACAATTATACCAATGAGGAACCATTCCGAGGTATCTCCGAAGGACGTGCTACCCTAAGCAAAGACAGCAAGCTACCACAAGGTACTTACTTCTATATCTTAGAGTACAAGGCCAAAGGCGAAAGCCTACAGAAGTCAGGATGGCTCTATGTTAAGTGATAAATAACCAACGATTAGTGACTAATGATTAGTGACTAACGACAAATAAAGTGACGAGTGACCCAATCCCATACAGGGATAGTCACTCGTCACTTGTCATTAGTCACTATTATAAAAGGTTATGAGCCAAAAAAAAGACCATCCTTTCGGATAGTCTCTTTCTGTTTTATTATCTTTAATTTTTAAGCTTCTTTAGCAGCGGATTCAGTTCCAGCAGTAGCATCGATAAGTACTTGTCCGCGGTAGTATAGCTTACCTTCGAACCAGTGTGCTCTGTGGTAGAGGTGCAATTCGCCAGTGGTAGGGTCTTTAGCTATTTGAGGAACGACAGCGGTGTCGTGAGTTCTTCTTTTGTCTCTTCGGGTAGAGGATTGTCTTCGTTTGGGATGTGCCATTTTCTTATTTTTTTATTTGTTCAACAATTTTCTTAATTCGTCCCATCGTGGGTCAGTCTGGGAATCATCGGGGGCTGTTTCCAGCTCTTTAGGGCTAAAAGCCTCAATGGTGTCCAATACCTCATCTAAGTTGGCCGCATGGGTGTTGATACGCTTGGCCGGAACAGAGAGAATAATCATCTCATAGATATATTGGGCAACCGATAGGGTATGTTCTCCTTGAGGGAGGATGAGCAACTCTTCATTATCATCATTGTAAGCCTCGCCGAACTTCACTACCAAGTGGAGGGTAGCCTCACAAGGGAGATCAAAAGGTTCATCAGTAAGGTCACAATTGACATTGACTGTTCCTTGGCTTGAGAAATGTAACTCCAAGAGGGTACTTTTCTTCACCAAATGAACACTTACCCTTTGGGAAACTTCATTGAACTCATGATAGTCAAATAGTTCAAAAAAATGATTATCTATCTGATATTCAAAGAGGTGTTCACCATCTTTTAGTCCTGCAAAGTGAATGTCATACGCTTTTAGGTCGCGTTTTTTATCTTTCATCTTACATGCAGTTTGAGGGTGCAAATATAGGAATTTTTTTAATTACACAAAAATATTTTAGGGATAAATTTTCACAGTTTGAAAATCTGGTAATTGGGGGTCACTTGCTTGACTATCTGTTCGGTACGCTCGAGATCCGTATCACTTAGGAAAACCTGCGCGAAGGGCGGCTGGCTGACGATGCTCAAGAGCTGGCCTACACGCTTGCTATCGAGCTTGTCGAAGATATCGTCCAGCAGCAGGATAGGCGCTATATGGCTATGGGTATAGAGGCTGAAAAATTGGGCTAACTTTAACGCAATAAGGAATGATTTTTGCTGTCCTTGACTGGCGAATTTCTTCACTGGCTGCTGGGCTATGGAGAAGCTCAAATCGTCCTTATGAATCCCCACTGTGGTGTATTGGGCTGCCCTATCTTGGGAGCGGCTTTGGGAGAGCAGCTCCCTGAAGTTGCCCCCTTCCAAGGGGCTTTGGTAGCCGATGGCCACTTGTTCTTTTCCCTGACAGAGGGCGGTATATTGCTCTTGAAAAGTAGGGAGGAAGGCCTCCAGAAAAGCCTTGCGTTCTTGGAAAATAGGCGCCCCATAGAGGGCGAGCTGCTCATCGTAGATGGCCAAGGTATGAGGGTCGAAGTATTGCCGCTCGGCCATGAGCTTCAGTAGGCCATTGCGCTGGGAGAGCACTTGGTTGTACCTTAGCAGGGCTTGCAGATAGGAGGGGCTTAGCTGGCAGAGCATCCCATCGAGGAAGCGGCGACGTGCCTCACTCCCCTCATGGATAAGGTCGCGGTCAGAAGGGGAGACGATCACCACCGGGAAGGCACCGATATGCTCGGAGAGCTTCTCATAAGCCTTGCCATTGCGCTTGAGTACCTTTTTCTGTCCTTTTTTTACGCTACAGACCACCAGTTCCTCACGCGCTTCCTTCTGGAAAGTACCCTCTATCAGGTAGAAGTCCTCCCCAAAGCGAATGGAGTGCGATGCGCTCGAGTTGAAGTAGCTTTTGGTCATTCCTAAGTGGTAAATGGCGTCCAAGGAATTGGTTTTTCCCACTCCATTGTCGCCCACAAAACAATTCACCCCCGAGCAGAAGGTGTACACTTGGCTATCTATATTTTTGAAATTCAGTATGTAAAGTCGTTTTAGGAACATCCGAAAAAGGGCTTAGAAAAACGTGCGCAAATTATTAAAAATTCTTGAGAAAAACACGTGTTATTACAAATAAAAATTCTATTTTTGCAAAATGTTTTTAAAGCAAAAAAATTATGTCAGTTTACAAGAAGAATAACTATCGTCCAGGCCGACAAACCAAGAAAGAAAGAGCACAGCAAGATGTTGCTAATGAGGTTAGTAGCGAACAATTGTCCCATGAGAGTACCACCGCAGAGGTATTCCAGACCTTAGATGAGAAGGCTGGGAAAACAGAAGCCTGGGTGATCTCTCATCAGCGAACCATTCTCCTTGCTATCGTAGCGGTAGTGGTGGTAGGCTTAGGCTATATGTTCTACAAACAATTCGTAAGCGCCCCTCGTGAGAAGGAAATCGCCGAGCAACTTTCTTTTGCTCAAAAGACTTTTGGGGAAGCACTCAATGCCCAAACCACAGCCACCAGGGATTCTCTCTTTACCCTTTCCCTTGAGGGAGATAAGAGTCATCCTGGCTTTTTGAAGATTATCAAAGACCATGGCTCCAGCAAAGCAGGTAATGTAGCCTATTATGCAGCCGGAATGGCTTATTTGCAATTGAACAAATACAAGGAAGCGGTGTCTCATTTGGATAAGTTCTCCTCTTCCGATCCTATTCTCAATGCCTTAGCTTTGGGCAATATAGGGGATGCCTTCGTAGCACTCAACCAGCCTAAGGATGCGATGGACTACTACCAAAAAGCCATCAAGGAGAGTGATAATGAGCTAACAGCACCCCTCTACTTAGGTAAGGCAGCCCAGGTGGCACAAGAGCAGAAGAATTACAAACAGGCATTGGAATACTTAGAACGTATCAAGACAGATTATCCTAAATCAGAAGAGGCTACCTCAGTGGAGATGCGTATCGCTCAGGTCAATGCTCTTATGAACCTATAATATGGCTACAGAGAATAAAAATCTTTCTACCTATGACAAGGCCTCCCTACCCGATGTGGCAGGCAGAACCATAGGTATCATAACCTCTCAGTGGAATGGGCAGATAACCGAGAATATGCGCCGAGGGGCTTATGAGACCCTCTTGGATTGTGGGGTACATGCCCGAGATATCATCCAGTGGAAAGTGCCAGGAGCCTTTGAGTTAGTCAATGGTGCCAAGCGTATGCTGGAAGAGGGGGTCGATGCGGTGATTGTCATAGGCTGTGTGATCCAAGGCGAGACCAAGCACTTTGACTTTGTCTGTCAAGGGGTCACCCAAGGGATTGCTTACCTGAATGCTACCCAGCATGTGCCGGTGATTTTCTGTCTGCTTACCGATAATACCCTACAGCAGTCCATAGACCGCAGTGGGGGCAAGCATGGCAACAAAGGAATAGAAGCGGCCATTACCGCCATCCAAATGATTGAGTTAGATCGAGATTGAGAAATTTAAGGGATTAAGAAATGAAGGGTTATAGAATTATAGGGTTTTGGCTATAATTCTATAATCCTATAGTCCTATAATCCTGTAACCCATAATAACCCTATAAAAAATGGCTATTATAATAACAGATGACTGTATCAATTGTGGGGCTTGCGAACCTGAATGCCCTAACAATGCAATATACGAAGGTGCCGATGACTGGCGCTATAGTGATGGAACCAAGTTAAGAGGGAACATCGTCCTACCCAATGGAAAACACGTCAATGCCGATGAGGTACAGAAGCCTATCAGCGACGATTATTACTATATTGTTCCCGACAAATGTACCGAGTGCTTGGGCTTCCATGAGGAACCCCAGTGTGCGGCTGTCTGTCCAGTGGACTGCTGTATCCCCGATGAAAATTGTAAGGAAACCGAGGAAGAACTCCTCCAAAAGAAAGCCTTCTTACATGAAGAGTGAGAAGTGAAGAGGGAATAATGAAAAGTGAATAGTTAAAAGTGAAAAGTGAAAAGGAATAATGAGGGGTTAATTATCAGTGCGAATCAATAGTTAAAAAATAGATTAATATAGTTAATTTGTATAATTGTCAAAGTCTTTTTACGACATCCCCCTAGCCCCCCTCAAGGGGGGAATAGGATACTGTTGAACTATCATGCTGGTTATCAGTATATTTAGGTTAAACTTTCACCACTCTGTTTGATACCACTCCGTAACTCCCCCCTTGAGGGGGGTAGGGGGGATGTGATAATGAAGAGTTGATAATGAGTCACTTACAACTTTTATAGATGTATATATTTCTAGACCTTTAACTATTGATTCATATTATTAATGCAAATCACTAACCTCTAACCACTAATCACTAACCTCTAACCACTATGATTACACATCTTGAAGGTCGCTTGGTAGAGAAGACCCCCATCTACATCGTGATAGACTGTAATGGGGTGGGCTACTGGGTGAATATTTCGCTTAATACATACTCGCAACTTCCTGATACGGAGCGTATAAAGGTCTATACCTATTTGCAAGTGAAGGAAGATGCCCATACTCTTTTTGGATTTTTCGACAAGCAGGAGCGGGAGCTTTTCTCGCTGCTTATCTCGGTATCGGGGGTAGGGGCAAGTACAGCACGGGTGATGCTCTCTTCGCTCTCTCCTGGGCAGCTGCGCAGTGCCATTATTAACAATGAGGTGCGCACCATACAGTCGGCCAAGGGAATAGGAGCCAAGACCGCTCAGCGCATCATCTTAGATCTGAGAGAGAAGGTACTCAAGCTCTCCGATGACCCTACCCAGCCTGCGCTGCCACAAGGACAACCCCACAAGGAAGAGGCCTTGGCAGCTCTTGAAGTATTGGGCTATCCTCGGAAAACGGCCGAGGCGGTGGTGGGCAAGATCCTTTCGCAAGTCACCGAGGCCGTCTCTGTAGAACAACTGATCAAACAAGCCTTAAAACAACTATAACCAAAATGAACGCAAAAATATTTATACCCTTATCCCTCCTCTTCACGCTTCTTTCAGGTACCCTTTGGGGGCAAGAGAAGCAGACCCCCTCGCAAAATGCTAAGGATACGATTCCTTCGAGTCGTTCGCTACGCCGTCTGCTATTGAAGGACTCCGATCGCATTTCGCGTAAGTATAAGTACAATGCAACCCTGGACAAATATGTCTATAGTGAAAAGGTGGGGGAGTATGATATTTCCACGCCCATTTTCCTTACCCCTCAGGAGTATGAGCGCTTGGTGATGCGTGAGCGTATGGGCTTGTATTTCAGGGAAAAGTCCAAGGCGATGCAGCCTACCACTTCGCCCGAAGAGGCTCGGAATGCCCAGCGGGACTTGCTGCCGGAGTTCTATGTCAAATCAGAGCTTTTCGAATCCATCTTCGGAGGGAATAATATAGATATTATCCCCCAAGGGAATGTGGCTTTTGACCTGGGGATGCGCTATACCAAGAATGACAATCCTTCTATCAGTCCCGAATACCGCTCTTCCTATGGGATTGATTTTGACCAACGCATCAGCATGGGGATACAGGGGAAGATAGGAACACGCTTGGCGATCAATGCGATGTATGATACTCAGGCTACTTTTGATTTTCAGAATGTGTTCAAATTGGAATATTCGCCCAATGAAGACGATATTGTACGTAAGGTAGAGCTGGGAAATGTGAGTTTGCCACTCAATAGCTCGCTTATCACCGGGGCACAAAGTCTCTTCGGGCTGAAGACCGAACTACAGTTCGGTCGTACTACCGTGACAGGGGTTTTTTCCGAACAACGCTCCCAGTCCCAGACCGTTACTGCTCAGGGGGGCGGAACCCTACAGGACTTTGAGATCCGCGCTTTGGATTATGATGAAAACCGCAACTATTTCCTCTCTCAATTCTTCAGAGACCAATATGACCGCGCCTTGGAGAACTATCCTTATATCCGCAGCAAGGTGCAAATCGTGCGGGTAGAGGTATGGGCAACCAACCGCTCCAGTCGTACTTCCAATATACGCAACATCGTAGCCTTGCAGGACTTAGGTGAAGCCAAGGCAGAGAACACCCGTATTGCCGGCAATGCCCCCGCAGGCTTCTTCCGTGGCTCCCCTGGGGACAGGCCTACCAATGAGGCCAATATGTACGACCCTACTCGTATGGACAGTCCTCGCTCAGTGTTGAAGAAGGAGATCCGCGATGTGGCTACCCTCCGCTCTGGTTTTGGTACGGTCGCTTCCTTGGTCAATGAAGGTTTCGACTATGCCGTGCTGGAAAACGCACAGAAATTAGAAGAAGGACGGGACTTCAAGGTCAATAAGCAATTGGGCTATATCTCCCTAAGTCAGCGATTGAATAATGATGAAGTCTTGGCGGTTGCTTACCAATATACCTACGAAGGACAGGTGTATCAGGTAGGGGAGTTCGCCAACGACGGGATTTCGGCCACCACCAATGTCTATATAGGAGGACAGAACAAAATCACCAATAACTGTTTGGTACTCAAGATGCTCAAGAGTAACCGCTTGGTCACTGGGGATCCTATCTGGAACCTGATGATGAAGAACGTCTATTCGCTCAATGCGGTACAGATCAATCCGGATAACTTCCGCATGAACATCTTCTATAATGATCCCGCTCCAGTCAACTACATTGCTCCGGTAGATGAGGCTACTTGGAACAGAGAGCTTACCCGAAAAATCCTCCTTCAGCTCTTCAACTTCGATAGGCTCAATGCCTACAATGACCCAGAGAATGGAGGCGATGGCTTCTTTGACTTTGTCGATGGCATCACCATAGATCCCGAATATGGGAAGATTATCTTTACCAAGGTAGAACCCTTTGGAAAATACCTCTATGACAAGCTCGGAGGGGGAAGCCGCTATCTCGACCCGACAGCCTATCAGCCAGGCTCTACTGTTTGGAATGCCAATCAAAAGAAATATGTATTCCGCTCGCTTTATACTGATATTAAGGCCAAGGCCTTGGAGGATGCCGAGCGCAATAAGTTCTCCCTCAAGGGGCGCTATAAGTCCAAGGGAGGGCGTGGTATCTCCTTGGGTGCCTACAATGTACCTCGTGGCTCGGTACGAGTAACCGTAGGGGGGCGTATCCTTCAAGAAGGTATCGACTATACGGTCAATTACCAACAAGGTACGGTACAGATCATAGATCCTACTATAGAGAACTCCAACCTTCCGATACAGGTATCGGTGGAGAACAACCTCATCTTCGGAGGGCAGAGTCGCCGCTTCATTGGGGTAAATGTAGAACACAAGTTCAATGATAAGTTCCGAGTGGGCACCTCGCTGATCAATATGCGAGAGCGCCCCTATACTCAAAAAGCCAATTACGGTCAGGAGCCGGTGAACAATACTATATTTGGATTTGGCGGAAGCTACTCCACGGAGCTGCCTTTCCTTACCCGCTTGCTCAACAAAGTACCCTCTTTGCAGAGTGATGTAGCCTCGAACCTCTCTGTCAGAGGAGAGATGGCCTTCTTGCGCCCGAGCAGCCCCAGTGGATCCGATTTCGATGGGGAGGCGACCGCTTATCTGGATGACTTCGAAGCGGCACAGACCACTGTGGACATCCGTGGGATGCGCTCTTGGTCATTGGCCAGCACTCCTTTGCGCTTCGGGCAAGGCAGCTACCCCAACCAAACCCTCTATGGCAATAGCCCCGAAGATTCCGATAACCTCAAGAATGGCTATGGACGTGCCAAATTGGCTTGGTATAGCATCGACCCTGTCTTCTATTCCAATAACAAGCCAGGGGATGTGAATGCCTCCGAGATTTCTAAGAACAGTACCCGCCGTATCTATGTCAAGGAGATTTTCCCTGAACGAGAATTGGCTCAGGGTGATTTGCTGGTACAGAATACCTTGGACTTGGCCTATTACCCCAATGTCAAAGGCTCGTACAACAACAATCCTCAGGCCATGAGCACGCTCTCGGCTTCTGACAAGTGGGCAGGAATCATGCGAGGGGTTACCGCTACCAATTTCGAAGAGAACAATATAGAATATATACAGTTTTGGGTCTTAGACCCCTATACCTCTGGAGAGTTCACCCCTTCAGCTACAGGGGAATTGGTCTTTGACCTGGGTAATATCTCCGAGGATATCCTCAAGGATGGTCGCAAGCAGTACGAAAATGGCTTGCCAGGGCTTTCCATTAACTCGCCTACCCATACCACCGCTTGGGGGAAAACGCCTGTCTCTCAGTCACTACTCTATGCCTTTGACTCCAATTCGGAAAACCGCAGCTTGCAGGATATAGGTCTGGATGGACTCACCGATGAGCAGGAGCGGGCTATCTATGCCAATAACCTTTTGGATTCGCCTTCGGATCCTGCCTTGGACAACTATGAGTATTACCTGAACCGCTCCGGAGGGATACTCAACCGCTATTACAACTACAATGGTACCCAAGGCAACTCACCGGTGGCCGGAAGTAGCCAGGCCGCATCGCTTAATCCTGATACAGAGGACGTGAATAAGGACAATACCATGAGCACGGTCAATAGCTATTACGAGTACCGAGTGCCTATCCATGGCAATGTACAGCGTACGGATCGTTATGTGAGTGATATCAAGGAAGTATATGCAGAAACGCCCGATGGAACCCCCGTTTTTGCACGCTGGATACAGTATAAGATACCTATCAAGGATGCCAACCGACGTGAGTACGGAGGTGGGGGAGACCTTCGTTCGGTAACCCATATTCGCATGTACCTCACTGGTTTCTCCTCCGAGGTATTGCTTCGATTTGGTACTTTGGACTTGGTACGAGGGGACTGGCGCCACTATACCAAATCGCTCAAGGACGACCTCTCGGCTCCCGATGCAGGGGCAGTAACCGAGATAGGCTCTGTGAGCTTGATAGAGAATGGTACCCGCCAGCCAATCCCATACCGTATGCCTCCAGGGGTATACCGAGAACAAATCAACCAGAACAACACTATTGTCAGCCAAAATGAGCAAGCGCTCTCCTATACCATATGCGACTTAGCCCCTCGCGATGCCCGCGGGGTGTACAAGAACCTCAACGCCGACCTGCGCCAGTACAAGCGCATCAAGATGTTTGTCCATGCCGAACGCTACAAAAACCAATCCCTCGCCGATGGAGATATGGTGGCCTTCGTACGCCTTGGTTCGGATCTTTCGGAAAACTTCTATCAGGTGGAATTGCCCTTACAGGTAACTCCTGCGGGGGCTTATACCGAAGAGGGCATTTGGCCAGCGGCCAATAGCTTCGATATTCCGATGGAAGCGCTCACCCAGATTAAGGCCAAGGGGATCAACAGTGGTAACTTAGCCCAGCTTACCTATTATGATGCGGGGCTGAACCTGATAGCCTCCCCAGCCACGACCCCCCATCCTATGGGACAGAATCGCTATGCGATTAAGGGTAATCCATCACTGGCCGATGTACAGATTATCATGGTAGGAATCAAGAACGCGACCACCAATCAGGTTTGTGGAGAGGTGTGGTTCAACGAATTGCGTATGTCCGAGCTCGAAAACAAAGGCGGCTGGGCAGGGATTGCCGCTGTGGATCTCAATGCAGCCGACTTCATGGACATGTCCCTTACAGGGAAAATCAGTACAGTAGGCTTTGGTACTGTAGAACAGAAACCCAATGAGCGTAGCCGTGAGGAGCTCCGACAGCTCGATGCTATGATGAATATCAATGCCGGTAAGCTCTTCCCTAAGAAGTGGAATGTACAACTTCCGGTGGGGCTGAATCGTTCGGCCTCGGTAGCAACTCCAGAGTACGACCCGCAGTATGAGGATATTAAGCTCAAAGACCGCATCGCAGCTGCCACGACCCAAGAGCAGAAAGACCTCATCCGCGAGCAAGCCGAGGACTATACCCTAAGGCGTGGTATCAGCCTCATTGGAGTGAAGAAGAACCTTGGGGAAGGCCAAAAAGCGAAGTTCTACTCCATAGAGAACCTAACTCTAAATTATGCCTATAACCAAATGGATCACCATGATTTCGAGATAGAAAAGCAAAAAGAACAGAATGTGCGTACAGGGGCGCTCTATGCCCATACCTTCGAGCAATATAAGTGGACACCCTTCAAAGGCAAGCAGAAGATGAGTGCCAACAAGTACCTTAAGTGGCTCTCCGAGGTCAATTTTAATATATTGCCGAACAATATCTATATAGGGCCTACCCTGACCCGCGCTTTTGCACGTCAGCGCTTCCGCGAGGTGTATCCACTGGGTGTCAATCCCAATACCCAGGTGCCCCTACCGGAATTACAACAGCGCAACTATCTCTTTGACTGGCAATATGGGGTCAATTATTCTTTGACCAAGTCGCTCAAGCTAAGCTATGACGTGACCAACAGCAATATCGTGCGCAACTATTACCGCTACAATGATATAGGCGAGCGCGAGCTGAATAAGGAACTCACCCTATGGCATGACTTTTGGAATCAGGGAACCCCGAACCACTTCATGTCAGCCTTCAAGCTCAATTATGAGTTGCCATTGGATAAGTTGCCTTACCTATCCTTTGTGAAGGCTTCTTACTCCTATACTGGAGATTTCGATTGGCAACGCGGTTCGGAAGCCCTTACCCAAGTGGCAGGTCACCAGATAAATAAGGTACAGAATGCCAATACCCATAACCTGACGGCTAATATGACCTTCGACCGCTTCTATAGTTCCTTAGGAGTGAAGCGCCAAGCTATAGGACAGAAGTCCACCGGAAAAGATCACCTCATGAACCTGGCCACCATGGTAAGGCGTATAGGGGTGAGCTATACCGAGACCAATGGGATGAGCCTTCCTGGCTACCTACCCCAAGTAGGCTTCTTCGGTACCTCTCAGCCATCCTTACCCTTTGTGTTCGGCTGGCAGGACGATATCCGCTATGAGGCCGGTCGCAGGGGATGGCTTACCCGCTTTGGGGACTTCAACGAGCAGTTTGTCCGCTCTACCAATAAGAACTTGAGCCTAACGGCCAGCCTACAGCCAGCCAATGACTTGCAGATAGACCTCAAGGCCGATCGAGAGTATATTGATAATTTCGAGGAGACCTTCAATGGGGTGCCTGGTTACTATAACCCACTGATAGGCAACACCACAGGGAACTTTATGATCTCCGATAACATGATCCTCACTTCCTTCATGGCATCGGATGCGTATAGCTCCAAGGCCTTCCAGCGTTTCAAGGACAATAGGATCACCATCGCAAGGCGCTTGGCCACCCAGCGAGGAATCAACTTGGCTGACCCTAACAATATCGATGCCGATGGCTTCCCTAAGGGTTATGGTAAGAATAACCAAGCGGTAATGATGCCGGCCTTCTATGCTGCCTATACCGGTCGTGATGCCGATGGGGTATCTTTGGGAGCTTTCCGCACCATTCCTATTCCAGCCTGGACGGTGCGCTATGGAGGTCTTATGCGTATGGAGGCGATTAAGAATACTTTCCGTCGCTTTACCCTTACCCATGGCTATCGTGCCAGCTATGCACTGAGTGATTTCCGTACCAACTTGGAATATACTCAAAACCCTGATCAGTTAGACCAAGGAGGTAACTTCCGCAATGAGAAGCTCTTTACCAATGTGAATCTCGTAGAGCAGTTTTCGCCACTAATTCGCATAGATACCGAATTGCAGAACTCCCTGAGTGTGATGGGGGAAATACGCCGCGACCGTACCATCTCTATCAGCTTGGATAACAACTATCTCACCGAGCTGCAACGCCGCGAATATCGCTTGGGCTTGGGCTATCGTATCAAGGATATTAGCTTCACTTCCCGCTTCAACGGGCGTGATGTGGTTATCCGAAGCGACCTAAACCTCAAGGCAGACCTCGCCTTCCGAGACGACTTTACAGTTATCCGCAATATGGAGCTAAGTGACAACCAAGTAACCAACGGACAAACCTCTTGGCTGGGTCGCTTGACCGCTGATTACTCGTTCTCCAAGAACCTATCGGGAATTTTCTATTTTGATTATTCCTTCTCGAAATACGCCATCTCTACCTCCTTCCCTATGACTACTATACGTACGGGAATTACAGTGAGATATACGTTTAATTAGTGACGAGTGACTTTGGCACGCTTTTTGAGATTACAAACTTGTACTATTAATCATTAGTTACTATAACTAAAAAACTAAAAAAACACCTATAAAATGAAAAAAGTATTCATGACCGTAGCGTTTGCAGCCCTTGCGATAGCAGGAGCTAACGCACAAGTAAAATTTGGAGCTCGCGCAGGGCTTAACCTTGCTGATGTGGCTTCCAAAACAGCTGATGTAAAAGTAGAAACTAAAATCCGTCCTGCTTTTTATGTAGGAGGTTTGGCAGAGTATGCTTTTAACGATGTAACCCTTTTGGATGCAGGCCTTACTTACTCTAACCAAGGAGCTAAACCCAAAGAAGGAGATGGAGCTCTTGTACAACACGCCCTTAACCTCCCGGTATGGTTTAAGTACGACTTTGCGGGCTTCCGTCCTAAAGCAGGGCTTTATGCAGGTTATATCCTTAGCCAACAAACTAAATATGATGGTAAGACAGAAACTGTAAAAAGTGATAGCTACAACCACTTTGACTATGGGATTGGCTTAGGTGCCGAATACAA
Source organism: Capnocytophaga sp. oral taxon 863 str. F0517 (assembly GCF_000466425.1). Classification (GTDB taxonomy): domain Bacteria; phylum Bacteroidota; class Bacteroidia; order Flavobacteriales; family Flavobacteriaceae; genus Capnocytophaga. The sequence goes on from NZ_KE992182.1 coordinate 35,046, forward strand.
CTTGTCCGATAATGGCTTGTTCTTCGAGGCCTCTTACAACTGGGGCTTGGCTAATCTTCAAAAGAATGGAGATTCCAAGAACTATGCCAATAACCGTGTGATTCAAATAGGGGTAGGATATAAATTCTAATTCCAATCCCCCAACCCCCAAAGGGGCAGAAATACAAGAAGCCGTTCCCAAATCAGGAACGGCTTCTCTTTTGTAATATAAAAACTAATACCCTTACTATGGTTGGAAAGTATCGTTGCTTCTATCTATATCGGTGGAGATATGATAGGGGTCAATGATTACTTTTTGGATGTTTTCAAAGGGAATAGCCACCTCAAAGCTATAGGTAGGATATGCCCAACCCCAGTCGGGGAATACTTGGCGTTCATAGCTATAAGGGTTTGCTTTTTGTCCGAACTGCATGCGTAGCGGGATATAGCAATAGTGGGTCTTACCACTCTTATCTACGACAAAGACATCGACAGGGAGGGGAACACGCCCTACGCGGCGTAGGGTGATTTGGGTTTGTGCGCCTTTGCCTTCTACCTTATCTACTGCATAATCCACATGATCGGGGGTTTGCATGAACTCGTTGAGGTACCAGCCTAATTGCATACCGGAAACCTCTTCGGCACAGCGGATTAGGTCATGGGGTTGTGGGTGCTTGAAGGCAAATTTCTTGAAATAGAGCTGTAGGGTCTTCTCTACTTGCTTTTCTCCTATGATATATTCCAACTGGCGAAGAAAGAGACTTCCCTTGACATAAGCACTTGTGGAATAAGCATAGTTGGTATTGAAGCGATCGGAGTGATGGGTAGGGGTCTCTTCATATTTGGATTTGACATAGCGGTCATAAGACCTATACAGGCTTACAAAAGGCGCTTCGCCGGTGATACGGCTGGTTGCCAAGTCCTGTATATAAGTGGTAAAGCCCTCGTCCAGCCATGGATAGAGGGTCTCATCGGAGGCTAAAATATGCTGGAACCAAGCATGGCCTAACTCATGTATCGCAGTGCCCAATAGGGAGCGATAGTCATCCTCTCCTTTGATAAGGGTACACATGGCATATTCCATACCGCCATCTCCCCCTTGGATAAAGGAGTATTGTTGCCATGGATAGGGGCCGACAAATTGATTATAGAACTCAAAGGTCTTGAGCATGTCCCCTTGGATACGCTTCCATATTTCAGGATATTTCTTGTAGAGGAAGTGTAGGGTAACTCCATCGCCAGCATCGAGCTTATCATGGATAAACTGTGGGTCGGCAGCCCAGGTAAAGTCGTGTACCATGGGTGCATAGAAGTGCCAAGTGCGGGTGTTGCCCTTTACCTTGGGTACTTTCACACCTGTATCCTCGTAGCCGAAGCCTATTTCGTTCTTGTTCTGCAAGTAACCGGAGCCTCCTACGATATAGTCCTTATCGAGGGTGATTTTTACATCAAAATTGCCCCATACCCCATAGAATTCACGGCCGATGTATTCGGAGGTATTCCAGCCGCGGTAGTCGTATTCGGCCAATTTGGGATACCACTGGCTCATGGAGAGCGCTACCCCATCGGGGCTGTTTCTACCAGTACGGCGAATCATCACCGGAGCCTGTCCGGCAAAGTCCATACGGAAGACGGTACTTGAGTGAGGGGCAATGGGCTTGTTGAGTTCTACCTTGAGGATAGTCCCCTCGGTGTGGTACTTCACAGGAGTGCCGTCTTGGGTGAGGTTATTGACCTTGAGGTAACCGATTTCTTCAGGCTTAAGGGAAGCAATACGGCTTTCCTTGATCGTTTTGCCATCGACCTCTTTTTTGGTAACCATACGGCTATCGGGGTCTAAGATGTTTTGCAGGCGGATATCCATCTCGCTACCGGGCTGGAAAGCGTTTAGGAAAAGATGATAGAAGACAACCTTGAGCGTATCAGGAGCGTTATTGGTGTAGGTAAGCTCCTGCTTTCCGGTGTATTGGTAGTTTTTTACGTCCATATTGACCTCCATTTTGTAATCTACTTTTTGTTGCCAATAAGGAGCATTTTGCCCTTGGAGGGTACCTATAGTCCCCAATGCTACCAAGGAGAGCATGTGTCGGTAATTCATCACTGTTACAGTTTTGTAATTATGGACACAAAGTTACGAATTTTGTAGCGTATTTTCTAATAAAAAATAAAAAAACTTAGCTTGTCTTATCTGATTTTTTTTTCTTATTTTTGTACCTTCTATCTGATAAAAACTTTCTCATGGAACTGAAACTAACTCGTCCGCTTTGTTTCTTTGATTTGGAGACTACTGGCACTGATGTCTCCCGCGATCGCATCGTGGAAATCTCCATATTAAAGGTATACCCCAATGGCAACCGCGAGAGCAAGACCTGGCTGGTGAATCCTACGATCCCCATTCCGCCTGCCTCTACCGATATTCATGGTATCAGCGATGCGATGGTGTGTGAGGCGCCTACCTTCAAGGAGCTGGCCAAGCAGATACATAACCTGATCAAGGATTCCGACTTAGCCGGCTATAACTCCGACCGCTTTGATATTCCACTACTGGCTGAAGAACTGCTGCGTGCTGGAGTGGATTTTGACCTCAAGAACCGTGTGACCGTGGATGTACAGACGATCTTCCACAAGATGGAACAGCGCACCCTCTCGGCCGCTTATAAGTTCTATTGCAAGAAATCCTTGGACAATGCCCATTCCGCTGAGGCCGATACCACTGCCACCTACGAGATCCTCAAGGCGCAGCTCGATACCTATGCCGATACCCTGCCCAATGACATCAAGCAACTGAGCGACTTTACCACCCGCAAGCAAGTGGCTGACTTTGCGGGCTTTATCGCCTATAACGAACAAGGAGAGGAGATATTTACTTTTGGCAAACACAAAGGGCGCAAGGTAACGGAAATCTTGGACGAAGAACCTGGCTATTTCGGCTGGATGCTCAATGCCGACTTTCCCCTCTATACCAAGAAAGTGCTCACTGCGATCCGACTTAGGAAAATGGGACAGTGAACAGTGAAGAGTGAACAGTGAAAAGTGAAAAGTGGACAGTGAGTAACGTTTTTCACTATTTGCTATTCACTTTTTACTAAAAAACCGCTCTCCAAGAGGAAAGCGGTTTTATTCATATGGAAGAAAAGTTTATACAATTTCTTAGAAGTAAAGGTTTAAGAGAACAGAAGCAGTTCCGAAACCAGTCTTTTCAGTAGCTCCATTAGCAGGAGAGTTACCAATACCGAATTTGAATGTATTATTTTCACCTGATTTTTCATAACTGATGGTTACAGGGAAAGCATATTGAGCTCCTAAAGCTACTTTAGGGAAGATAAAGTACTCAACACCTGCAAATCCTTGTGCACCTAATAAGAAGTTAGTATCATTCTTAGCAGGAGAACTGAAGCCGATAAGGGCATCAGCACCATAGAATCCTTGAAGGCGGGTAGTTCCTTTTCTCCACTCTTTACCATAACCAGCTAAAAGACCAAAGGCTGTTTCAGCGTCATTATCACTTTTTGATTTTTTGTAAGAGAAAAGTAAGTTAGCAGTGTAGCGGTCAGCAGTAGTGTCAGAAGTAAAGTTTTTTCCTACAAAGCTAACACTATTGGCAAATCCTGGTAGTTTTGTAGCATCATTGCTGTTGAAATTTACTTCATTACCATTGGCACCATTGAAAGCATTTCCGACAAATTTTAAAGCACTGTTGGCATTGAATCCGATAGACCAGTCACCTTGTTTAGGAAGGTAGTTTTCTCCTTTAGAAGAAACGAGTTCTTGTGCATTTGCAAAGCTGAAAGCCAATACAGCTACAGCTGATAAAAGAATTTTTTTCATCTTAAAAATGTTTTTAAATTTGGGGCAAAGATAGGTTTTTTTCTTTAACCCAAAAATCTTTATGGATGTTTTTTCTATGTAAAACATGTAAGATATTTGTATTCAAGAGGTTACAAAAGGAATATTTTAAGAAAACATTAGTGATTAGTGCTCTGTGGTTGGTCACTAAGCACTAAGAACGAACCACGTAACTACACAAAAACTAACTGCTAATGCGAATCAATAAGTTAAATAACTAGAAATATAGGTATTTATAAAAGTTGTAAGTGACTTATTATTAATGATTTATAATTACATCCCCCTAGCCCCCCTCAAGGGGGGAATAGTATGCTGGTGTCAAATAGAGTAGTGAAGATTTGACCTAAGTATGCTGATAATCAGAATGATAGTTCGGCTGAATGCAATTCCCCCCTTGAGGGGGGCTAGGGGGATGTATAGAAAGATGTTGAATATCAACGGATTACTATATAAAGTGTATTATTTTAACTACTGATTCGTGTCTCTAATTTATAAAGAGTATAAATAACGAAATAGAGCTGTTAAAAGTCGGTTTTATATGAATTAATTCAAAAAAAAATGATACTTTTGCACGACTTTTTAAGAAACTAACTAATTTATATCCTATGTCAAGCGACATCCGTATTCGAAAAGGATTGGATATTCAGCTCAAAGGAAAAGCTGAGCCTGTAACCAAGGCGGCACCATTGGCCGCTGTGTATGGGATCAAGCCTGCTGAATTCCACCGCGTCATCCCTAAGCTCATTGCACGCGAGGGGGCAACACTCAAAGCCGGAGACGCCGTTTTCTACGACAAAAGAGACGAAAGGGTACTCTTCCCTTCTCCCGTTAGTGGTACTATCACGGAGATTATCCGTGGAGAACGCCGTAAAATTCTGGAAATCAGAATTACTCCCGATGCTACTCAGTCTTTCCAGGACTTTGGAAAGAAGGAGGTAAACTCACTCTCTCCAGAGCAAATCAAAGAACACTTGCTCGAGTCAGGTGCTTGGCCGCTCATTAAGCAACGTCCGTACGATGTGATTGCTAACCCTGACAGCCAGCCTAAGGAGATCTTCATCTCGGCTTGCAAGACCAATCCGCTTGCCCCTGATTATGACTATGTGCTCAAGGGCAAGGAAAAAGAATTGCAGGTAGCCCTTACCGCCCTTTCCAAACTTACCACTGGTAAGGTGCATGTATCTGTCTTCAAGGACAGTTCCCTTTCTCCTTTCCGAGGCCTCAAGGATATCGTATTGCACAACGTATCAGGGCCACACCCAGCAGGAAACGTCAGCACCCAAATTGCGAAAATCAGCCCTATCAACAAGGGGGAAGTGGTATGGGTGGTTGCTCCTCAGGACTTGGTAGTTATAGGAGAGCTTTTCCTTACCGGTCACCTAAACCTTACCCGTACGGTAGCCCTTACAGGAGCTTCTTTGGCTAATCCACACTATGTAACGGCTATTGCAGGGGCTCAAATCAAGAGCTTGGTAGCCGAGCAGCTAAAAGAGCCTGCCGCTACCCGTATCATCAGTGGGGATGTGCTTACCGGTCGAAAGGTATGTGAAAACACCTACTTAGGCTTCTATGATGACCAGATTACAGCCATTGCAGAAGGCAACGACTACGACCTATTGGGTTGGGCAAAACCTATAAGCAACAAGATTTCTCTTACCCGTGCCTTGACCTTCTCTTGGCTCAATCCTACTAAAGAGTACGACCTCAACACCAATACCAACGGAGAGCAACGCGCCTTTGTAGTAACAGGTATGTATGAGGAGGTATTCCCGCTAGATATTTACCCTATGCAGCTGCTCAAAGCCTGCTTGTATAAGGACTTGGACGAATTGGAAAACTTAGGAGCGTATGAAGTAGCCCCTGAGGATTTTGCCTTGACCGAGTTTGTATGTGTGTCCAAACAGCCACACCAGCAAATCATCAGAAACGGTTTGGATTTGATGATGGACGAATTGGGATAAAAGTTGCTATAGCATATGTCCAGACCCGCAACGAAGCAAGATTTAGAGGCTTTAGCCAAAGAAAACTACCAAAAGTTAGTTTCTTTGATAGAAGCACTATCAGACAAAGAGCGAGAAAAAGCATTTCCCGAAGGTACTATGAATAGGAATATTCGTGATGTCATAGGTCACTTGTATCATTGGCATTTATTATTCTTAAACTGGTACGAGGTAGGGATGCGAGGTGAGAAACCCAAAATACCCAAAGAAGGCTATACTTTTTCTGACACCCCTAAGCTCAACCGAGAAATATGGGAGCAGTGTCAAGGAGTGTCACTTACTGAGATACGCTCACTTTTTGAAGCTACTCATAACAAAGTGTTTCAACTTATACAGAAACACACAGATGAGGAGCTTTTCACTAAGAAAAAGTATCACTGGACGGGGAGTACTTCTTTAGGCTCTTACTTAGTTTCGGCAACATCAAGTCATTATGATTGGGCTTTAAAACTAATTCGCAAATCCATAAAAAAGAAATAATTAACTTATTCATAATAAAATGAGTTTAAAAAGTAAATTACATACACTAAAAGAAAAGTATAAGGGAACCAAGTGGGAAACGACCTTCAATGCGCTCCACACTTTCCTTTATACGCCTAATGAAGTAACCCATGGGGGTACTCACATTAAGGCAGCAGATGACCTAAAGCGGACGATGAATACCGTGATTATGGCGCTGATTCCCTGCTTGATTTTTGGTATTTTCAATGCAGGATACCAACACCAAGTGGCTTTTGGTACTTTGGAACCTCAGGCAGGTATGTCCTTTTTCAGTGGAGACTTCTGGAGTGGGACTAACTTCTGCATAGGGGCGATGAAGGTACTCCCCTTGGTGATTGTCTCCTACCTTGTAGGTTTGGGGATTGAGTTTGTTTTCGCAACCATCCGCAAGCACGAAGTAGAGGAAGGTTACCTAGTAACAGGGATGCTCGTACCCCTTATCGTACCTATTGATATTCCTCTTTGGATGCTTGCCACAGCGGTTGCTTTCGGGGTGATCCTCGGTAAGGAAGTATTCGGTGGTACTGGTATGAATATCGTAAACCCTGCCCTTACCATCCGTGCCTTCTTGTTCTTCGCTTATCCTACTTATATGACAGGGGACAAGATATGGGTAGAAGGTGCCTTGGGCAGAGCCAATGAAATCGCAGGAGGTGCCCAATTGGATGCCGTATCAGGAGAGACCATCTTGGGAAGCTTAGCCCAAGGACAGACAGGTACTTATCAGCTATCCGACCTCTTCTATGGGTTTATCCCAGGTTCAGTAGGGGAGACCTCTACACTGCTTATCCTCTTAGGAGCTTTGTTCCTTATCTATACCAAGATCGCTTCTTGGCGTATTATCTTGAGTACCTTTGTAGGGGCTTTTGTAATGGGAAGTATTTTTAACTGCTTGGCACCAAGTATGGAAGGTACCCAGTTCTACGCCTTGTGGAACTTACCCGCTTATGAGCATTTGCTTATCGGAGGTTTGGCTTTTGGAGCCGTATTCATGGCTACCGATCCGGTAACAGCGGCACAGACCAATACAGGGAAATACATCTACGGCTTCTTCGCGGGCTTCTTTGCCATTATGATACGTTGCTTCAACCCAGCTTATCCAGAAGGGGTGATGCTCGCTATCTTGCTGATGAACGTATTGGCGCCTACCATAGACCACTTTGTGGTACAGGCCAATGTATCTCGCCGTAAAAAACGCTTAAAACTAACTACTAAAACCGCATAATTATGGCAGTCAAGACAGAAAGTAATTCATATACAGTGATTTTCGCCATTGTCATGGTGGTAATCGTAGGGGCTTTGCTGGCGGGGATTTCTTCCGCACTTAGCGGCCAAATCAGTGAAAATAAGAAATTGGAGAAAAAGCAAAATATCCTTTATGCCATGGGTGTGAATCATAATGAAGGCGCCCTTGGAGAAGGTAAAGTAGTTTTCCTCACTACTACAGAGGCCAATACTGAGTTTGACAAATATGTAAAGGCACAGTACCTTATAGATCCTCAAAGCAATACCGCTAAGGAAGTAAAAGGAGCTGAAGACCTTATCAACTTCAACGGACACCGCCCAGGACTTCCTCTCTATGTAGGAGAGAAAGAAGGAAAGACCCTCTATATCATTCCTGTAAACGGGCGAGGATTGTGGGATGCTATCTGGGGCTATATAGCCGTAGATAAGGACTTTGTGATACAAGGGGTGTTCTTTGACCACAAAGGAGAGACTGCCGGCTTGGGAGCCAACATTAAGGAACGCTTCTTCATGGACGACTTCATAGGAGAACATGTATTGGACGGAGCAGGTAACTTCCAAAGTGTTCAGATCTCAAAGAGCAATGCAGACCCAGAAAACAAACGTAAAGAGGACGGAAAGGTAGATGCCATCGCTGGAGCCACCCTTACCGGAAACGGGGTAGCAGAGATGATTGCACACGGACTTTCCCCTTATGTAGCCTATATTAAAAGTTTAAACCAATAAGACGATGGGACTAACAAAAAAAGATATCAAATTAGTAACTGATCCCCTATGGGATAATAACCCCGTAACGGTACAGGTATTGGGGATCTGCTCCGCGCTGGCCATTACCGCTCAGCTCAAAGCCGCGATCGTAATGAGTCTTTCCTTTACCTTCGTATTGGCCATGGGGAACGTAGCCATTTCTTTACTTAGAAATGTGATACCACCCAAGATTCGTATCATCGCCCAGCTGATTGTAGCAGCTGCCTTGGTGATTGTGGTGGATTTTGTGCTCAAAGCCTTTGTATATGACCTAAGCAAACAGCTATCGGTATACGTAGGGCTTATCATTACCAACTGTATTTTGATGGGACGTTTTGAGGCTTTCGCTTTGGGAAATCCTCCAGGGAAGTCTTTCCTTGATGCCCTTGGAAACGCCGGAGGGTACTCCATCGCCTTGCTTATTGTTGCTTTCTTCCGCGAACTCTTAGGTTCAGGAACCTTGCTCGGCTTCCAAATATTGGGAGACCCTATCAAGAAAACAGGGGTATATGCCTTGGGCTATGAAAACAACGGCTTTATGCTTTTGGCTCCTATGGCCTTGGTAACCTATGGTATCGTAGTATGGGTACAGCGCTCACGCAACAAAGCCCTTATAGAAGAAGGTCATTAATCACTTAAAACGAAAAGAACATGTTAGAATATTTAACACTGATATTTAAATCTGTATTCTCAGAGAATATGATTTTCGCTACCTTCTTGGGTATGTGTTCGTACTTGGCGGTATCCAAAAAGGTATCTACGGCTATAGGTTTGGGAGCAGCTGTAGTTTTCGTGCAAACCCTTACAGTGCCTATGAACTACTTGCTTAACCAATATATTCTCAAAGAAGGTGCCCTATCATGGCTCGGTGAGGAATACGCCTCTTATGACTTGAGCTTCCTCACTTACATCCTCTTTATCGCTACGGTAGCTACCATGGTACAGTTGGTTGAGATCATTGTAGAGAAGTTCTCTCCTTCTTTGTATAACTCCTTGGGGATCTTCTTGCCTCTTATTGCGGTGAACTGTGCCATCTTAGGAGGGTCACTCTTTATGCAATCTCGTGAGGAAACCATCCACTCTTTCGGCCTTTCCGTAGCTTACGGATTCAGTTCAGGATTGGGTTGGGCAATCGCTATCTTGGCCTTGGCTGCCATTCGTGAGAAAATACGTTACTCACATGTACCAGCCCCTTTGCGAGGCTTAGGGATTACCTTTATCACCACAGGGCTTATGGCCATTGGCTTTATGAGCTTTGGGGGTATGCTTACCGGTGGTAGCAGCAAGAAGGAAGAACCTAAGAAAGAAACCACAACCGTTCAACAAGAAGTAAAAACTGATAAATTAGCCAATAACACAAAAGACTTAAGTAATGATTTTAGCAAGTGAAATATTAACAACTATTACGGTAACGGTGGTAGGATTATTAGTGATAATCCTCTTGTTAGTGGCGATTTTGCTTTATGTAAAACAAAAACTAACCCCATCGGGGCCAGTGAAAATTACCATCAATAATGATAAGGTAATAGAAGTACCCCTAGGTGGTTCCTTGCTTTCTACCTTGGGTAACGAGAAGATCTTCCTCCCATCGGCTTGTGGAGGTAAGGGCTCTTGCTTGCAGTGCGAATGCCATGTGTACGAAGGTGGGGGAGAAGCCCTTCCTACTGAAACACCTCACTTTACCAAAAAAGAACTCAAAGAGGGCGTACGCCTTGCCTGCCAGGTAAAGGTAAAACAAGATATGAAAATCGGGGTACCTGAACAGGTCTTCGGTATCAAGAAGTGGCAAGCTACCGTAGTGAGAAACTACAATGTGGCTTCCTTCATCAAAGAGTTCGTGGTGGAAATCCCAGAAGATATGGACTACAAACCAGGAGGATATATCCAGATAGAAATTCCTCCTTGCGAGGTAAAATACTCCGATATTGATATTACTGCTCACCCAGTAGAACACCCAGGTGAGCCAGAGAAGTTCAAAATGGAATGGGATAAGTTCAAGCTATGGCCACTGGTGATGAAAAACCCAGAGCCTGCTGAGCGTGCTTACTCTATGGCCTCTTACCCTGCGGAAGGGCGCGAAATCATGCTTAACGTACGTATCGCTACCCCTCCTTTTGACAGAGCTAAAGGCGGCTGGATGGATGTAAATCCAGGGGTAGCCTCCTCTTACATCTTCTCTCGCAAACCAGGAGACAAGGTAACCATCTCAGGGCCTTATGGAGAGTTCTTTATCAACGAATCCGATGCCGAGATGTTATACGTAGGTGGGGGAGCAGGTATGGCGCCTATGCGTTCGCACCTATACCACCTCTTCAAAACATTGAAGACAGGACGTACCGTAACTTACTGGTATGGAGGTCGTTCTAAGCGTGAATTGTTCTACATAGAGCACTTCCGTGAATTGGAGCGTGAGTTCCCTAACTTCAAGTTCTTCATCGTGCTTTCCGAGCCCCTACCAGAGGATAACTGGAAAGTGAAGAAAGACATCAACGACAAAGAAGGGGATGGTTTCTTAGGTTTCGTACACAATGCGGTAATCGAACAATACTTGAGCAAACACGAAGCACCCGAAGATATTGAACTCTACTTCTGTGGTCCTCCGATGATGAACAAGGCTGTTCAGAAAATGGGACAAGACTTCGGTATGCCAGATGAAAACATTCGTTTCGACGACTTTGGAGGTTAATCACTTTTTCCATAATAATGAAAATCCGACTCAGCAATGGGTCGGATTTTTTGCTAATAGTGAAAAAGATTTGTCATTTATCATTGGTCATTTGTCATTAAAGTTGTAATTTTGCGCCCGTTTTAATCACTATCCTATGTTAATCAGATATTGTGCTATTATCTTTGGCTGTTTGGCCTTAGGAGAGTTGATCGTTTATCTTACAGAGATTCACTTTCCTTCCAGTATTATAGGAATGATACTACTGACCCTTTTTCTACACTTAGGCTGGATCAAGCTGCATTGGGTCAAGGCTTTTTCAGATATGTTGATCTCTCACTTAGGGCTGTTCTTCGTGCCGCCCAGCGTGGCTATATTGGCTTACTTTGACCTTATAGCTAAGAATTTTTGGTCTATCAGTGCAGCAATTGTGGGCAGTACCCTCATTGTGATGGTGGTAACAGGCCATGTATATCAATTTATCCGCAAAAGAACCAAACATCACCACGATCATGAAAATATTTGAAAATCCTTTAGTCCTTTTAGCCATCACCTTTGGCGTCTATTACGGAGTCCTTATGCTCCAACAGAAATACAAATCCGTGTTCCTCAACCCTGTGATGCTCGCCGTTTCTGTGCTTATAGGTTATCTGCTCATCTTCAATATCTCTTATGAGACCTATGAGCACAATGCAGGTATGTATATTGATTTTTGGCTTAAGCCCTCTATTGTGGCTATGGGAGTTCCTCTATACCAACAGCTTTCTAAGATTCGCAAACAACTTTTGCCACTCTTAGTCTCCCAGTTTGTGGGTAGCTTGGTTGGGATTCTTTCCGTATGCTATATCGCCAAGGGCTTAGGTGCCGATGCGCATATCATTCGCTCTTTAGCCCCTAAGTCCGTAACTACCCCTATTGCCCTTGAGGTGTCCAAGACCCTCCATGGGATTACCTCCCTTACGGTAGCGGCAGTGATTGTGACCGGTATATTGGGGTCTATTTTAGGCTTTAAGGTGCTCCAATGGACAGGTATCAAAAGCCCAATGGGGCGTGGTATATCCTTAGGAACAGCCTCTCATGCCTTGGGGATTATGGCTGCCTTCAACCTTAGCGAAAAGCACGCGATCTACGCCAGCTTAGGAATGATTTTCAATGGGATTTTCACGGCTGTTTTAGCACCTATCGTAATGCCTTTTATCTTGTAAGGAATCGTAAATAGCTTGAGCGGTGCGCTCACTGGCGCCTTCGTTGCCTAATTTTTCTCGCAAGGCTTCGTAATCCTTGAGGAGTTTTTCTCTATAATCAGCATTTAGGAGTTTGTTGAGTTCTGCTTTGAGGTTTCGGGTGTTGAGCGCTCCCTGGATAAGTTCAGTAACCACGGGAGCATCCATAATAAGATTGACCAAGGAAATATACTTGAGGCTAATGACCCGCTTGGCTATTTGGTAAGAAATCCAATTGCCTCGGTAGCACACCACTTCGGGGACATTCAATAAAGCTGTTTCCAAGGTAGCTGTGCCGCTGGTGACTAAGGCCGCATAGGAGTGAGCGAGTAGGTCATAGGTCTTTCCACTTACAAAATGTACATTTTCTTCCTTGATAAACTGCTTATAAAAGTCATATCCTAAAGAGGGTGCCCCTGCAATAACAAACTGGTATAGATGATAGCTACCCACCACCGAGAGCATCACCGAGAGCATTTGGGCAATCTCCTGCTTGCGGCTACCTGGTAACAGGGCAATGATAGGGCGCTCATCTAAGCCGTTTTCTCTTTTGAATACTTCCTCGCTAACCTCCTTCCTCGCTGCAATAGCATCTAACAGAGGATGTCCTACAAAGTGTACGGGATATTGGTGCTTCTCTTCATAGAAATCTTTTTCAAAAGGTAGAATGACATACATGGCATCTACATCCCTTTTGATTGCTTTGATGCGGTTTTCCTTCCAAGCCCATATCTGTGGGGAGATGTAATAATGAGTAGGAATTCCCTGCTGCTTAGCCCACTTAGCAATACGCATATTGAACCCAGGATAATCAATGAAGATAATCGCATCAGGCTGAAATTGTATGATATCTCGTTTGCAAAAATCAATATTTCGAAGAATTGTTCGAAGATTGGTAACCACTTCCCAAAATCCCATAAAAGCCAAATCGCGGTAGTGCTTGATGAGCTTTCCTCCTACAGCTTCCATACGATCACCTCCCCAAAAACGGAATTCAGCCTCGGGATCTATTTGTTGTAGGGCGCGCATGAGGTTTGCCCCATGTAAGTCGCCAGAGGCTTCACCAGCGATAAGGTAGTATTTCATAACGATGAATATTTTTGCAAAGATACTATTTTTTCAAAAATAATTGTATATTTGCCTTGCGATTATTTATCCTATATGCTAAGCAAAAACCAATTCAAGTTAGTACAAAAACTCTCTCAGAAGAAACATCGTAGCGAAACAGGACTCTTTGTGGTAGAGGGGAAGAAGAGTATAGTAGAGTTTGTCCAGGCAGGCTATAAAGCTGAAGCTATCTATGCAACAGAAACATTCTCCCCTGTTCTCTCTGGGCAGCCCTTGAGCCTTGTGACCAAGGAAGACCTCTTGAAGCTCACCAGTTTCAAAAATCCTGATGAAGGGGTGGCTATTTTCCACCAACCCCAGCATAAGGGTATCTTGCAAGAAGGACTTATCTTGGCCTTAGATAATATCCAAGACCCAGGTAATTTGGGTACGCTGATCCGCCTGTGTGATTGGTTTGGTATAGAGACACTTCTGTGCAGCGAGCAGACGGTGGATTGCTATAATCCCAAGGTCGTACAAGCCTCCATGGGGTCACTCTCGCGGGTGGGGGTGCATTACCTTCCCTTGGCGGGTTTCTTGGCTACTTGTGCCTTACCGGTATATGTAGCCACTTTAGAAGGAGAGAACCTCTATACGAGTCCTTTTCCGAAGGATTGTGTAATTGTCTTGGGCAACGAAGCCAATGGGGTCAGTCCAGAGGTTGCCGCTTTGGCTAATGGGGCTATTACTATACCACGCTTTGGCAAGCTCCAACAGGCAGAAAGCCTTAATGTCGCTATGGCGGGAGCGATTATAGTAAGTCAAGTAATAGGTAAAAATAATGACCAATGATTAATGACCAATGTGAGCTTATAAAAACAAAAAAAACGAGAGATTTTACAAAAATCTCGCATTTTTTATTTGTATTGCAGCTCAAGGGCAAGTATATAGGTTGCAAAAGGGAGTAGGAGAGGGAAGATTATAAAGGTTAATGAAAAATAGAAAAATAATAATTAGTTTTTGCTATAACTATAAATATTTTTGTATATTTGCCCCTGTTTTAGAACAATTGTTTGTAAAATAAAGAACGTAATAAATAAGTATTTTATGAAAAAGAAAATTCTTATAGGCCTTTTGGCCACTGCATTAGGAGCTAATGTATCAGCACAAGTAAAGGATATTAGTTTTGCGATAGCTCCTACCGCAGAATATGTATGGTGGAATAAGAAATCAGCGATAGAGAATGGCTTTATGGCGGGTGGTTATGTAGGTTTTGGCTTTGGCAAAAACTTAGAGTTACTCGGCTTGTACAGTCAGTCATTAGGATTGAAATCGACCATAGATGGTTTTTCGCTTCCTGATAATATAAGGGATGCTTTTTCACCTTCCGATGTAGCGGTATACCGCTGGGGTGGAGAACTCAAAGGGAATATCCCTATGACGTATTCTTTCCAGCCTTATGTAACCTTAGGCTCTGGTATACAGACCGTAAAGGTAGATCCCACTAAGCAAGATGCTATTTATTTTACCTTTGGCTTGGGAGCTAAGTTCAATTTGCTAAGACGACTTACACTCAACCTTCAGGCAAAAGGCTATCGCTTCAATTCGGATGCGCCTAATGTCCTTTATAAAACCTCCGAAGCACCCACAAGTCCTTATAATCAATGGATAAAAGATAATATCTCGAAAGGAAATCTCTACAACTGGTCTCTTGCAGCAGGCTTAGAATGGTATTTAGGAGGGCGCAATCCTAACGAATTGACCGAGTTCGATCGTTCTTATACCAGTCTTAAGAACTTCAAGGTGGTCGTTGCTCCTGCCATCGGATATATTGATTTTGATGATGCTAACAACTTCCGTGATACTTATTTGGCAGGTATCTCCTTAGGATTCGACTTTACAGAATACATAGGTGTAAGAGGGTTCTATTACCAAGCCATGGAGGATGAAAAAGTAAGCACGAACTTTGACAAGCTCTCGCTCTATGGGGCGGACTTTTTGGCACGTCTTAATGTGTCAAACGGCGTGGTACCTTATATTACCGTAGGGGCAGGACGCCTTAGGGCAGGCGAAAGCTATCAGGGAAAGGTGGCAACGGCTGAAAATAGATCTGGTATTTTTGCAAAAGGAGGATTAGGAATGGCTATTCCCATAAGTAAACATTTAGAACTGTTCGGGGTAGCTAATATCCTATATACCGCTAATAATGAAGGGGCTCATAGCGCTTTGAGCTCTCCCAATAAGCTGCAAAAAAATATTTTCTATAGTGCAGGTATTCGCATCAAATTAGCTAAAGAAAACAGCTATACTTATCAAGACCCTGCCAACGAACTTCATGTGGAAGCCCAACAGGAAGCAAAGCAAACTAAGGTTCAACAAGCACCTAAAACAACAATAGCCTCTCAAAAGCAAAAAGATATAGACTACTATAATGCACAAATCGCTGTGGTAGAAAAACAAATACAATTGGCCTACCGACAGAATGATATGAAGAATGCAGATCTATTGCTAAAAGAAAAGAAAAAATGGGAAGAATTGCGTAACAATTACGTAGCAGAGCATATTCCTTATCCAGCAGGAGACCAAACACATTTGGTAAGAATGACTCCAGAACAACTACAAACCTTAATCTCTGAAGTAGTTCAAAAAGTAGAAGAAGGAGAAGGGAAAACACCAGATCAACGTATCGATAGGCTTGAAAAATTGTTGTTAGAAATCAATAACAATAATAAAAAGATAGAAGAACAACAGAAAATGAATCAGTCTGTCCTTGAAGCTATCCAAAATTTGAAAGAAAGTGTGGAGAAAACAAATATCATTGTTCCTACAGTGAAGAATGCTCCTATAAAAACAAATAAACCTAAATAGAAAAAGCCCAAAACTATGAATAATATCATAATAAAGGGGATTATATTTATATTAGTGTTTGTTCCTACTCTTATATATGCTCAAGATAAGCTACCACATCAACAAACAGAAATTGTTCTCTCTGAAGGGGAGTTACAATTGCTTTTACAAAAAGTAGCGGAGGCTAAATTGAGAAAAATAAGATCGGAAAAACTGACTAATCTGCATAAATCTCAACAAAAAGAAGCAGCTTCAAATATATATAAATCCAATGAAATAAAGAATTTTTACTATTTAGCGCAACATGCAGACTCCACTCATACAGATGTAGAACAGCTAAATAGGAAAATGGATCTTCTATTGGCTTATATGATGAAAAAGGATAGCATTTCGGTTATTCATGTAACAGATACTGTCAAATACGTGATTAGAGGTTCCAATACAGCCAGACGTGTGGCTAATAATAATCCAAATAAAGCCAAGCAGGCAGCCAATAATCCGAATACAGCTAAGCAGGTAGCTAATAATAATCCGAATACAACTAAAAATGTGGCTAATAATTCGAATGAGGAGGCTTTGCAAAAACAATTGAGTACGATATACAGATCTGTAAATGATCTAAGTAACCAGCAAAAGCAATTAGCCGTATCAATAGCCGCATTAGCTGCATTGAATAATAAAGACAAACTGGAAAAAATCCAACAGCGCTTAGATTCCGTTTTGTTAGTATCTAAAAAACAAACAAATAATCAAGTGCAGGATAATAAAGTACGAAATAATGAAGTACAGCATAAAGTAGCGAATAATGAAGTGTTACAAAATGAAGTACAGCAACATGAAGTAGCAACACAGCGCATAGCAGCACCTGTTCACAATGAAGTGAATGTTGTTATTTCAGAGGAAAGAAGGCGTACATTAGAAGATTTGTTGGCTAAGTACGGACATAAGAAAACACCTATTTATTTTGCTAATAATGCCTATAGTCCGCTGCCACATGATACAGAGGCTATCAGCCAAATAGTAAGCATGCTTAACGATAATCCAGAGCTGTCCATTCTATTGGAAGGCTATGCGAGTGATGTGGGTTCCTCCGCCTACAATAATCAATTGTCTATGAGGCGTTCGGAAAGCGTAGCTCGCTTGCTGGAGCAGCGCGGAATTGCTTTGCAGCGAATCCTTACTGCTTTCAGAGGCATAGACCATTCGGTGGATAAGGAGAAAGCCCGAAGAGTAGATATATCGGTCATCATACGTTAATAAAAAATGCGAGATTTTTCGAAAATCTCGCATTTTTTATTGTTAAAAAGAAGGGTAAATCATAAGCCGGATTCTGTGCTTTCCCTTCAGGAGAAAGAGCTTATCATTTATCTGGATGGACTGTTGCCAGGCCATTCTAACCGCCTACCCTCCGACACGGAGCGAGCCACTCTTAGTTGCCGGTATACTTGGCGTTGCACCCTATAGAGTTTACCTGATTTCACTACAGCCGAACTGTACTTGCTTTCTGTTGCACTGGTCCTCGCCTTACGGCGGACGGGCGTTACCCGCTATAGCGCTCTGTGGTGTCCGGACTTTCCTCTACCCGAAGGCAGCGATAAGCTGATTTACCCAACTTTATTAAGTGAAGAGTGGAAAGTGAAGAGCGAAAAGCTATTCACTCTTCACTTTTCACTTTACACTATCAAAGGTATTTCCTTGATTGATATCGCCTGTATTATATCCTTTCATGAACCATTCTACTCGCTGCTTAGAGGTACCATGGGTGAAGGAGTCGGGGACTACCTCTCCTTGCATGCGTTTTTGGATGGCATCGTCTCCTACGGCGTTGGCAGCGCTTATGGCCTCATCTATATCGTCGGCATCGAGATATTGTTTGTCATAGTGCGCCCATACTCCCGCATAGAAATCGGCTTGGAGTTCGAGAGCTACCGAGAGTTTGTTAGCCTCCTTTTGGCTGAGTCCTTGTTGGGCTTGGCGAACCTTTTTGGAGGTCCCCAAGAGTGTTTGTACATGGTGGCCTACCTCATGCGCCATTACATAAGCGATGGCAAAGTCGCCCCCTTTGGCACCAAAGCGTGTACGCAGCTCCTCGAAGAAGCTCATATCCATATAGAGCTTGTGATTGCCAGGGCAGTAGAAAGGCCCTACAGCACTGCTGGCGTTTCCACAAGCGGTCTGTACTGCATTGGTGAAGAGCACTAAGGTAGGCTTCTGGTAGGTTCCTAAATTGTTGTCTTTGAATATTTTAGTCCAAATATCCTCCGTATCGGCCAATACGGTTGCGGTAAAGGCTTTGATTTCCTTTTGTTCCTCTGTAAGGTCAGCCTCATTGGCTACTTGGGAGGTTTGTTGTGTTTGGTTGAACTGCTCTAAGATAGGCGCGACGGCCTGTCCGGTTTCCCCTCCAAAGAGTTGGAGCAGGACAATTACAATTCCTAACAAGCCGCCACCGGCAGCCACTTTTCCTGTGGTACTCACCCCACGGCGGTCTTCCACGTTGTCACTTTGTCGTCTTCCTTGCCACTTCATAAGGTTGTTTTTTTGGGGACAAAGATACAACTTTTAATGATTAATGACAAATGAGTTATTTATATTAATATTCTCATTGCAAACGATCCAAATTCTTTTCTAAAATCTTATTCAGTACTTAAGTTTTATAAGTAGTTTAAATTGTTGAAAATCAATGTATTATATAAGATTCTCTAAAAAAAAGGAAAGTTGCACAAGAGAGTATATTAGGGGAGGTTTGTTGTGCTTTGGTATAATTTTTGTACATTTGTACTCAAAATAAGAATCTCATGGCTTATACTATTACCATCACCAGCGACAGTCCTCAAGCCTTAGCTTTTATAAAAGAAGCTAAAAAACTTGATTTTGCGAAAGTTACAAAAATCAAAGAAACTAAGACTAAAAAAAATCCTATCGAAACAAAGAAAAGGATTAAGAAGCCTATGCCTGCTTTCGAAGAAGAAACCAAAGAACAATATGAAGCTATAATGGAGTTGTCAAAAATAGCAAATAGAAATATAGCTCATAAATTAGCTAAAGCAAAAAACTTAGACTTACCCTTCAAGACAGATGAAGTGAGAAAGCACCTATACAAAAAGAAAGTATAACCTACATTTTGTAGGTTATTTTTATTTTATATCTTTTTTGTTATTCATCTGTATTGGTTACTTCCTATAATTCTATACCTCTAAATTCTTGATAACTTTGGCAAAAAACATTTGCGAATGACAAAAAAAGATTGTATCTTTGTCCGAATTTTTTATTAGCAAACGTAATGAGCGAACCATTAGATCCAAACAAATATTCGGCCGATAACATTCAATCCTTAGAGGGGATGGAGCACGTGCGTGTGCGCCCATCCATGTATATAGGGGATGTAGGGGTGAGAGGCTTGCACCACTTAGTATATGAGGTGTTGGACAACTCTATTGATGAGGCACTTGCAGGCTATTGCAACACTATATCGGTGATTATCAACCCTGATAATTCGGTAACGGTAGAGGATAACGGGCGTGGTATCCCGGTGGATATACATAAGAAAGAAGGCGTTTCCGCTCTTGAGGTGGTGATGACCAAAATAGGGGCAGGAGGAAAGTTTGACAAAGGCTCTTATAAGGTCTCTGGAGGGCTGCATGGGGTAGGGGTATCCGTCGTTAATGCTCTTTCGACCCACCTGACTGCTACTGTGTACCGCGACGGGAAGATATGGGAACAAGAATATGAACGTGGGGTAGCCCTCTATCAAGTCAAAGAAAAAGGGGCTACAGATAAGCGTGGTACTAAGGTTACTTTCTTGCCTGATACAGAAATTTTTCAGCAAACGGTAGAGTTCAACTATGATATCTTGGCCAATCGTATCCGAGAGTTGGCTTTTTTGAACAAGGGAATCCACATTACCTTGACCGACTTGCGCAATAAGAATGAAAAAGGGGAGCCTGTGAGCCAAAAATTCTACTCTGAAAAGGGATTAGAAGAGTTTATCCAGTACTTGGATGGCAATCGTACCCCTATTATCAAGAAAATCATTGCTATGGAAGGGGAAAAGAACGATATTCCTGTGGAAGTAGCCATGATTTATAACGATTCCTTCAATGAGAACCTACATTCGTATGTCAATAACATCAATACCCACGAAGGAGGTACTCACTTACAAGGCTTCCGTATGGGGCTTACTCGTACGCTGAAGAACTATGCCGACAAATCGGGTTTGCTTGAAAAGGCTAACAAGGACAAGAAGAATCCTTTGGAAATCTCAGGGGATGACTTCCGAGAAGGACTTACGGCCATTATCTCGGTTAAGGTAGCCGAACCCCAGTTTGAGGGGCAGACCAAGACCAAATTGGGGAACCGTGAGGTGACAGCAGCTGTTTCGCAGGCTGTTTCTGATATGTTAGAAAGCTATTTGGAAGAGAACCCCGAAGATGCCAAGACGATTGTCAATAAGGTTATATTAGCTGCTCAAGCTCGCTTGGCCGCAAAGAAAGCCCGTGAAGCCGTACAGCGTAAATCTCCTATGGGAGGGGCAGGCTTACCTAACAAATTGGCCGATTGTCAAGATAGAAATCCGGCTAACTGTGAACTCTTCTTAGTCGAGGGGGATTCTGCGGGAGGTACAGCCAAGCAAGGGCGCGACCAGAAATTCCAAGCGATTTTGCCGCTACGTGGTAAGATCCTCAATGTGGAGAAGGCCATGCAGTACCGAGTGTTCGAGAACGAAGAGATCAAAAATATCTATACTGCCTTGGGGGTTACCATAGGTACCGAAGAGGATTCAAAAGCACTCAATATTAGCAAACTAAGATATCATAAGGTAATTATCATGAGCGATGCTGACGTGGATGGTTCGCATATTGCTACACTGATTTTGACTTTTTTCTTCCGCTATATGCGCGAGCTGATAGAGGAAGGACATGTGTATATTGCCACCCCTCCGCTTTATCTGCTTAAGCAAGGGAAAAAAGAACAGTATGCTTGGTCGGACGAAGAGCGTGATACCCTTACCAAGGAGTTCTATGAGCAAGCACAAACCAAGGTAACAGTACAGCGCTACAAAGGTTTGGGAGAGATGAATGCGGATCAGCTGGCCGATACTACCATGAAGCCGGAGCACCGTATCCTAAGAAAAGTACATATAGAAAATGCGGTAGAGGCCGATAGGATCTTCTCTATGCTGATGGGGGATGATGTACCACCTCGCCGAGAGTTTATCGAGAAAAATGCTAAATACGCAAAGATAGATGCTTAAGAAATAAAGAGCGACCGACTGGCCGCTCTTTTTATATTTACTCTCTTCCGATAAATTGTGGATCGCTTAAGGTTTGCATAAAGGCGATAAGTGCCTCTTTCTCCGCTTCGGTGAGGGGAATACGTCGGTTGTTATTCTTCAGGATAGGGTCTAAGTTGGGGTAATCCAATACCCCCTGATCGAAGTAGTCCAATACTTCTTTCAGGGAAGCAAATTGGCCAAAACTGCCGTAGGGAGCCGTATAGGCGATATTGCGTAAGGAGGGTACCCGAAAGCGATAAAGGTCGTCTTCGCTACCTGTAACGCGCCCTCTTCCTGATTCTTCTACCCTGTCGGGGTGTTCGGGGAAGCCAATATTTCTAAAAGATTCGTCGGTGAAGAGGGTACCCTTATGACAGGAAGCACATTTGGACTGAAATAGCTCGTATCCCTGTTGTTCCAAAAGGGAGAAGGTAGCGGTATGGTCGCGTGTGACACGGTCATATTTGCTGTTGGCTGAGATCAGGGTATACATGAATTGGGCGATACTTCCTAAGATGCGGTCAGAGGTGATTTGGGCATCGCCAAAAGCCTTAGTGAATGCCTCCTTATAATAGGGATCATCCTTGAGCTTTTCCTTTACTTCTAAGAGCGAAGAGTCCATTTCCTCATGGGTAACGATAGGAGTTATAGGCTGTTCCTTGAGATCGACCACGGCACCATCCCACATATATTCGGTCAGGAAGGCCATATTTTGAATAGGAGGTGTATTGCGAAGGCCTATTTTTCCAGCGACCCCCACAGCACGTGGGTTTCTATCAGCATAGGCCTGTCCGCGGATATGGCAAGTAGCACAAGAGATAGAGTTGTCCCGACTTAGGCGTACCTCGTGGAAGAGTTTGTCGCCTAAGGCTACGCCATACTCGGTAGGATAGGCAGTCTCAATAAGAGGATTGAGAGGAGGGAAATTGGAAGGAATCGAAAGTGATAGCCTTGGATTGGTCAGTTGTAAGGCTTCTTCTTTAGGGATATCAGTTGTGTTTTTGTTGCAGGCGTATAAAAAGGGGAGTAAAAGGGAGAATTTTAGTATGTTTTTCATAGGTATATAAAATAAATTAGAAATAGCCTGCACTCAACTATTATTAAGTGCAGGCCTACATATGGAGAGGAAAGCAATTATTTTACACTAAGGATGGAGAACATCCCTACTTTGTCCAATTTGCTGTTATCTAAGTTTGATAGAGGGGTTTCAGGATTAGGTTTTTCATCAGTGGGGAATATTTTTGTGATGATTTGTTTTCCATCAATTCCCTGGTTTCCACCTATATTATTTACAAAAGGGAACATATTGTTAAGGTTATGGATTACAGGTATTTTTCCGGTTAAGGAAATTTTATTGGTACCATTGATGAGTTTGTCAAAATCAGCTTTGATAGTTACCTTGGCAGTAGTTCCTTTTTTTACAGTGAGATTTTTAGGAAAGTCTAAGGAAACAAAGCGGAAAGCATCTCTATCAGCATTGAGAATGAGATCTTTTATTTCTTTTGTATTACCATCTTCTCCCTTTATTTTTGTACCCTTAAAGGCACTACCAATATGGATAGAAAGTTCTCCATCAGTGACAGCAGGGAGGTCTTCTCCTTTCTTATTTTTACCTGGTGTAGGGTTGGTGTACCAGCCTTCGAGTTTTACAAAGCGGTAACCATTAGCCCATTCCCAGTGCATGATTTTTCCGTTTTCAAAGGAGTATTTACCTGTAAGTTTGTAGAAGTTAGGGAACTTTTCTTGAAGCTTAAGATCATTAAGGTCTTTCTTTACCCCTAAACCAAATTCAATTCCTTGATAATCTCCTTCTGGAATATTATTAAGGACAGGGCTTAAAGAAGCAACATTTTCTTGGTTGATTAAAAAGCCTCCTTTGTCCAAATCTTCTGTGTTGTAAGGTACTTTAGTACCATCGGATTTTACAAGTACTACGTTGGTAATTACATACTTTACTTCAGAGAATTTGAGGGTTTGTCCGTTGGAAGTGTATGCTTCAGCATTAGCTGGACCAGTTCCCAAGACTAATTTTTTGTCACCTACATAATTTTCAAATTGTAAGGAGATTTTTCCTTCACCTTTTAATTCAGAATCAGGCTTTTTTTCACCTTGCTTTGAGTTATTATCGTCTTTACTACATGAAGAGAGTGCGGCCACTGTAGTGATAGCCATGAGGAGTGTTTTGAATTTTCTCATTTTTATATAAATTAAAATTTTAAAAATTAGGTTTTAGGGGATGTTTTTCTATCCCTAAAGTATAAAAATAGGGGGAATATTAGGTGGTTAAAAGAATAATTGTTTTTTAAGATTCACTTTCTACAATAAGTTCTTCTAAATCTTTCCATTCTTCAGAACTATTAATATAAGTTTGTTTTTTTCCTTTAGGAACAAATATTTTCAGAGAAGGTTCTTCTACTTTTCTTTTTAAAGAACTATATTCAATAGAAGGCGGAGTAGCTCCCTTGAACACTATTTTCTCTAAATTTGAACACCATTCTACTACATCAGTATCTAATTTTTTAAGAGAAGCAGGGAAAATAATCTCTTTTATGGCATTCTGACTAAAGGCGTTATAACCAATGGTTTGTATTCCTTCATAGAGCGTAATTTTGGAAAGGGCTTTGCAACCGTAGAAGAAAGTATCAGGGAGTTCGGTGAGTCCTTTGGGAAGCTCCAACTCTTGCAAGTTTGTACAATCTGAGAAAGCTCCTCTTCCAATACTTGTTACTGTCTTAGGGATAGATACTGTTTTTAAATTAGTGCAATCCATGAAGACTTGATCTTCCATAGTAGTAATTCCTTTAGGGAGAATAATATACTCTATATTTTTATTCCCAGAAAAGGCTTCTTCTCCTATCTTAGTAACCTCTTTGAAAGCCTCTATAATATCCATATCTAGACTCTTTGTATTGGCTCCTTTCCACTTAACTAAGGTCTTTTTATCTTGGCTAAGTTCATAGTCTTCAGGAGTTACTTTGGAA
>NZ_KE992183.1:0-510 GCF_000466425.1 Capnocytophaga sp. oral taxon 863 str. F0517
TGCCTCTGTCATAAGCCTGCTGCTGGAGGTTGCTGGCAAAGAGACCGCCCCCATTATTGCTTTCGATATGGCAACGCTCTACCTTGTACTTCTCGAGCATATAGGTAATCGTCTTCTCGGTTACTTCCATGGGGTCTTTCGTATATAAGACATCTAAGATATAGTTTCCTTCCTCTGCTTCTCTATAGAATAACGCACATAAGTAATCACTACCGCTATCCGCTGCATCGATGTAAGCTACCGTATAGTAACGCGATGGCAAATCCATATAGCAGTTGAACTCATCGTACATCAAGCCCTCATTGGGTTTGGGGTCTTGCTGGTACAAACTTTCAAAGACGGCGGGGTTGCGTTCCTTAATCGCTAAGAGCTTTTCAGCACTGTGTCGTTCTGGCCACAAGGCTTCGCCTTCCTCACGCGGGTCAAGGGGAGTAGGTTCTTTGTTTTGGATAGCAGGGAAGCTCACACGTACCCAACCGTTGGGGTTTTCGATAGGATCATACTCGCCTT
>NZ_KE992183.1:610-937 GCF_000466425.1 Capnocytophaga sp. oral taxon 863 str. F0517
CGTCCGCATTGCGGGCGTAGTTGCGGCTTTTGGAAGTTGTAGCATTCGGATTGGCTGGTGTTTGCCCAGCAAGGAGCGTTTGCGGAAACAGTCTGTGATAGGTATCGTCGTCGATGATACGTTGGAGTTCGCGGTTGAACTTTCGCGCCTTGATCGCGTTGTAGGAGACAATCGCGATACGCTTATCTGGTTGGTGTCCTAAGATAAAGGCAGGGAGCCTTCTGGTAGCTCCTTCACTTTTCCCATGCTGGGGTGGCATGGTGATCATCAGCTTTTTGATGTGGCCATAGGCGAATTGGGTGAGTTGGTCGTAATAGGCCTCGTGGA
>NZ_KE992183.1:1037-1354 GCF_000466425.1 Capnocytophaga sp. oral taxon 863 str. F0517
CGTAATAGGCCTCGTGGAAGGGGGCTGGGGTAAAAGTGGGGAGCGTGGTACGAGTGAAGGAGAGGAGCGTCCCCCTTTCCCCCGAAGGGGAAAAAACAGATGAACTATCTTGTGGAGGAGTTGTATTTTCTATTTTGCAAACTTCGGTATCTTCGGCACGAGCTACAAACTCGCGGCAGTATGGGGTATTTTCTACTTTGTTAGCTTCGGTATCTTCGGCACGAGCTACAAGCTCGCGCCAGCATGGAGATTCTTCACTTTTCACTCTTCGTTCTTCACTCTTCTTCTCCCATCCTTCCAAGCGGGAGAGGATACGG
>NZ_KE992183.1:1454-2208 GCF_000466425.1 Capnocytophaga sp. oral taxon 863 str. F0517
TGTGTAAACGTGTAGAGGCTACGGTATCGTACCAATCCGCTATATTCTGGCGAATCAGGGGTGACCAAGCTGCCGCAGCATCCTTATAAAGGTCATCCATAATCAAGACATCGACCGGCTCGCCGGTTAAAGAACCGCCCACGCCTATGGTCTTAAAGCTACCTTGGTAGCCGACGATTTCACACTCGTCCGCATTGCGGGCGTAGTTACGGCTTTTGGTGGTTGTGGCACTAGGGTTGGCTGGTGTTTGCCCGGCAAGGAGCGTTTGTGGAAACAACTTGTGATAGGTATCGTCATCAATAATACGTTGGAGTTCGCGGTTGAACTTTCGTGCCTTAATGGCGTTGTAGGAGACAATCGCAATACGCTTGTCTGGTTGGTGCCCTAAGATAAAGGCAGGGAGTCTTCTGGTTGCTCCTTCACTTTTTCCATGTTGGGGTGGCATGGTGATCATGAGTTTTTTGATGTGGCCGTAGGCAAATTGGGTGAGTTGGTCATAATAGACTTCATGAAAGGAGGCAGGGGTAAAGGTTGGGAGCGTGGCGCGGGTGAAGGAGAGGAGTGTCTCCCTTTCCCCTGAAGGGGAAAAAACTGATGAACTATCTTGCGGAGGAGCTGTGTTTTGCTCTTCACCCACATACCCAAGCTCCATGTATTCGCTTGGCTTTACTATTCGGTCTTCGCCCACATACCCAAGCTCCAAGTTTTCGCTTGGCTTTCCGCTTCGCTTTTCACTTTTCACTGTTCTCTTTTC
>NZ_KE992183.1:2308-2561 GCF_000466425.1 Capnocytophaga sp. oral taxon 863 str. F0517
TGAAAAGTGAAAAATTAATGGTCAATGATTAATGGTTAATGATGCGAATCAATAGTTAAAATAATACACTTTATAAAGTAATCCATTGATATTCAGTATGTTTTTTTCTACATCCCCCCTACCCCCCCTCAAGGGGGGAGTTACGGAGTGGTATCAAGTAAAATGGTGAATAATCGCACTTGAAAGTACTGAATACCAACATGATAGTTCAATATTCAGCTATTCCCCCCTTGAGGGGGGCTAGGGGGATGTA
>NZ_KE992183.1:2661-6162 GCF_000466425.1 Capnocytophaga sp. oral taxon 863 str. F0517
AATTACAACATTCGAGGGGGTGAAGTCAAGGAAAGCAGGGAGGAGAAGTAAGAATTTGTACAATAAAAAGATCTGTTAATAGGGCTGTTGCAAATTACTAATTCTTAAACGCTTTGGGCTGTGATCAATCACAATTAACAATTATTAATTGACTTTGAGCTTTAGAAATCGTATTTTTGTGGACTCATTTCAAATTCGTTTATTATTATGAAAAGATATTTCTTAGCAGTGGTCTATGCTTTTTTGAGCTTGGGAACACTTGCTACAAATGCACAAACAAAAAAGATGAACACTAAGGAAATTTATTTCGCAGGGGGTTGCTTTTGGGGAACCGAGCACTTCCTCAAACAGATACGAGGGGTGGTCTCCACCGAGGTGGGCTATGCCAATGGCAATGTGGCCAACCCTACTTACAAGCAGGTATGCCAAGGCAATACCCAGTTTGCCGAAACGGTCAAGGTGGTTTACAACCCTTCTGAGGTGGCTTTGCCCTTACTTATCGACCTCTATCTGAAGAGCATAGACCCTACTTCGCTGAACAAGCAGGGCAATGACCGTGGCTCCCAGTACCGTACCGGTATCTATTATAAGGATAAGGGAGATGAGACCATCATCCGCCAGCAGCTTGCGGCCTTGGCCAAGCAGTACAGTAAGCCCATCGTGGTGGAAAACTTGCCGCTGAAGAACTTCTACCCTGCGGAGGATTATCACCAAGACTATTTGGATAAGAACCCTCACGGCTATTGCCACCTCTCCCCTGCCCTTTTTGAGATGGCTCGCAAGGCCAACGCTAAAAAGGCAGCTCCTAAGACAAGCTACACTGTCAAAGACCAGGCTACGCTGAAGAAGGAACTCACTGCTATGCAGTATGAGGTTACCCAAAATAGTGCTACCGAACCGCCTTTCCGCAATGAATATTGGAAGGAAAAGCGCGAGGGCATCTATGTGGATATCACCACCGGAGAGCCGCTATTTTCCTCCACCGACAAGTTCGAATCCGGTTGTGGCTGGCCTAGTTTTTCCAAACCTATCAGCAAGGAGCTCATCAAGGAATATTTGGACAAATCACATAATATGATCCGTACCGAAGTGAGAAGCAAGCTCGGCAATGCGCACTTAGGGCATGTCTTCACTGATGGGCCTAAGGATAAGGGAGGCTTACGCTATTGTATCAACAGTGCCTCACTGCGCTTTATTCCTAAGGAAGAGATGGAGAAAGAAGGGTATAGCCTTAAACTAATAGGTAAATGATTAATGATTAATGGTTAATGGTTAATGATTAATGACAAATAAAAATACGATGAGAACATTTGCTTTAGTGGGGCGTAACATATCTTATTCTTTTTCTCGGAAGTATTTTGCAGAAAAATTTGCTAAAGAACAGATTGCCAATTGTGAGTATATCAATTTTGACATTCCTACCATAGAGGGATTACCTACCCTTATCCGTAGTACCCCTACCCTTGCGGGAATGAATGTTACCATACCCTACAAGGAGGCGATACTTCCCTTACTTGATGAGCAAGACGAAGCCCTTATAGCTATCAAGGCTTGCAATACGATTAAGATACTCCCTTCGGGTAAGCTCAAGGGCTATAATACGGACTATATAGGTTTTCGGGATTCCTTAGTGCCTTACTTAAAACCTCACCACCATAGCGCACTCATTCTCGGTACAGGAGGAGCGAGCAAGGCCGTTGCTTTTGCACTTAATCAGTTGGAGATTCCCTGCCAACTCGTTTCCCGTGAGCGATCTACCGTAGCCATCTCTTATAAGGAGCTAACCCAAGAGCTGATCGAGGCACATCCCCTTATTATCAATACTACTCCCTTGGGTACTTTCCCGAAGGTGGCGGATTTTCCTCCCATTCCTTATCAATGGATTACAAGTAGGCATCTCCTATATGACCTTATCTATAACCCAGAGCGGACAACTTTCCTCTGCAAAGGAGCTGCTCAAGGAGCAACCATCCTCAATGGCTATCCTATGCTTGTCCTCCAAGCAGAAGCCGCTTGGAAAATCTGGAACAATAATCTATGATTAGTCATTGGTCATTCTATAAGTATCTTCCTCCCCTTCGAGGAGTTGCAGGTAGCTTTTGTAGCGGCTCCAGTGGAGCTGATTCTCTTCGAGGGCTTGCTTGACGGCACATTGAGGTTCGTTCAGGTGCAGGCAGTTATGGAACTTACAGAGGTGCTTAAGGGCAAAGAACTCCGGAAAGTAATCCCCCAGTTCCTCTGAGGTGAAATCCACTACACCCAAGCCCTTAATCCCTGGGGTATCGATGATACGAGCATCGAAGCCTAAGTCGTACATTTGGGCAAAGGTAGTGGTATGTTGTCCCTGATTATGTTGTTCGGAGAGGGGTTGGGTCTTGAGCTCGAGGGAGGGAGCCAGCGCATTGATCAGGGTGGATTTCCCAGCTCCTGAGTGGCCTATAACCATGGCCGTTTTGCCCTGCAAACGTTCTTTTACTTGAGGGATATTCTTGCCTGTGTGTGCGGAGATACCGATACACTCATAGCCCACATCGCGGTACATATAAGCCAAATACTTCACCTGGGCCAGCTCATCGGGCGTATAGGTATCCACCTTATTAAAGAGCAGTACAGCAGGGATACTATAAGCCTCGGCCGTAACCAAGAAGCGATCGATGAAAACGGTGTAAGTGGTGGGATTATTAAGGGTCACCAAAAGGAAAGCCACATCAATATTGGCCGCAAGGATATGGGTCTGCTTGGAGAGATTGACCGATTTGCGGATGATGTAGTTCTCCCGAGGCGCAATCTCGGTAATGACCCCCTGCCCCTGGACTTCCGATAGGTGAAAGGTAACCCTATCCCCTACGGCTATGGGGTTGGTATTTTTGATTTCCTTGAGGCGAAACCGCCCCTTGAGGCGACATTCGTAGTATTGCTGGTCTTCTCCCTTGACCACATACCAGCTCCCGGTGGATTTATAGACGATTCCAATCATAGAAGTGAAGCGTGAAAAGTGAAGCGTGTATCACTATTCATTTGAAAGCGCAAATGTACAAAAAAAAGCAATAAGTATCGCTACTTATTGCTTTAGAAGTCATAAAACCATTCATTTACGCTTCTGCGTTTGTTTCAGGAGCCCATTCGTTGCAGAGCATTCCCTGTGCAGCATGTGATTGGTTGGCACAAGCAGGGGTGTTATATTTTGCACAAGATAGGCAATCTACTTCCCCTTGAAGGCTTGGACGCATGTTGAAGCTGTCGCAAGTGTGTTTCACTTCCACTTTGGTGTGGTGAAGTTTGCATACGTTTTCTGCTGTCAAATTCTCGCAATTTACACAGCCATTTACTAATCTAATAGCCATAATTTTTCGTTTTTAGTGTTATATATTCTGTCGTTGTTTTCTGAGTGCAAAGTTACGGCGAGATGTTTTTAGAAACAAAATAAATAACTCATTTTCAATAATATGTATTTTGAATAAGTAAAAACTAATGGTTAATGGTTAATGGTTAATGATTAAT
>NZ_KE992184.1 GCF_000466425.1 Capnocytophaga sp. oral taxon 863 str. F0517
GGGGGTAGGGGGATGTAATAATATAATAGGGGGGTAGGGGGATGTAACAATATAATAGAAGGTTAGGGAGGATGTAACAATATATCTGCGGCTAAATGTGATATAACAAAGGCATTGAGAGAGGTAACCATGTCAAAAAGGAGGTAGATCAATTAATAAAATAATTAACTAAAAAATTAACGATTAATCATTAATCATTAATGATTAAATTTGTACTTTTGTCCATTCAATGATTTACAAATGAGTTTATTGGTAAATAGACAAATTAATTAGAATGAAGTACTTATTCTCTATATACTTGCTTTTTTATACCTCTCTTGTCCTTTCCCAACCATTGTGGGAGCATAGAGCCTTGCAGTATAACCAATATAGTATCGGTAGGGACTTCTTCAATATCAACCAGCCCTTACAGGTAAGCTCCGAAGGCGAATTACTCTTCTCTCCTGAGGAAAATGTCCTCTATGCGCTTCATAATACCGAAGTGGAAGAGTATTTCAAAGGGGAGGAAGTGGGGGTTTTCCTTAAGAAATTCAAGATACAAGACCAACTCTTCTTCGGATTTAGCGAAAGTATCTACACCGGTAGTAGCTACGAGAAGCTCCACCCCCAGAAAGTAGGCTATGTAGGGGCGCGTTACTCTCATTTTATACAAATCGACAAGCTCATTTACTTCACTGCCATTGCTCCTTCAGAGACAGCCTATAAGCTCATGAGCTATGATGGGCGTTATTTCCAGGAATTGGAGGAACATAACTCCTTCGTCTATGCCCTTCCTATCAAGAGTGTCCCTTATCGCTGCCTGCTGGGGGAGGATACCACCGATATCAAGTGCCTTGCCGCGGGGGGGGAGGCGCAGCTATTTCCTTGGGCTTTTATACCGCTCTACATGCGCTCCATAGGGGATTTCTACTTTATCAGACCTGAAAATAACGGCTTGTTTCACTATGCGCGCACCCTTACCACTAAGGTGCTTCCGGCCAATAAAAATGAAAACAAGAACTTTGGCCGCTATTACCTCTACAACGATGGGAATGAGCTGATATTGTACGACTTGGAAAAAAACTTGGAGCCAATAGCGGTGACCACGACCATCCGCTCGGCTTATTATAAGGCTTTTTCCGAGGACTCCCAAAGCCTCTATTTGGGAAGTAGCAACCAGCTTACCCGACTATTTACTTACCTGAAGACTTACCCGCGCCTTTACAACGATACCAATACCGATCGCCTCTTTGCCTTGGCTTTGACTCCTTCCGGGAAGTTATGGGCAGGAAGTTACAACGGAGGCTTCTCTGTTATTGACGGAACGCAACTCTTCAAAAGTCCTCTCAAGAGCCTCCAAATGGACTACGGTGCCCTTCCTATAGGGGAAAAAGTACTCTTTAATACCTCTCATAAGGGCTTGTTCTTATTTCATTCGCCTACCGAGTATACTCAGGTGAACGATACCATCATCTCTCAGTTTAGCTTCCTCTCTTCCGACAAGATGGTCTACACCGCCATTCAGGAATATGGACTGGCGGCCAAGAGCCTCGAACAGCTCGAACAAAAACACTTCCCTTGGAGACAAATCACTAAGAAACAAGGACTTACCCTGAACCACTGTCAGGCTATAGCCGAAGATAGCAAAGGGTATATATGGACGATCTCCATGCAGGGAATAGCGCGCTACAACCCCAAAACAGATAAGGCACAGACCCTCTTGTTCGACAAGAAACAATCCCCCCTACGCGGCTACGCCTTACTCAGTGACTCCTATGGCACCCTTTGGCTCGGTGGGGAAAAGGGACAACTCTATTACCACCAACCCACCGATAATCCACAGCTGGGAGCCAAAGACTTCCAACTGCTCCAGCATCCTTTGCTCCTGGGCAACGACCGTCCTATTGTCTTTCTACACCAGTGGCAGGATTACCTTATAGTAGGAATAACCAACAAACTGCTGGTAGTCTCCCTAAGCCAATTCAAAAAAGGAAAGGCCAATGTGCGCTACCTCAATCCCTATGCTATGAACCTGCAAGACCCCTTGGAACGTACCTGTGTGGCCAGCAATCCCAAGGATGACCACCTTTGGTTTGCCTCTTCCAATATGCTCTTTCAGTGGAATATCGCCCAATGGCTCGCCCTGCCTTCCTATAAGGCCGAACCTACCCTGAGTATCAATACCGGTAAAAATAGCTATAAAACAAGGGTAAATGATCCGATTTCCTTAGAGGTCAATGAGAACTCTTTTGAAATCAAAATCCATTACCAGACCCGGGACAACCTCCCCCGATACGTAATCCCTGCCCTCTATAGGGAACACCAGCAGGAGGCCATCGAGCAGGGAAGCCTTACTACCGATACCGATTATCGCTACCAAAACCTCTCTGCCGGGGATTATGTCTTCTCCCTGACCGTCTGCCAAAATGATGGCTCTTATACCATCTTTCAGTATCCTATCCATATCAAAAAATCTATTTGGCAGAATACTTACTTTTGGCTGGTGATGATCCTCATCCCGGCCTCTACCGGCTTCTACTTGCTCTATAATATGAGGCGTATGGATAAGCAGGATAGGGAAATCGCCTTGCTCACTATAGGAAACCTCGGCAAGCAATTCCGCCCACACTTTATGCTCAATGCGCTCAATAGCCTCGGGGCGGAGCTCTATGACAACCCTCATGCCGAGCGTATTATCTCTCATATAGGGGAAAATATCTCTATCATGCACCGCTATTCTCAGGATCAGACACCTTTTATTCCCTTCAGTCAGGAGTGGAAACTCACCGAGAATACCATCGCCATACAGCGGGAGATATTCCTGCCCGACTTACAGGTACAGATCGAAAATATCGAGGCCATCCCTCCCGATTATCGCATGCCTATGGGTATCATGCAGGTCATTGTCGAGAATTCCCTCCTCCATGGCCTCCGCCATAGGGATACCCCTCCGCAGCTGCTGCGCATCGCCTTTTGGGAGCGAGCCGATATCTATGGAATCAGTATCTCCGACAATGGGGTAGGGGTGGCCGCTTCCAAAAAATATGCCGGCGTACAGCGACATGGCACCGGACTGAAGAATATCCAGCGTATCCTTAAAATACTTGACAAGCATTTTGATGATGCGATCACCATCTCTATGAGCGAAAAGGATAAAAATGACCCTAAATATCCCGGAACTATTACTATTATACAACTCAAAAAATCAATTAATTATGAAAAAATCAACCTTTAAGTATCTTGTCATTGAGGATGATAAGAGTATATGGAAGAATATCTCCGCTCGTATGCAGAAATTTATCCAGTGGAAACCGATCCCTTTCACCGATAGCCTTCAGGAGGCTATCTCCCTGATTGATGCCCACCACCCCGACCTGATCTTCTCCGACTGGAGTATCCGAGGGGGCAACGCCTATCCTATCTTATCACATATACACCAAACCAACGGATATACACCCTATATCATATTCTTTACAGGCTACCAAGGGGAAAACCCTGAAATCCCCCAGATTGTGTTCAATGAGTTTCCCTTAGTGAAAAAATACCTCGTAAAGCCTATATTTCAGCAACTGACCGAGAACCTCTCCCAGTATATCTTGGAGGCAGAGGCGCTCTCCGAAGGCGAGGACGAAACGCCTGTTTTTATCGAAAACTATCTCAAACAGCAGGTGCGCATCTTCCCCAAGCAGATCCTTTGCTTCCTTCAGGACGAAGAAAACCCCCGTCTGAAAGTACTACATGCCCTTTCAGGACAAAATATCCACCTGAAACAAACCTGGGAAGAAATCCACCGCTTCTGCGCCCAGCACCAGCTCTCTATCTTCGTAGCCAATACCCGAAAGGCCATCGTTAACCGAGAATATATCGTCCGAATGAACCGTCCTTTCCTTTGGCTCGAGGGGGGACTCCGTATCCAAGTATCCCGCGAACAGTGGCCTTTGCTCACCCAAGAAGCCTAAAAAAGCCCCCCTTTTTACCTTTCATGTACAAATACGAACACTTCATGCGCGATTTCGCACTTTTCTCTTGACATCTGCAAAAAAACTACTACCTTTGCAACGTCAAACAGAGGGAACGACTTCTGATACAGTAATTAACAGAAGCCCCTCGCAGTCCTAAAGAATAGATTTTTTTGCGTTTTTTATTTTAGACAGTAAGGAATAAAGCACCTTACAAAAAACTAAACCCAAAACTATACTTGTAGCAAGGTGCTTAGTTCTTTACTGAACAACAGGACAATTGAAAAGAAAGTTTTCATCTCTTTATATAGTAATTAGATTTTTTGTGTTTTTATTTTAGATTAGAGTAAGGAGATAAGTCTCCCTAAAAGAGGCTTATCTCTCTCCTCTCTAATTTAAGAAGAAGTGATGAGACAATTTAATATTCGGCAATTCTTAAATAAACCAATACCAGTAGAATGAATTAGTGATCATTACCTTTTATTTATAGTCTTTTGAAATGTGATGTCCGCCTAAGCAAGGATTTTCGTGAAACAGACAACTATTTTTTATCCCTAAACTTTCATAAGACAACTAAACAAACATTATATCATATATCATTGCATAGCTAAAGGTTATAAGTAAAAGGTAAGTAATTCACTAAAGAAGTAAGTATTTTAAAATTAAGTGCATTTTTTCATACAAGAAAGGGGAAAGGGCTGTTTCGTGGTAAGCAGTCTTTTCTTATTTTTTTCCAGTACTGCCATAGCCGCCTGCCCCTCGTGCAGTCTGGCTGAGTTCCTCTACAAGAACAAATTCGGCTACTTCATGCCGAGCTATTACCATTTGGGCGATACGCTCCCCATTGGCTACTTCAAATGCTTCATCTGACAGATTGATTAGCAATACCGATATTTCACCTCTGTAATCGGCATCGATAGTCCCTGGAGTATTCAGCACCGTGATCCCATGCTTGAGTGCTAAGCCACTGCGCGGACGTACCTGCGCCTCGTACCCCAAGGGTAGCTCTATATATAGGCCAGTAGGAATGAGCTTGCGCTCCATAGGCCTAAGAATAACAGTCTGCTCAAGGTGCGCCCTTAGGTCTACACCTGCGGACCCTTCAGTCTGATACGCCGGCAACGCATGTCCCGAACGATTGATGATTTTTATTTCCATACTTTATAGTTGTTAGTCGTTAGTGATTACCTTCCACGTTTTACCTTTAGCACAGCTACAATGGCATAGGAGAGAAAGAACCCACTTCCTACCCATATATTCCTATCCAATACATAGAAATATAGCAGCGAGAGCCCTGTGGAAAGCCCCAAAAATCCTCCAATAGCCTCCCACCGATAGGGGATAGGGTATTTGTGCTGACCGATCCACCATGAGAGTCCCATCATCCCTCCATAGGCCAAAAAGGTCGCAACAGCAGCACCCATATACCCCCACAAGGGAATAAGGCTGAGGTTGGCCACTACGGTAATCACCCCACCTACCACCGAGATAAGGGCGCCCCAATGGGTGCGATCACTTACCTTATACCATACCGACATGCTGTGGTATAACCCCAAGCAGAGATTGGCCATCAGTACAAAAGGTACAATCTTTAGCCCTTCCCAATAGGCCTTATTAGGAATGAGCAACCACTTGAGCTGGTCGATATACACACAGACAAATAGCAGGATACCACCGGCAAAGATGCTGAAATATTCCGTGACCTTCGCATAGGTCTCTGGGGCTTTCTTGTCCCCAGAACTGGAGAAAAAGAAGGGCTCCACCCCCAGCTTGTAAGCGGTGATAAATAGGGTCATGAACACGCCCATCTTATAGCAACCCGCATACAGCCCCACCACCGCATCGGCTTCCCCTGCTGGGTAGAGCATACGGATAAAAACCCGGTCAAAGGCCTCATTCACCGAAAAAGCCACCCCTGCGATCAGAATAGGAAAGGCATAGCGAAGCATCGTCCTCCATAGCTTCGGATCCCACCGAAGGCCTATCCGCTTGTATAGGGGCAACATATACACGAAGGTCAGTAGGCTGGCGATGAGGTTGGCCATGAAGATATATTGGGTCTTGTCTTCTATAAAAGTGAAGGTAGGTAGCTCATAGCCTGAGCGTTCCAGATAAGGAAAGTAAAGCAGAAAAAGCAAGTTCAGCCCTAAGTTAATACTCACATTCCCTATTTTGATCAGCGAATAGTGTAGTGAGTGCCCTGCATTCCGCTGCCAGGCAAAGGGAATGGCCACCAGTGTATCCAATACCAAAATCCAAACGGCATAGCGAATATAGATCGCGGGGTACCCCAGCCAATAGCCGATATAGGTGCTGCCAAGTAGGCCAATGACCAAAAAGGCAAGCGAACTCACCGCCAGTGAGCGAAGGCTCGTCGAGGCAACCCTCGAGGGATCTTTCTCCTTATTCATAAAGCGGAAAAAGGCCGTCTCCATCCCATAGGTCAGCAGCACATTGCCCAAGATCATATAGGCAAAAAGCCCCTGATAGAGCCCGTATTGTGCCTGAGTAAGCGTCTGCGCACTGGTGTGCAAGGGGGTTAGCACCAAGTTCAGCACCCGTGGCATTACCGTAGCCAACCCATAGATGGCCGTATGCTTAAATAATTGCTTTATACTCAAGTGAATTTGTTTTTAACCGCGCAAAGGTACGAATTTAATTTGATAATTTGCCAATGAGCTAATGAGCTAATGAGCCAATAAGTCAATTGGCAAATTGACAAATTGACAAATTGACAAATTGGCAAATTAAATTATTTTCTTGACTTTTCCTTCAAAATGTTGTATCTTTGCCCCCATTAGTTATTGTTCACTATTCACTGTTCACTATTCACTTAAAAGATGGTTATCGTTGATTTCGCCTTCGAAAAATATCCTTTCATTGTAGCCACAGTCTTGGCTATCATTATCTATTTTATAGTAAAGCGCTTTACCGACTCCTTAGTAACGAAAATGGGAGCCAAGTCCGAATTCCCAAAGGCACGTACCCAGCTGGTCAAAAAGTATATCGATGTCCTACTGGGGGCTTTGCTCCTTTTGGTGCTTATCTCCATTTGGGGGGTAAAGCCCGACCAGATATTCCTTTTTATCTCTTCTATCCTAACCTTAGTGGGCGTAGGTTTCTTTGCCCAATGGTCTATTTTGAGCAATGTCACCGCTGGGATCATCCTTTTCTTCTCTTTTCCCTTCAAAATAGGCGACCGTATCCGTATTATGGATAAGGATTTTCCGATAGAGGCCGAGATCAAGGACATCAGTTCCTTCTATACGCTACTCAAAACCGATTCAGGAGAACAGATTTCCATACCTAACAACCTTTTATTACAGAAAGCTATTGAAATTATAAAATGAAACTACAGATACAATACACGGCCAACCCTGCCATTATCAAGCTCGAAGCTCCCGAAGTCTTAGTCAAGGGCAATTACCAATATGAGCGTGATACACCTGTTACAGACTCGCCTTTGGCGCAGCAACTGCTCCAACTGCCCTTTGTCAAAACGGTCTATTTCTCGGCCAATTTTATTGCCTTGGAGGCCTTGCCTATTGTCAAGTGGGAAGAGGTGGCCAAGGAAGTAGCTCAGCAGGTGGAGCACTACCTCACGGCAGGCCAACCTATCATCGCCCAAGTGACAGCTCCCCAAGAGGAGGCACCAGCTCCTAAGCGCATTCCTGTTACTATCTATGTGGAGAGTACGCCCAACCCTATGGCGATGAAGTTTGTGGCCAACAAAAAGCTCGTCAGCCGTGTCTATGAATATAAATCTGCCGAAGAGGCGGTAGAGTCTCCTTTGGCGACCGAACTCTTCAAGCTACCTTATATCAAGGAAGTCTTCTTCGATAGCAATTATATTTCTATCATCCGACAGCCCAGAGTATTATGGGAAGATATCATGATGGAGCTCCGCGAGTTCCTCCGTCTCTACCTCATGGAGGGGAAACAAGTGGTCAAAGTCTCTGTAACCGAGCAGGATAGGCCAAAAGGCTTACCCTCCTTGGGAGATGTGTATTCGAGAAAGATTGTCGCTATTTTAGACCAATACGTAAAGCCTGCGGTCTCCAGTGATGGCGGTAATATACAGTTTGTCAGTTATGACAAAGCCACCCAAGTAGTTAAGGTACTCCTCCAAGGCGCCTGCAATGGCTGTCCTTCCTCCAAGCGTACCCTAAAGCAAGGTATCGAGACCATCCTGCGCGAGATGATGAAAAACGAGCAGATTACCGTCGAAGCAGTTAATTAGTCACTAATGACAAGTGATAAGTGACAAGTGATAAGTGACAAGTGACTAACGACTAATCCATTATGGTATTAATCATTAGTCACTTGTCATTAGTCATTTGTCACTAGTCACTAGTAGTTAGTCACTATTTAATGGATGCCTCATAGATACTTTCTATAGAGTCAGCAAGGGTTTTGTTGAACTCAGCATCGGATTGTTGGGCAGAAAGGCCTTCAGAAAGGGCACGAGAGAAGCTGGCGATCACGCCGTGGTTTTGTGCCAATATTTCGTTGGATTTTTCGCGGGAATAACCACCTGAGAGGGCTACTACACGCACCACTCTTGGGTGCTTGGTAAGCGGTTCATAGAAGTTAGCTACAGTAGGGAGGGTGAGCTTAAGCATCACATCGGAAGTAGCAGGAAGTTTGTCTAAGTGTTTGAGGATTTCCTCACGGAGAATAGCCTCTGCTTCAGCTTTGTCAGCAATATTGATATCTACTTCAGGCTCAATGATAGGAATAAGGCCAGCAGCAATGATCTGGGCAGCTACTTCGAACTGTTGGTCTACGATACGGGCGATACCTGCCTTAGAGGCTTTCTTTACTACCGAACGCATCTTAGTACCGAATACATGGTGTTCGTTGGCTCTTTTGAGTAGATCAGCAAGGTTGGAGATAGGTTTCATTAGCTGTACGCCATCTTCATCCAAGTTTTCAAGTCCTTTATCTACTTTTAGGAAAGGGAGGATACGTTTTTCTTCCCAAAGATATTCAGCGGTATATTTGCCGTCAATCTTGTTATCCATAGTTTGTTCAAAAAGGATAGCTCCAAGAATTTTGTGCTCATTGAAGGCAGGACTTTTGATAATGCGGGTACGCATCTGGTGGATAAGGTCAAACATTTCGGCATCGTTCTTGTAGGCGCTTTCCTCCACACCATACAGTTTCAAGGCTTTAGGAGTACTTCCTCCACTTTGGTCAAGGGCAGCGATGAAGCCTTTGCCGTTTCTCATTTTTTCTATTTTTTCTTTCATGATAAGTAAATATTTAAAAGAACCCATGGGCACCAACCCATAAAGTTATTACATTTATGATGTCACAAAAATACGATTTTTTTCGCTAAAAACCAAAGAATTTTTCACTTTTCACCCACATACCCAGCTCCAAGTATTCGCGGGCTTTACTCTTCACTTTTCACTCTTCATTTTTCACTGTATTGCATACGTCCTTCTCTTCGCTGACAAGCGAGAGCTTCTTATCTGTATATTTATAGCAGTACTTCCGATTTTTGTCCTTGAAGTAGTAATAGGTAGGAGCTGCTTTGTAGGAGAGGTATAGGTTCATATCCATAGTATTGCCAATATAGCTAAGGCTTTGGTAGTCCGTGAGGTTCCTGATACAATGCCGACCTAAGATAAGCCAATCCTGAGTAACATATCCTACCCCTATATCCCTCACAGGGGAGCTAAGGGGTAGCTCGCGAGTGACTTTAATAGGGCAAAAAGGGTGGTTTTTGAACCCTTTTATGTCTTCTATCCACCGAAGGTAATAGAAAACCATTTTACCATCTATAAGAACAAACTCTTCGCCCGGATGAGTGGTGTTATACCTTTCACTCTCTGAGAGTATCTTTTCCTGTAACGGACTGATTTCCATAGGAAAAAACCGATTCTCATAGACTACATAATAGGCAAGACCATCGTAATAAAAGAGATATTTGGACAAGAAGGAGTCTTTAGGCATCTCAATAATACGCAATTGCTGAGGATTCTTTACGGTTGAGAGGTCTATCGGACGATTATAACCATCAAGGTCTCGGTGGTAATAATGGGAATAGTCTCTGTAGTACTTCCCGTCCTTTTGGAGCAAATCCAGCGACACCTCGTAGGTTATATCTTCTCTGGGAATGATAGCAAAGCCTTCACAGAACCACAAGCGCCCCTCATGGAAATCCCAAAAAGCGCCTTTATTGTGTGTCTTCTGTCCATAACGAACAAGCGTTCCTTCGGTGAATTTTCGGGTGAATCCTTCGCTAGTAAATTTCTCTGTATAATCATTTAACCGAGGAAAGTCATACTTAGTTATATAGAAAGTATCCTCATCATATAGATAATCACATAGGTAACCATAAGAGCCATAACCGCCCTCTACCCAACATACCTTTTGAGCATCCAATCCCTCTACAACCTCAATACTTCTCTCCATATAGCTCTCTTCTCGGTACATATATACCTTATGGGTGTCCTTTAGGAGTGTTTTTGTCTCAGAGGTATGTAGGACAACCACATCTTGGGTAGGAAAGTCGGTGAGGACTTCTTTAGTAATCTCAATAGGATCTTCGTATGATGAGCGCTTAGCATAGTCAAGATAATACCAAGTTCCTTGGGTGAAATAGATGTGTCCTCTCGCGATTACCTCACTCACTTCTTGGGTGGGAAATAGCGGGATTACTTTCGCTTCCTCACTATGGTATCCCCAGATGTAGTAGTGATAATCCTCATTGGCAACTATAAGCCAATCTCCATCATAGTTAATCATTTGTACCCCACTAGGACTGATAGGTACCAATGTCTTAGTACAAGATAAAGAGGTAACCCCATCACCTATGGTATATTGAGTAATCAGATATACCTTTTCTCCCTCCACCTCCACCGAGGCTTCCCAAAAGAGCGGAGGACTTTCTCCCCCTACCTCCACAAGGGGCTTTCCATATACCCATCCAATGGTGAGGAAGCTAAGAAAATAAAAGAATTTCATATCAATGATTAATATACCGGCAGGGGATTTGTAATATAGTTACAGACTTCTTTGTAGGCCTGATTCTTCCCACTTAAATAGCGTGGTTTTATGAAATAGGGTCGTATCAATACTTTGAAAATGAAAGCATTTTGATGCTGAATTTTCTGACTTTATGGTATAAATGTACTCGTCATAGGTGCTAAAAATCTCATCTTTATGCTGTGCAAAATCGTCTTCTTCGAAATCATTATTCCAACAACAACTTGTACTCACTATCAATTCAACTTTTTGAAGCAGACTATCCTTAAATAGAAATCTTTTTTGAGATAATATTTTTATAAAACCTTCTTTTTCTTCAATCTTAGTGATATAAAGACTATCATTATTGGGAAAAATTTCTAAATCTTTGTAAGCATTGAATCCTTTTTGAATATCTTTAATCGTAGATGCACCTAATACAAACGATTTTTCATGGATAAATCCCTTACATAAGCCTTTATGATGCATTCTTATACATGATAAAAATGTAAATGGAATCAATATACATATAGCTATAATTATTTTTCTATTTGAAATCTCCATTATATGTTTTTTTGGGTAGCACCCTCCGCCAGCGCAAACTTTTCACGCTTCACTATTATATCTTGTAGCTCCCATAAAGAGCCAAAGGCTCTACTAATAGTAGGCACGAGCTGCAAGAAATGCGCCAGCAAGGGGCCTTTTTTCTCAAACACAAAATTACTAATTTTCGGAATTTTTACTTTATTATAGGAAAAAGTTTAAAACTCCATTGCTAATATGATTGTTCTCAATCATTTCCAATAAATTTTCTCTTTCTCTCCCAATCTGCATATTTTAATCCATTTTGAATTTGTGTATTAAGATATCTTTTTATTGGTATTAATTTTATTCCTAAATCTGATTTTTTCACAATAGAAAGTATATTTAGCCAATCAGAAGCTCTTAAATAGCCAAAATTAACATCTCCAACAACTGTTCTGCCATTTCCTCTCCAATATATTTTAGAAAACAAATCAACATCTTGTGTTAAGGATATAAACAATAATAACACATCTTCAAATATTTCCTTCATTGAGTGTCTTGCTATATCCACAATAAAATTCATTTTGTTGTGGCTTTCATAATTTTCTTTACAATAATCTAATAGGAAGCTTTTAGCTCGTATGCTCGCTTCTTGTGACAAATCCCCAAAGAAAGAATTACAAAAATGTTCTCCAATTCCTAAATAGACTTCTTTTTTATCAATCAAATCAAAAACAGTTTTCAGTATAGGTTCAATTTTATTAGATTCCCAAATCACGTTCAAAAATATATCTTCATGCAAATAATGTTGATTTTGGTTTTTTGAATATAAATTATTAATATACTCTATAAGAAAGTTTTCATCTCGCTGAATAATCTTTGCAAAGCCTCTTCGAGTTAAGTCAAAATGACTGTCTATTAAATCTTGTTGCAAGTATAGTTTCTTTATCAAATTAATGTCATTCCCTAATTCCTCAAAGGAGTCTTCTGTGATATCAAATTGCACAAAAATCGTTTCGTCTTTTTTTTCGTTTTTGTCAATAATAATTTGGAGTAATTCTTGGAACAAATTTGGTGCAATATTCAAATATCGCTTTAATCCTTCAAGCCATATGGAAGCTCTATTCGGTAATTTTTTTACAGTCTCTTTAATTTTCTCAATATGCTTCTCATTGATTAGATTCTCTGCCAAATAATCATAAAAAGACAACTCCCAAAAATATTTATTGTTAAAATTATTTTTCTGTAAAATATTCCAAATATATTGTGATTTTTCTTTTGTTGTTAGCTGATTTCTGAAGACTGTTCTTGGGGTATAACCAATTTGATTGTTTGTAATTATTACTTCGGTTAAAAACTGACAACCTAACTCGAAATTTTTAGAACAATTTTCATCAACTATTAAATCAAACGAGTTATTATAGCTCCAATAATTTTTTGCAATGCTTTTTAAGTAAACAAAAGTGTCATAAAATGATTTAACGTCTTTAATATTGTTGCAAACAAAAGATTTCCTTATTTCTTCTTCTTTCAGTTTTTCGTATTCTTCATGATTCTCAAAATCATAGCTTTCTTTGTATCTAAATCTATCCCAATCTAAAATGAGATACTTCTCATAAGTTGTGTTTGTGAATTTTTGAGATAAAGAAGGAAATTCAGGAAGTTCTATTTCGTTTCTTTTACACCTTCTAATCTGTTCTTGAACGTAAAGACAATGTTCAAATGAGTTGGGGTTTAAATGATTTTTGATAATGGATATTAAGAATTGAATGTCATATTCCATTATCTCTTTTATTACACCTGGACTAACATTTGCATAACTCTGTAATAATTCGAGGGATTTCTCAGGATAAAGACTAAAGTAGTTGTTTACATTATCCCAAATGTTTTTTCGAAATGCTCTAATAGATTGATTATTGGGAATAGGATATTGATAAATAGATATTGCATAGTGCCTTTCACTTTTTGTTTGTTGGTATTTAAAAGCAAGAAATGTTTTTGACAATTCATAGAATGCTTTTGAATACAAAATATCTTTTTTTGCTAATCCTTCAATTAAAATTTGAAAAAGTATGTTTTGCCTTTCAAAACCAAAGCGTTCATCAGTCCAGTCAAATATCAGGATTTCTCTGATTTTGTGTATTAGTTCGGGTAAGTGTTCTGGTTTCTTTCTGATAAACTCAAAAATTAATTCAATCGCATCTTTGAGTTTGTTTTGAAAACGGAAAAAATTACTAAGTAGTTCAATAACTTCATTTCGGCTATAAGCAAAATCATTTGTTTCATATTTAACTTCGTAATTAACATTATGAGGTAAAGGTAGTTGATTTATTCTATTGTAAATATACTGCAATGTTTCTTCTTGCAGATAGAACCAAAATATTTCCAAGAATGCAAACGTTCTTTCTTCTTCGTTTTCAATTGATTTTAAATAGTTTTGAAGAATAGGTTGAAGCTTCTGCATCACATTTTCAAAACCAAAAGTATTGTTTGCAGGAATAACACAATCTTTAAACCGACTTTTATTTTCATTGAAATACCTCTTTAAAAGTGTTTCAAATTCGAGCAAATTATCCTTAATAAACGCTTTATAGAAAAAGAAAGTTGCTAAATTTTGTTCGGGAATTTTTACATAATCATATTGTATTTCCACTAACTCCAATCTATCTAATTTTTCTATTGCATCAATGAATAATGGATAGTCAATACCAAAATTTTGTAAAATAGGTTCGGTTATGTTTTTGTCTTTATAGGGTATAGCATTGAAAAAAGCAATTATTCCCAAGCATTTGATATTGAATTGATTGGAAAATTCTCCATCAT
Organism: Capnocytophaga sp. oral taxon 863 str. F0517; assembly: GCF_000466425.1. Taxonomy (GTDB): domain Bacteria; phylum Bacteroidota; class Bacteroidia; order Flavobacteriales; family Flavobacteriaceae; genus Capnocytophaga. Next base: position 14,262 of record NZ_KE992184.1, read on the forward strand.
CATTTATAAATGTTGAGAAATATTTCTCAAACAAATCCGATACATCTGCTAAAGCATAAATATTTTGCTTTTGTTTTGCAAGTAACGCCGTCATAATTGCAAGCCGAGGATTACCGTCTGCAATACGAACAATTTCTTTATGAAATTGCCAATTTGAAATATTAAAAGGTTCTGCCTTAATAATATCAGTAATTTGTTCATCAGAGAACTTTTTTAAAACATATTGCTTGTGTTCAAATCCAAAGCAAAATTTTTCAACTATTGGCAAAGCATAATCTCTTGCAGTAAGAATAATTTTCAAATTACCTGTTCTTTGCGACTTGTAAAAGCCTGTAATTTGACTGAAAATGTCTATTCTATTGGCATCATCAACGAAAAAGATATAGTCTTTTTTATCATCAAAATGGTGAGATAAATCACTTAACAAGTTACAATTTTTATATGAAAGGCAAAATGCATTGTATGATAAATTTTCTGCCAAAAAACTATTAATTGCTTCTATTGCGATTTTTGTTTTCCCAACGCCTGCAACACCAGTGATTATTAAGAAATCGTTTCGCTTAATAATTTGTTTGATGTTTTCTAATTCCTCCTCTCTGTGCAGAAAAGTATTATTCAAAGGTGTCGCAATACCCTTAGACGCTTTATTGTATTCCTCAACAAAGGTGTTAATAGAAACAATTTGTCCTGTATCCAAGGGGAACCCCAAATATTTGTGAACTAAATTTCTATGTTGAAAATGTAATTCTAATGACAGACAATCGAGTGTATAAATGGTTAATATGAGTTCTGCTTTACCTAGAAGATTCTTCAAAGATTGAAATTCTTCTGTATTTAAGTTGAAATTTATACAAAGTATTATTTCTGCAATTTGATTTATCGGAATTTTTGTCTTTGTCGTGTCAAGACATTTTTCTATATCTTCTTGCAGTTTTGATACTCCTTTTGTAATGTTGGTTGAGTATTCTACAAATACATATTTACCACTAGGCAATAAGTAAAAAGTGTCAGGTGTTCCCTTTGTTGTTTTTTGTTTTCCACTTTGACTTCCAACTCTCGAAAAAGTTCGGTAATTATCGTTTTTAAGAATTAAAAAGCTATCACATAATTCCTGAAAAACAGTTTCATTTATACTTGAAAGAGCATTTTCTATGGTTTGTAATCTACTCATTTTCTTTTATTTAATTTTATGCAGTTGTGCCCGAGCATTGTCTACAACGCTATAATATGCACAATCTTATTATGATTAGCCAAGTTGGTATATATTCCACAATGAAATTACATTTGCAAATTTTTAAAATGATCTTTTGCTTTTAAATTTTTAGTTTCCCCGCTGGCGCGTTTCTTGCAGTCTGTGCCTACTATTAAGTAGAGCCTTTGGCTCTTTATGGGAGCTATAAGTTCCATAGTTGTAGGTATGAGCCGTAAGAAACGCACCAGCAAGGAGGCATGGCATTAATCATTAATGGCATTAACCATTATAATGGCTGAATTTGTTCTGCCAAAGCCAAAGGAATTAGACAGAAAAGTGCGTATGGACTTTGGGTGGTTTGGGTGATGATATGGAGCTTTTGGGAGTTTTCATCAAGGGCTTCTATATTGATGTTCGGGGCGATAAAGTCGTGTTGCATCATCAGGATAGAATACACTAGTCACTAGTTCACTGGCACCCGCCATTCAGCATTCATGCCCTGTAATGGACTTGTAGCGCTTACGCAGGTATGACTGCCTCCAAAGAGGTGCCTATACAGGGATATATCCCCATACCAGCAACCACAACACGATGACTCATAATAAGTGAAAAGTGAATAGTAGGAGAGTTATTCACTTTTCACTATTCACTTTTCATTTAATAAATTCTTCTATTTGGCTCTTTACCTTTTTCCATAGTTTGTCGAGGGCATATTCGCTAGCCCAGGCCACATGGGGGGTATAGAGTACCCTGGGGTGGGAGGCCAATTTCAGTAGGGGATCACCAGCTACAGGAGGTTCTCTCTCGAATACATCGGAGGCAAAGCCCTCTAATTGTCCGGCCTCCAAGGCTTCGTATACGGCTTGTGGATCCACTACCGCACCGCGGGCTACATTGATGACCAAGGGCTTGCGCTTCATCTTGGCAATGGTACGAGCCGAGATAAGGTGGCGGGTCTCTTCAGTTAAGGGGGTGTTCAGCGAAATAACATCACTCTGAGCCAAGACAGTGTCAAAGTCAGTATATTCACTGCTGCGGGGTGTTCTACCCTCACGTTCTGCCCAAAGGACACGCATGCCAAAGGCCTTAGCGCGCTCAGTAATAGCTTTGCCTATGTTTCCTATTCCTATAATCCCCAAGGTGCGGGTGTGTAGGTCTAAGATAGAGGGTTCGGTGAGGCAAAAGCGCCCATCAGCCTGCCAAGAGCCGTCGGCTACGGCGGTATGGTAGGGCTTTAGCCCGCGCATAGCAGCCAAAAGAAGCATAAAGAAGTGCTCGGCTACACTCTCGGTGGAATAGCCCACTACGTTCTTGACTTCTATACCATGTTCCCCAGCGGCGACCTTGTCTATGTTGTCGGTACCGGTGGCTGTAAGTTGGATAAGCTTTAGCTGTGGGAGCTTGTCCATATGTTCCTTGCCTATTTTCACCTTGTTGGTGATGGCAATATCCGCCCCTTCCAAGTGGCTTACCACTTGGTCGGGACGAGTACTTTCATAAACTACCCATTGGGTAATCCCCTCCGGAACGGTTAGTTCCATTTGAGAGGAGAGTGTATTTCTATCTAATATAACGGCTTTCATCAGTTCAATACAATATGATATTGTACAATAAAGACACCCTTACGGCTATCTACTTCTTTTTGGAGGTTATACACAGGGCGGTTTTGGTAGCAGAAGCTAAGTTTGTTGCTGTGTCCTTTGAGGAAGAGGTTCACCCCAAGGTCATAAGCGATCATAGGGTCTTTCAAGCCGTCAAACTTGGAGTACTGAATACCGAAATTAGGCTGTACACGAGGGGCAAATTTCTCATTTTTGCCCAAGAGATATCCCCCTAATAGGCAGAAAGTACTTCCTGTCCCCATCATAGGATAGGCATTACCTCCTCCGTTGAAATATCCAGTAGCACCAGAATCGGCTACGTTGTTATTGCCGACATTTCTTACGTAGTCACGACCAAAATCGGTGTAATAGTAACCCGCATTGAGGGTGATCGCATCGTTGCGCTCAGAAAGAGGGGTATCCAAGAACACTTCAGCAGAGAAGTTTTTGTAATCATAATACTTAGGGACACCACCTTTAAGTTCGCTCATCATGTCTTTCTGATATACCCCACCTAAGGAGAGGTTCAATACTTTTTTAGCGCCTACATAAGTGCCTGCTGTATAAGGCGTTTTGTTGCTTTCGCGTTCCCAAAAGTCGTATTTGAGATGACCAGAATATTGTTTGTGAGGAGCATTTTTGGCATAGCCGACTACCCCTTCTTTCTCAGCGGTGGTAACCGCATAGGGACTTTTAATGGTAAATACATAGCTCAAGTTTTCGATTTGTCCTTTAGCAAAGGCACCAAAGCTACGTACCGCATCGTCGTTCATATTCACGGTGAAGAGAGGAAAGGCAGGCCCGTCCAAGCCCATCATGCTACCGCTGGCTTTCATGGTATTACGGCTACCATTCCAACCGAATTTTCCCAAACCGAGGGTGAACTCTGGGGCAAATTGGTAATCCGCATAGAGGTCAAGGATGCCGATTTTGTCTTTGGCTTTGCTGGTAAAGTTGTAGTTATTACCTCCGAAAAGTCCATAAACATAGATTTTTGGGGTGAGTTGGCCTTGTACCCCTATACGCAAGCGGCGGATAGAGACATCGGTAATACGGCTTACCCCAGATCCATTGACCATGGTGTTGGGGTTGGCATCTATGTATCTTGCCCAAAGGGTTGTAGATACATTGGCTTTGATGTAGGTCTTGCCATCCTCACTGAGGTTTTTTCTAAGGTTCTCTTGGCTCCACATCATCGTGGGCGCAAGTGCTAAAAGTAGGAATAATCTTTTCATGGTTTTTAAGGGATTTAGGGTTATCAGTATTTAGAAATGAAGGCTTATAGGAATATAGCGTTTTAGCTAAACCCAAAAATCCTTATAATCCTATAGCTCTTCATTTCTTTATTTTTAGTTAAAAGTAAGATCCGATGCGCTTTCGTATGTAATTTGTTTAGTACCCTGATAAGTGCCAAATTTACCTTTTACAGTAACTTCTTTGCCATTTACTTTTAGGTTGTCTTTTTGTTCCTTAGAAAGTGTCTTAAGGATATTTTTATGGGCAAAGATTTGGATAAGCGTATCATCAGAGAATTTGAAATAAGCTTTGCTTCCTTGTACAGTGATATTTCCATGGATTTTGACAGCTTTTCCGTCTTGGAAATCACTCACAGTGGCACGAGCCGCTTCCAATTCTACTACCGCAGGGGCTGGAGGAGTAGGCTGTACATTAGGGGTAGCACCAAAAGTTAGGTCAGCTTCACTTTCATAAATAATTTCCTTAACGATGGAACCATCTTTGGCTTTGAAATCAGTGAAAGTACCTACCACGGTGAGTTCTTGCCCCACGACCTTGAGCTTATCGGAGACCTCCTTGGGGAGTTCTTTGAACTTGTGGGAGAAGATTTGCACCAAAGTTCCATCACTGAACTTAAAGTAAGATCTACCATGGGTTACTTCCGCAATTTCTCCATGAAGTCTTACCTTTTCCTTTTTGTCTCGGTAGTTCTCATAGTCAGCTACTTTTAGGTTTTTTACCTCTAAGACAGTTGCTGGCTTGTCTTTAGGATCCACAGGAGGAATCCCATTGTTGTCGTCCTTGCTACAGGATATTAATAGCCCAAAAGAGAGGGCTAAAAAAAGTAACTTTTTCATATTGTTCAAAGTATTTAATTAGTTTTAAGTCACTAGTCATTAGTTATTAGTCATTGGTCATTGGTTACTGGTTGTTATATCACTGATGTTGTTGATATAGAACTGTGGATTGTTTCCGTACATAGTCAGCACTCCGGTGATACGCAAGCGCCCCGCAGGTACATGGTCTTTGATGTGGGCAGCATAGCTACTGGTGAGGAAGGGGAGGCTACCTCCTGCTCTGTCAGTGAGCTGATAGGTGGTATTGTACTGATTGTCAGAGGTGTGAAAGGTCTTTCCTACATCTTCGGATTTGAAGTACACCCCATCGAGTATCAGGAGCTTATTGGCCTGTGCCGTTTTGTTGAAGCGCAAGAAGGTGAAGGTTGTGGCAATCTCACTTAAGAGGGCTTTCTCTCCGGTGGCTACCAGTACTTCAGGGTACATAGCTGGGATGAGGTGGCCTATCTTTTCATTGCCTCCAGCGGTAACTCCATGGCCATAGCCTACTTCCAAGAGGGAGTAGCGGCTGGAATACCATACGGTGGTACCCTTGAGCCTTACTTGTACTTTTGTCCCGACGGGATATTCCTCAAAAAGGCCTTTCTTCTCTATGGAAACACCTATGGTACCCGATTTGTCAAGGGCTTGTACATATATTTTCTTATAGAAATTACCTCCCTCATCACTGGAGATGATATAGCCCTCAAAGGCTTCATCTTCCCCATAAGTGGTAAAGGTGTTGCCTACCTTGGCCTTTAGAGCTGTATAGCTGATAGTAGAGCCTTGGAAAGCCCTCGCCTTGGCAGCTTGTTCATTTTTGAGTGAGCTAATATCTGGGGTATCAAAGCCGGATACCTTGCTACAGGAGGCTACTAAGGGAAGCAGTAGTATATAGAGTATTTTTTTCATGTCATTATTTTTTTAGAGACTTAAGGCTACATTAAGGTAAAATGAAGTACCATAGCCGGTGAAATATTTGTTACCAAAGGTAGGATAGCCACTCTTGTATTCTTTGATCATGGCCTTATAATCACCTTTGCGAGCTTGTTCGAAACCATTGCTTTTGTACTGGGTATTTAGCAGGTTATTGACACTGACAAAGACATTGAGGAAGTTACCCTTGATACGCCAGGACTTACCTGCGGTGGCATTGAGCAGGAAGATACTGGGCAGCTGTTCTTGGCGAAGAAGGTGGCGTACGGTATCTTCGTCTATATCGGTATAGCGACTACCACTGTTGGGGTCAAGGTAAATGTTCTCCGTACGCAAGCTGGGGGCGATACCGATGTAATTCTTATCAAAGTAATTGGCCGTAATAGCTACCCACCAGTAGCGTGGACTTTGATACTCTATGCCTAATGAATACACATGCTCGGGGGCTTGGCCTGAATGATAGTCTTTTAGATAACTTACGATAGGGTTGCTGATTAAGTATTTGTCGGAGGACTGGAACAAAAGCGGGTTGTTCGTATAGGTATATTGATTAAGCGATACCACCGCAGAGGCTTTCCAAGAGGCGGTAAGGTCGTATTCAGCGCCCAATTCCATGCCAAAGTGTAACTTCTCGGCATCAAGCATCGTTTGGGTCAAAAAGCCCGCAGACTCATCCCCTAAGCGGGATTGGGTAAAGAAATAACTCTTCTCGCTGCTGTGTTTGATTTGGGTAGCATAGCCCGTAAGGCGCGCCTTGAACGAAGGAATACGGATGATATAGCTACCGTCCCAGCTGAGTTGCTGCTCTGGCTGTATGCGGGCAGGGAGTATTGAGTTGGAGTTACGGATATTTATATAAACGTTGTTCAGCGGCTGGGCTTCCTCAAAGTAACCGGTATTGAATTGGAGGATATGCCTACCGGTGATGCGGTAGGTAAGCCCTGCTTTGGTGCTGATGGTGTTGAAGTAGCGTAGTCCGCTCTCGCCTTTGGAATCGGTATAAACGGAGTTGTTGGCAAACATACCCTCGCGCTCATAGTCGGTATGGGCGACACGACCAGCAACATAGAAGTCGCTGCGGCCATACTTAAAGCGCAATTGTCCGAAAGCATGGGCACGCTGGCTACGGATTTTATAGTAGTATTGGTACTTGTCGCCCTCTCTCAAGCGGAGGTTTTCGGCCGTATCATAGTTTTCTCCTGAAAAATAACTTTTGTTCAGGAAATATTGTCCTCCTAAGAGGTCATTGATCTTTGCATAGTTTTCGGTACCTATATGTTGGTAAGAGATACCTCCACTAAGGGTAATGTTGGGTAGGAGCTTGGTAGTACCCAATAGATTGGCTGTAAGGGTTTTAGTGTCAATGATATCTTCACTGATAGCATAGATACTTTCTCCTCCGGTAAGGTGGTTAGCTAAAAAGAGTTTGTCCCATTCTAATTGCTTGTGGGATTTGAAATAGTCAATTTGTTGGGCAGTCTTTTCCAAAGCCAATGGGTCTCCCTCCCCAGTCTGTGCATCATACATATTGTAGTAATAGGTAGGCATATTGGTATAGAAGGTAGGGTCGGGGTTTTGGGATTTTACATATTGGAGATGTGTATCTCCTACCTCTCCAAATTGATAGCCTAAGTGAGCAGTGAGCTTGGTGTCTCCCTTTTGATAGGTATTGGAGAGTACAAAGAGCGGCTCGGCGATGCGCTTCATCTTAGCATTGCGCAACTGTCCTGCCTGATAGCCCCAGTTAGGATTGTAGTTCCTGCCCCCCAAGGCGATAGCCTCTTGGGTGAGTGGAGCAGACTTACCGTGGTTGTTATAGGAGAAAATCCCCATCAGATTGGTGGTAAAGTAAGGGCTGGCTTTGTATTCTACCGCTGCTGTGGCACCATAAGCCTGATAGACCATACCTTCGGTATTGGGGAGAAGCCATGTTTTTCCATTCCCTCCACGATAAGAGGCGGAGACCATATAGCCCCAGCCACTGGGGAGGGTTCCTGTATTATAGGTGACCATTCCTCGCCCAAAGTAATTGCGGTTGGTGGTCGTACCGGTGATACGTAGGCCGTTGCGCAATTGGGAAGGGGCAATGGTAAAGGAAGTATTACCGAATACCCCTCCGAAATCCTCCTGGCTGGCACCTATTCCGGTGGTGACCACTTGGCTGCGAGTGGCATCATTCAGCCCGCCCCAGTTGCTCCACTGTGGGCGACCGGTCTCTATCTTGTTCATAGTGACCCCATTGACCAAGACGGTAGCTGCATTGTTCTGATAGCCTCGAGGGTGGTAGAATACCGAGCTAAAGTCGTAAGCCGCACGGCGAAAATAGAGGTCTTGGGAGGACTGCAGAAAGCCTGACACCATCTCAAGCGAACCTTCATCGTCGTCCAATTGTTCGTCGGAAATACTAATAGTGTTACCTATCTGTTGTGCCTCACTATGAGGGTCTTTTTCTAATACAATGGCAGGCAGCAGGGTAGAGGAGTGTAGCTCTACCGTGAGCTGCTTGGGCAGATAACCCTTTGCCGCTACCTGTAGGATATAGCTTCCTTCAGCAAGGGAAAACTCGAAGTAGCCCTCTGCATTGCTTGTGCTATGGAGTGCTTGCCCCTCTATTGAGAGATGCGCATCGGACAAGGGCGCCTTTCCGTTGCTTACATGTCCCTTAAGAGAAATATTCTGAGAATATCCCCAACTCACCATTAGGGCAAAGAATGTATAAATCAGTGTTTTCATTACGTTTTTTATTGAAAAATAAGGGTATTAAACTGGTGCATAATTCCTTGTACAAAATTACTATTTTTTTTGCATAAAGCCTATTTTAAAATGTTAAAAAATCAAAGGTTTTTTATTGTTATAAATCAATAAGGGTAAAGCCAACGCCCACAACGGTTTGCTTGTAGTTATAGTCAATCAAAGAATCTCCATAACCATGGGAGGCCTGGAGTATTAGGCGTAGGTCTCGGCTGATGGGCATCACCCAAGAGGCTTCGATATGAGCGCGGTTGTGCTTGAAATTGAGGTTGTTGCGCAGGTTAATAGAAAGGACATTTTTGCCAACAGGGATAATGGTCATAAGTCGGCAACGGCCTATATAGTCCTCTATTTGAGGATTGTCGTCCTCCATACTGGTTTCAGTGAATCGTTTCCAAAGATGAAGACTGAAAGTTACCTTGTCCCACTTACCCAAGGCCATGAGTATAAAGCGGTTCCAGCTACGGGAGAGTGCGGCCTCCTTACCATTGGACTGGTGATTGACCGAGAGGCCAAGCATCTTGAGCTTAAGGCTGCCAGCGGAGAAATTGGTCGGATAGGTGAAGATTAGTTCTGGTTCGTAGTTCAGCTCTCTAAAAGGGCGGGAAAGGCCTCCGTTGTACATCTGCCAATGAGCTTGCTGGGTAAAGGCCACCCATACATCCCCCTTTCCGAAGGCATCTTGTAGTATTTTGGCCTTGAGGCTCACTTGGAATTTGACCTCTACATTTTGGTAATCGCGGTGTTTAGGGATAGGGCGTTCCGTATTGAGACTTCGCGGCTGCTCAGTAGGTCGGTCAGTAAAGCGCATAGGCATGATATACATGGGTTGGTACTCCATTAGGTGGAAAGTACCTTGCTGGTCTTCGCGATCAAGCTCCCATATCTTGGATATAACCCGTTCCAGATCTACTTCCTTAGGAACATTTGTAGTTGCTAGGGCAGGGAGCGCAATAGTATCTGCAATAGTCTCTTGAGATAGTCCTATAAGAGGGAAAAAGCAAAAGATAATAGGTAAAAGATAGGGGTTAAAGGTTAGGGAATAGGTTTTAGTTTTCATGTTGAATAATTACAAATCAGTTAGTCACTTGTCATTGGTCAATAAAAAGTTTTGTCAGTTCGAAAAAAAAATCGTATCTTTGCCCCTGCAAAAAAGCAATGGTCTATGGTGTAATGGTAACACGACAGATTCTGGCTCTGTAATTCAAGGTTCGAGTCCTTGTAGACCAACAAATTAAGTGAAGAGCGAATAGTGAAAAGCTATTCGCTCTTTGTTTTTTACTTGTTTAGAATACTGATATTTGCGTTTGCATAGTAAAACCTTCTAAGAATTTTACTCCTCGGTAGGAGTTGCCTTTTTCATTCAGGCGTGGGCTCCATACAGCTATGGCGTAGTGTCCTGGCATGATAGCGACAATACCTCCACCGACCCCACTCTTACCAGGGAGGCCTACACGGAAGGCAAATTCCCCTGATTCATCATAGAATCCGCAGGTCTGCATAATGGCATTGATACGCTTGGTATAGACATGGGGGAGGATACGCTGTTGGTCGTGTAGGGTGATGCCGTCATTGGCCAGAAAAGTAAACACATAGGCCAAGGACTCACAAGTAAGCTCGATAGAACAGAGCTTAAAGTAGAAATCCAACACTCGCTCTGGTTCATTCTCTATATTCCCTAAAGACTTGATATAATAACAAAGGGCAAAATTGCGGTAACCAACTTCCTTCTCGGAGGTGGCTATCTGCTCGGAATAGCTGATGGTGGGGTCATTGGCTAATTGGCGAACAAACTTGATAAACTCCTCTTCTGCATTCTTGAAGTGGGAGAGCAGTATATCACAAATCACAATTGCCCCAGCGTTGATCAGTGGGTTACGAGGGATTCCATTGTTGGCCTCCAGCTGCAAAAGTGAGTTAAACGAAGTCCCCGAAGGCTCTACCGATACGCGTTCCCAGATACTGTCCCCAAAGATATCGTAGGCCATAGAAAGGGATAATACTTTGGCAATACTCTGAATGGAGAATTTCTCTTGATAATCCCCGATACCGAAGGTTTTCCCGCTGAGGGTATGGATGGCGATACCGAACTTATCAGGGCTTACGTTGAGTAATTCGGGGATATAGGTAGGTATTTTACCTATATTTTTGCCTTGATATACTTTGTTGTAGATACCTGTAATGGTTTTGGCGTAGGCAGTTTGTTCGTTCATAGTAATTAGTGTGTTTTGTTATTTAGAAAGTGTTGATGGTCTGTCGGATAGCTACCAATCGGGTAAGTAGGCCTTCGAGTAGGTCGAGGTGGAGCATATTGGCTCCGTCGCTTTTGGCATTGGCAGGGTCAAAATGGGTCTCTATGAAGATACCATCTACCCCATTGACCACTCCGGCACGGGCGATGGTCTCAATCATTTCTGGGCGTCCTCCTGTTACTCCTGAACTTTGGTTGGGTTGTTGCAAAGAGTGGGTAACATCCAGAATAACAGGGGCATACTGCTTCATAGTAGGGATACCGCGAAAATCCACGATCATGTCCTGATAGCCGAACATGGTACCTCTGTCGGTGATATATACCTTGTCGTTGCCACTATCCAAGACCTTTTGCACGGCATGCTTCATACTCTCAGGGCTCATAAACTGCCCCTTTTTGAGGTTGACAGTCTTGCCTGTTTTGGCAGCGGCCACCACGAGGTCGGTTTGGCGCACTAAGAAAGCCGGAATTTGGAGCACATCCACATACTCGGCAGCCATAGCAGCATCACTCACCTCGTGAATATCGGTTACGGTAGGCACCCCAAAGGTTTGGGAGACCTTTTGGAGGATCTTCAGTGCCTTTTCATCACCAATACCGGTAAAGGAGTCGATACGGCTGCGATTGGCTTTTTTGAAACTCCCCTTGAAGATATAGGGAATCTCCAGTTTTTGGGTAATATTTACGATTTTATCGGCTATACGCATAGCCATTTCCTCACCTTCTATGGCACAAGGGCCAGCCATGAGGAGAAAATTATTGCTCATAGTTTTGAGTCGTTAGTCGTTAGTGATTAGTTGTTAGTCGTTAGTCGTTAGTGGTTAGTGGTTAGTGGTTAGCTTCTAACCACTAATCACTAACTACTCTTTATTCGTCTCTGTTGCTTCCCATGAGTCTGTAGACCCAGTAGAGGAGTTGGGCGAGGGAACCAAGGGCGGCTACCACATAGGTACGGGCTGCCCACTTGAGGGAGTCTTCTGCCCCAGCATATTCTTCACGAGTGACGATATTTTTGTTCTTAAGCCAAGCCAAAGCGCGATTGCTGGCATCATACTCCACAGGGAGGGTAATAAAGGCAAAGGCTGTAGTAATAGCGAAAAGGGCTACCCCAGCTACAGCAATCCAATAACCAAAGCCCATCTTTTGGGCAGCTCCTAATACAAAACCGGCCATAATGAGGATATTGGAGAGCGTGGAGGCGATATTGACTGCCGGAACGATTTGGGAGCGTAGGGTAAGCCAGCGATAGGCATGGGCATGCTGTATGGCATGGCCACACTCATGCGCTGCAACGGCAGCCGCAGCCGCATTGCGTTGGTTATATACCGCTTCGCTTAAGTTTACAGTTTTGTCCAAAGGATTATAATGGTCAGTCAGGCGCCCAGGGATAGAGGTGACCCTTGCATCAATGCCGTTGTCACGGAGCATCTTCTCGGCAATCTCCTTACCACTCATGCCATTGCGTAGTTGTACATGGGAATAGTGTTCGAACTTACGTTTTAAGCGATTGCTTACTAGCCAACTTACCAAAAAGATGGCGCCTAAAATCAAGTAGTATGACATTTCTTTTAAAATTAAATAGTATAACACACTTTTTTAATGGTTAATTGTCAATTGTTAATTGTTAGCTTTTTAAATAGATATTCTTTATCAAAAAATGTGCCTAAATCCTCTGTTTTTACAGAAATCACAAACCCTACGAAAGGATTGTCTTCTATCTCAGTTACTACACCTTTGATCCACTGCTTTCCGTTAGTAACTTGTGGTGAGATAAGCACTTCCTCTCCTACTTTAAAAATAGAAGAGGCTGTTTTGGTCTTTGTCCTTTCTTCCATAATGATTTTCTAATCTATTGTTTTTGATATGGAGATATCTTTGAAAGTCTCTTTCTTATGGATAGAGGAAACTTTCGCTTTCTTCAGCAGTATTAATGTGGTAGGCATAAGATAATTGTTTAATAGCTTAAATCCAGTTTATTGGGATCATTTCTGTTGTCCCAAAAGGTGATGATTTGTATTTCATGATAATCTTCTACCTATCTGTAAAAAATAGAATAATTGCGAAGTATAGTTACTCTCCTAACTTCTTCGTTAGTATTCTCTACAATACGTCCTATTCTTGGAGAAAATTTGAGTATTTCTAAAACTCTTTGGACATCTTCCCTAATTTTTCGGACATAACTTACAGATTCGAGTTTTTCAGCCCAATAAGTAATAATTTCATGGAATTGTATTCGAGCTTGAGGTAGCCAAACTATTTTTAAAGTATCCATTTTTTCGCTAATGCTTCTATTAATTGGTCTGTTTCTTCTAATACTTGGTCGTTGTCTATAAAGATACCTTTTTTAGCCTCTTCCAATCCTGAATTAATAGCTTCTAAGGCCTTTTGAGAAACTTTTACAGAGGGTTGTTCTCCTATTTCAATTATTTCATAATTGAGTTTTTTTAGCTCTGCCTTGGCATTTTCTCTTGAAGTGCCCTTAGGAATTCTAATGGTAAGTATTTCTGCTTGCATAGTTATCGGTTTTTAGTAATTAATCATTAGAAATAGCCTCCTTTTTTCCTATCTTCCATAGCAGCTTCGGTAACGCGGTCGTCAATGCGGGTTTCGCCACGTTCGGAGATACGCGAGGCGGATATCTCCCTTACCACTTCTTCAAGGGTAGCGGCGTTGCTCTCCACGGCTGCTGTACAAGTCATATCCCCTACGGTGCGGTAGCGGACACGTTTGTTGAGGATTTGGTCGTTTTCGTCTATCTGGATAAAGGGAGAAACGGCAATCAGGCGGCCTTCATGCTCAATTACGTCCCTATTGTGGGCAAAGTAGATAGAAGGTAGCGCTATGTTTTCCTGTTGGATATAGCTCCATACGTCCAGCTCTGTCCAGTTGGAGATAGGGAATACACGTACATTTTCGCCCTTGTGGATACGTCCGTTGTAGATGTTCCACAGTTCGGGTCGTTGGAGCTTTGGATCCCATTGGCCAAACTCGTCACGTACCGAGAAGAAGCGTTCTTTGGCGCGTGCTTTTTCCTCATCACGGCGGGCACCTCCTATGCAGGCATCGAATTGGAACTCCTCAATGGTGTCCAAAAGGGTATGGGTCTGTAGCCAGTTGCGAGAGGCAAACTTACCCTTAGGTTCGGTCAGCCCCTTCGCCTTGATGGTATCTTCCACTTGGCGAACGATCAGTTCTGCCCCGATGCGCTCGGCTAAGGCATCACGGTAGGCAATGGCTTCAGGAAAGTTGTGACCTGTGTCGATATGCACCAAAGGAAAAGGAATCTTCATAGGGGCAAAGGCCTTGATAGCCAAATGTACCAAGGTAATAGAGTCCTTCCCGCCACTAAATAGGAGGGCAGGACGCTCAAACTGCGCAGCTACTTCGCGCATGATATAAATACTTTCCGCTTCTAATTGCTTGAGATGATTCATTGTTAATGATCAATGATTAATGATTAATGACAAGAGATATATTCTTTATCTTTTACTCTATGGAATGATTCTAAATATGATAGGATAGTTATAGACAACATTTACAGGCTTGCCTCTTACTAAGCCTGGGGAGAGCTGAGGGAATCCGTCAAATATCCTACAGGCTTCTTCTTCTAAGAGGGGATTACGTCCTTTAACTTCTTTTATAGATAGATGCCCTTCTTTATCTATCCTGAGGGTTACTATTACTCTGCCTTCTATCTTTTTTTCTAAAGCCTCCTGAGGGTACCTATAATTCTCTATTACCCATTGGTCTAAAAAATATTTGAAAGGTATTTCTTCTGTTTCTCCTGTAAGGGTGTCTGTTTGTACGTAATAAGGGTGTTTCTCTATCCGGAAAAAAGGAACCTCCTCCTCTTCTTGGGCATATAAGGAGAAAGCCCCCAAGAGCATTCCTATAAGAAATAAGTTCCTAATAGCTATCATATTTTCTGTATTGAAAGGCAAAAGTACAATTTATTTTCTACATACACAAGAGAGTGGTTAGTTGTTAGTTGTTAGTCACTGGTCACTAGTCGTTAGCTTGCGTATTTCCCTTTCTTGGAGAGTTCCCAGGAGTTGATGATATTCTGCCATAGGATATAGCAGCCTGGCCCTACGGTGGAAAGGGGGTGGAGGTAGGTGGCGGCAATCCATATGGCAAAGGCGGTGTTCTTCTGTCCTAAGGACTGTCCTGCCTCAATGGTACAGCCGAGATAGCGACCTATCTTCCAGCCCACTGCATATTGTAACAAGCATAATACCAAGCCTGATAATCCGATAACCACCAAGAAGCCAAGGCTCGTCTGGGCATTCATGATGTTCTTCAGGGTGGTGCCTGTTACAATCATCAGCGAACAACCCCATAGGTAAAAGGACAGGTCGGGGATATGGATAAGCCATTGGTGGAACCTCCTTAGCGGGGGTAGGCTCTTGGTGAGTAACGCCAGCAGCATAGGGACGACCAATACGAGGAATACCTTGTTGAGTATCAGTAGGAAAGCACTCCAAAAGGTAATACCCGAGGCGGGTTCTATCAGTGGGAAACAGATAGGAATCAGTAGCACACACACGAGGTTGGAAAGGAAGGTGTAGGTAGTCATCTGCTCGAGATTGCCACCGAGCTTGAGCGTCACCACCGCAGCAGCTGCCGCACAAGGGCTGATCGCACAGACCAATACACTCTCCGAGAGGATTAGTGCATCTCCCGTGAGTTTTAAAAGTAAGATGATGCCCATGAACAAGCCTACAAAAAGGAACTGAAAAGCACTTGTCCAAATATGCCACCTGACCACCGCGATTTTTCTAAAATCTACCTTACAAAAAGTAACATAGAGAATTAAAAACATAAACAGCGGTAGGATGGCCTCAAAAATAGGCGCCAACTGCTGCGAAAGCCCATCCAAGGCTTCCACATAATAAAAGATGAGATATACGATAGCCCCTATCCCCATGGAGACAGGTAGCGTCCATTCTTTGATAAAACGAAGCAAGATTCTAATGTTTAATGTTTAATGATTCTTCACTGATTTAGGGTACAAATGTACGAAATTTTTATCACTAATCATTGTTGGCATTAATCATTAATCATTGATCATTGCTGGCATTAATCATTAAATAAAAGTATTGTTAAAAATGGGTGACTTTGCTATTAAAAATGTAACTTTGTGTCCTTATTCCAAAACGTATCTTTATGACTACCAACAACCCCAAAATTATCAGTGAAGGGCTTACCTATGATGATGTGCTTTTGGTGCCACATTACTCGGAGGTGTTGCCACGAGAAGTCTCCATACAATCCTATTTTAGTAGAAATATCCCGCTGAATGTGCCCATTGTCTCTGCGGCAATGGATACGGTGACCGAATCGGCTATGGCTATAGCGATTGCTCGCGAGGGCGGTATAGGAGTGCTCCACAAGAATATGACCATAGAGGAGCAAGCCTTCCAAGTGAGAAAGGTCAAACGTGCCGAAAGCGGTATGATCATAGACCCGGTGACCCTTTCGCTCTCCTCTACCGTAGGAGATGCCAAGCTCTGTATGAAGGAACACAGCATAGGGGGGATCCCTATCGTGGATGACAAGGGGATCCTCAAGGGGATCGTAACCAATCGCGATTTGCGCTTCGAGCGAGACAAACACCGCTCTATCACCGAGGTGATGACCGGGGAAAACCTTATCACCGCTCCCGAAGGGATTTCTATGAAGGAGGCCGAAAAGATATTGGAAAGCCATAAGATAGAGAAACTTCCGGTAGTGAATAAGGACTACAAATTGGTAGGACTGATTACCTTCCGCGATATAGCTAACTTGCAAAGCAAATCGGTATCCAACAAAGATAATATCGGTCGCCTACGTGTAGCCGCTGCCCTTGGGGTAACGGTCGATGCGGTAGAACGCGCCGAAGCCCTCGTACATGCAGGGGTGGATGCCGTAGTCATTGATACGGCTCATGGGCATACCCGTGGGGTGGTATCGGTACTTAAGAAAGTCAAAGAACGTTTTCCACAACTCGATGTGGTGGTAGGTAATATCGCTACGGCTGAAGCAGCCCTATACCTAGCTGAGGCGGGTGCCGATGCGGTAAAAGTAGGAATAGGGCCAGGCTCTATCTGTACCACTCGTGTGGTGGCAGGGGTAGGCTATCCACAGCTATCGGCAGTGATGCAAGTGGCGGCAGCACTCAAAGAAAAGAACATCCGTATTCCGGTGATTGCCGACGGGGGTATTCGCTATACAGGGGATATTGTCAAGGCTATTGCCGCTGGGGCTGACTGTGTGATGCTCGGTTCGCTCTTGGCCGGTATCAAGGAATCCCCAGGGGAGACGATCATCTTCGAGGGTAGGAAGTTCAAGTCCTACCGCGGTATGGGCTCCGTGGAGGCGATGCAACATGGTAGCAAAGACCGTTATTTCCAAGATGTAGAAGATGATATCAAAAAGCTCGTTCCCGAAGGTATCGTAGGGCGTGTGCCTTACAAAGGTGAACTACAAGAAAGTATGCACCAGTTTATCGGGGGTCTTCGCGCAGGTATGGGCTATTGTGGTGCCAAGGACATAGAGACCCTCAAGGAGACCGGTCGCTTTGTTCGTATCACCACCAGTGGTATCGCTGAAAGTCACCCACATAATGTCACCATTACCAAAGAAGCACCGAATTATTCAAGATAATGAATAGTGACAAGTGACGAGTGACAAATGACTAATAGAGAGTGAAAAGTGAAGAGTGTCTTTCGCTTTTCACTCTTCACTTTTCGTTATTTATTTAATTAGTATTTGTACTCGGTAATTTCTTTAAGTTCTTTTCTATTATTCTCTTCTTTGAACTCTCTAACAGTAGTAGGATAGTCGCCATCATAGATATATTCGTAAGAGCCTCTTCTAATTTCGGTATTCCCCTCTTCTTCAATAGTTTCAGTAACAGTTAGTAAGTTATTTTTACTTGCTTTAGGGACTATGAAATAATTAGGGCTTAACATCTTAGAAAGATTATTTGAAAGAGGATTTTTCTTGCCATCATAAGTATATACAACAGTTCTTTTATAAGAACCACTTACACTTTCTTCTTTGGTCACATTTCCGTTTTCTACAGTGTAGATTGTTGTTTTTACATCTTCATCTATTTTAGATTTGTCGGCTACTATCTCTGTATAGTTTTTTTCATTAACAGTAATACGATTTCCGTTGTAGATAAAGCTACTCTCCTCATATCTGATAGCATCTAAAAAAGTTCCTTCTCTATAGGTTTGTGTAGAAAATTTGTAGACAGTTTTGGAAAGGTTGTTCCCATCATAAGTATAAGTAAATCCATATTTATTATTAGTTACACGTTTCACAACTTTGTTACCCTCATAGGTATAAGTGGTTGATTCTTTTGAAGATTCTATTTTTTCAAGAAGGGCTCCTTTGTAGGTATAAATAGAATTTGTAGTACGTTTCGGATTTCCATTTTCGTAATCAGTGTCTGAGGTTCCAACTACTTTCCCTCCTTCTATTTGGTAGATAGTCTTACTTGTAATCTTCCCATTCTTATATAGTTTCTTCCTTAGGGAAAGCCCCTTGTTCAATAGTAGGATCTCCATTGTTGTTGAACTCACCATTACCATTGGAATTATCATTACCATTGTCTTTACTGCAAGCCGCAAGGGCTGCAATGGCCACTAGGCCGAGAATTACTTTTTTCATTTCTATTTAATTTTAAAATTTTACTTAGTTGTTAGTCACTAGTCATTATCTTAGAATTTCACCCCAAGACCTAAGGCTAAAACTGCGTTCTTGAAGTTGTTTTTATTGCTGATTTGTAGGTTCTTCAAAGAGTTGTTGTTAGGGTCAAAGGCATTGGTAAGTGAATGGGTATAGCGGGCTTCTACAAAGAAGTGTTCACTCAAATTGATACCCAAGCCGGCGCCTACGCCAAAGTCAAAGGCAGCATAGGCATCCTTGTCCAACTCCTTGCTGATGCGGTTTCCAAGAGCAGAAACGCTTATCTCAGGGTTATTAACTAAGAAGCCAAACTGTACTCCTCCTTGTAGGAAAAGCGGGCCAAGATTGACCTTGGCCATTACGGGGATATTCAGGTAGTCGAGTCTGAGATCGCTCTTGATTACTCCCTTTCCTAATAAGAGTACATCGTATTCATATTCCCAAGCAGCCCCTTGTCGGGAATAGATGATTTCAGGCTGTAGGGCAAGGACATCGCCCATAGGCAGTTCCATAAGCGCTCCTACATAGAAGCCATTGAGTCCCTTCAAAGTGCTGTTCTGAGCTACTTCACCGTTGAGGCTGCTATAGTTGTACCCTCCCTTGAAACCAAACTTTTGGGCATGAGCCTGTGTAAACCCTAAGATAGACAAAGCTATTAAAAATACAATTTTTCTCATTTTTTAATCATTTTATCCCCTATATAATAGGGAGCTTGTTAATTTGTTGAGGGTATTACAAGAATCATGCCATTCTTTTAGTCACTAGTCATTGGTCACTAGTCATTAGTTATTGGCCACTAATTGCTGACTTGAGTTCTTCTACATGTATAGCCCGCTTTAGGATTTTTCCATTCTCGTCCAAGAGGATAAGGGTGGGGATCCAGCGAAGGGCATAGGTTTGGGCAGCATTGGACTGCCAAAGGCCTTGGGCTAAGGCTTGTGGCCAGGTATATTGGTCTTTGGCGATGGCCGCTTGCCAAGCATCGAGGTTTTCATCCATGGAGACACTGAGAATCTCCAAGCCTTTGTCCTTGTATTCCTTGTATAGGGCAACGAGTTCGGGGCTTGCCTTACGGCAGTCGGGACACCAGGAAGCCCAAAAATCGATTAGGAGTTTCTTACCACGGAAGTCCTTGAGGGACACTTTCTTACCTTGGGCATCTACGATGTCTATTTCAGGAGCCTCTGCCCCGGGTTGTATCTTAGCGAGCTGGGCGATGGCCGCATCAAGTTCTTTTAGATAGACGTTTTCATTCAGCGAAGTATCCAGCCCTTTGCGAAGGCTAACCAAGGTCTCGTAGTCGTATTTGTAAGCATTGCGGGCTAAGAAATAAGCCAGGTGAGCAGAGGTGGGTGCTTCTTTGATTTCCTTAGCCAAATCCAGCATGTGATTGATATTCATGCGATTGTAGCGCTCGAAAAGCTGTGCCTCTTCGCTGGAGCGGAAGAATTCAAAAAACCAATTGGGGTGGAGGGTCAGCTTCACCGGAGCGTTTTCCAAGTACAGATGGGCTTTGGGGCCACTACCATTCAGTTGGAGTGCATAGACCAATGGCTGAGGCGTTTTCCCCTCAAAGCGGAAATTTCCTTGGGCATCGATAGCGGTGGAATCCACCGGCGTATAGACTCTATCTTTGTATTGGTAGAGGAAGACACGCGCCCCTTCCGGATGTACGGGCGTTCTTCCTTCGATTACATAATGGTCACCTACCGCAAAGGTAGTGGTATCTCCGGCACCATTGGCGGAAGTACCTGCTTGTTGTACCGTATTTTGGCACCCTATCAGCCCTAAGGCTACAAGACTAATGATTTTCTTCATGAGTTGTTTTTTGTTAGGGCACAAAAATAGAAAAAAATGATAATATAAAAATGAATTTTAGGATATTTTTTTGTTTTTATCGTTCATTAGTCACTAATTCAAATCAATAGTTAAAGAACTAGAAATATTAGGTATCTATAAAAGTTGTAAATGAATCATTATCAATCATTTATTGTTACATCCCCCTAGCCCCCCTCAAGGGGGGAATAGTATGCTGGTGTCAAACAGGGTAGTAAAGATTCGATCTAAGTATACTGATAACCAGCATGATAGTTCGCCTGAATGCAATTCCCCCCTTGAGGGGGGCTAGGGGGATGTGTAAAAACATGTTGAATATCAGTGAATTACTATATAAGGGGTATTGTTTTAACTGTTGAATTGCATCACTAGTCATTGGTCACTAGTCACTAGTTGTTGGTTATTAATCACTAAAAATAGCATTGGTATCTATGCTTAGGTCAGGGAAGGTAGCCGAGCGCACCCATTCGCCTTCCACTACAGGACGGGAGGAACTATAGAGACCATCCTTGAGAACATATAGGGTAATAGAGCGTTCTTCGGGGCGGACGATCCAGTACTCAGGTACTTTCGCTTCTTGATAGATTTCGTATTTGTCCTTTAGGTCTCGGTTGGAATTGCTCGGAGAGAGGATCTCTATGACCAAGTCAGGCGCGCCGAGGCAACCCCGACTGTCCAATTTCTCAGGATCACAGACCACACAGATGTCCGGTTGTAAGACGGTATATATCTGCCCGTCCTCCTTTCCCTTCTGTGGCAAACGTACATCAAAGGGAGCCGCGAATAGACGACACTTCTTATCTCTAAAGGCTACATATAACTCTCCAAAGAGTCTGCCTGATATACTTTGATGACGCATATTTGGAGCAGGACTCATTTTGAATATTTTCCCACGGAGCAATTCCACTCGCTCGGAAAACTGCCAAAGCAGATAATCAGCATAAGTGTATAACTTGTTTAGATTCAGTTGATTGATATCCGTAACCATAAAAGAGAATTAATCATTAGTCATTAGTTTTAGTCCATCTCCTCTGTTAGCTTTTCAAAAGTACTTCGGGTAGGGTAGTGCAGGTAGAGCACTTGATAGACGGCATTGAGGATAGGAGTATAGGCCGGAGCGGCTTGTCGTTGGTTAATTTTGTAAGCATTTTCCACAGCATAGTAGCCCTCGGCGACCATATTCATTTCCATAAAGGCACTTCTAACGGAATAGCCCTTACCTATCATGCTACCGAAGAGGCGGTTACGGCTGAAGGCCGAGTAGCCCGTTACGAGCAAGTCACCCAAGTAGGCAGATTGGTTGATGTCGCGCGCGATAGGATGAACGGCATCCAAGTAGCGCTGCATCTCGCGGATAGCGTTACTCATTAGCACACTTTGGAAGTTGTCCCCATAGCCCAATCCGTGGGCGATTCCCGCGGCGATGGCATAGATGTTCTTGAGCATGGCACCATATTCGACCCCAATGATGTCTTCGCTGATCTTGGCACGGATAAAGGGGCCACGCAAGGCCTGTGCCATCTGCTCCGCCTTAGGCAGATCCTCGCAAGCCACTGTCAGGTAAGAGAGGCGCTCCAGGGCTACCTCCTCGGCATGGCAAGGGCCGGTAATCACCCCTATATTCAGCGGGTTAAGACCATAAGCCTCCATCAGATGTTCGCCTACCACCAAGCCCGTTTCAGGGACAATCCCTTTGATAGCCGAGAAGACCACCTTATCCTTAAGCGAGACCGTTAGCTTGGAAAGCTCCGAGACCAAGAAGGCCGAAGGAATGACAAAGATCACATAATCCGCCTTCTCGATAGCCTCATTGATATCACTCGTCAGGCGAATTTTCTCCGTATGCAGCTCCACCGAGGAGAGGTAATTGGGATTGTGTTTGTATTTTTTGATATGCGAGATTGCCAATTCGTTGCGCATATACCAAGTAATCTCAGGGAGGTTCTCACTGAGAATCTTTACGATAGCTGTCGCCCAGCTACCGCCACCAAGTACTGTATAGTTCATGTTGCTAATTTGTCAATTAGTTAATTTGTCAATGAGACAAATAGGCTAATTATCTTTTTTCTTGTTAACAATTTTCACTACTCCCATGATCAGCGCCCCCATTGCTACAAAACTCAGGAGGGTAGCCCACCAGTATTGTAAGAATAAGTCCTTGAGTATCACGGCGAAGACGATAGCAAAGAGCAGCAAGGTCGCCACCTCATTGGCCATACGCAGTCTCACGGAGCTATAGCGAGTAATTCCACTTTGTAATTCCTTGATCGTACGCCAGCTCCAATAGTGATAAGCCAAAAGCAGCCCAATACCCAAGAGCTTGATATGCATCCACCCCAAAGAGAGGTATGCCCATTGGAAAGCCCACAGCATGTAAATACCCGAAAGCAAGACAATCACCAAGGCCGGTACGGTGATAATATTCCACAAGCGTTCCTCCATAAAGCTGTATTGCTTATGTAGCACGTCTTTCTCAATTCCTTCCTTGCCCTGCAAGGCCTCCGTATGATAAATCAGCAGGCGCACTATATAGAAGATACCCGCAAAATAACTCACCACAAAGATGATGTGAATGGATTTGATAATAAGGTACAAAATATATCAGTTTTAAGTTGTTGTAGGCTGTTAGTATTCCTTATATTCTATTTACTTCAGCGTGCAAATTTACGAAATTATCAATCAAAAGTCAATTATTAATTGTTAATTGTCTATGATCAGGGGGCAAAACACTCAAGAATAGATCCATTAACAAATCTTTTTCTCATACAAATTCTTACTTCTCCCACCTCTTTTCCTTGACTTCACCCCCTCGAATGTTGTAATTTTGCAGAGTCAGTTATTAGTGATTAGTGGTTAGTTATTAGTGGTTAGTTTTTAGTGGTCATCATTAATCATTAATCATTAATCATTAATCATTAACCATTAACCATTAACCATTAATCATTAATCATTAATCATTAATCATTGACCATTAATTTTTCACTTTTCACTATTCATTTTTCACTTTAATCATGGAAGAGGCAATAGAAATACTTTGGAGCTACGCGCGCCGCGAGCCCTTGGATAGCAACGGAGAGACTATCGTCCCTACCGTCAATAATAGTATTGCCGCTATCCGTATCCTCTCCCGCTTGGAAGGATGGGAGAAGGAAAGTGAAAAGAGAATAGGGAAGAATGAAAAGCGAAATGCCGCTCCATGCTGGCGTGAGCTTGCAGCTCGTGCCGAAGATACCGAAGCTAACAAAGTAGAAAATACCCCATACTGCCGCGAGCTTGCAGCTCGTGCCGAAGATACTGAAGTTTTCAAATTAGAAGATACAACTTCCCCACAAGATCCCCCTTCGAGGGAAAGGGAGACACTCCTCTCCTTCACCCGTAGTACGCTCCCCACTTTTACCCCTGCCCCCTTCCATGAAGTCTATTACGACCAACTTACCCAATTTGCCTATGGACATATCAAAAAGTTGATGATTACCATGCCGCCCCAACATGGAAAAAGTGAGGGAGCTACCCGTCGTCTCCCCGCCTTTATCTTAGGCCACCAACCAGACAAGCGCATCGCGATTGTCTCTTACAACGCCATTAAGGCAAGAAAATTCAACCGCGAACTCCAACGTATCATCGATGATGATACCTATCATAGGCTGTTTCCACAAACGCTCCTCGCTGGGCAAACTTCCTCAAGTTCTAATTCCATAACCTCTAAAAGCCGCAACTACGCCCGCAATGCGGACGAATGTGAGATTGTCGGCTACCAAGGTAGCTTTAAGACCATCGGGGTAGGTGGTTCCCTCACCGGCGAGCCGGTCGATGTCTTGATTATGGATG
>NZ_KE992185.1 GCF_000466425.1 Capnocytophaga sp. oral taxon 863 str. F0517
ATATGGTATGTGGGATAAAATGGAAAAAATGAACTTGAAAAAATATGGGGTTAATGGAAATACAAGTTTACAAGGAGATTTATTGTATTTTTATAATGACAAAGAATTACAATTTGGCATTTTAGACATCAACACCAAGGAAATTATCTATGTTTCAGAGCCTATTGCTGTAGTGGAAAGAGATGATAGTTTTACTCGCCTTAGAGATTTAAAAGTCTCAGAAAATAAGGTGTATATCTTAGATAGTAATCATACATTACATATTTTTGAAAGAGAAGAATAGTTCTTGTTTTATTACTTTTACTTTCATTTAAAAACATAGAAAAACCCTAAGAAATATACACCTGAAAACATTGAGCATTTAGATATGAAGTTTGAAAAAGGTTTAGATGATATCTGTGCCAACTGCCGTTATGATGTGAAGTTTAGGGAAGGACAAAAAACTTTATTTGAAGAGTTCAAAAGCTATAATACTGAAACGTGGAGTAAAATAGCTAATGATAAAGGTTTTATCCAACAATTTGAAAGTTATTTACAAGAAGTTGACGAAATGAAAGATTTAGCTTATGTGATCAACAGTAATAAAGTTAATGTAAATGAAGTAAAACAAGCTTTTAAAGAATTGTTTAAACGTAATAGTGATGAAATTTTAGAGGTTATGAGTCCTAAACTAAAAGAAAGTTTAGATATCTTAGAGCAAGAGAAAAGAATTATAAATTTTAAAAATATAATAGACGATACAAATTCAGCACTCTATAACTTTATAAAATCACAATAAAATGTTTAAACTAATTTCTAAAATAGATAATGTAAGAGATTATGTTATCTATAAAGGTAAACCTTATTACATCAATACATCACACGAATTCCAATGTGGCAAAAAAAAGCAAATGCTTTACAAAACGCCTTTAGATCCAATCATTGTTTTTAACAATAAATTCTATTTCAGTGAATGGGAAGATAATTATAAAATCTTCGATGAGAATTTAGAATTAATAGAAGAAGGAAAAAACAGAGTCTTCTATAAGTTATCTGAATTTTACATAGCTTACAACCGAGATGGTAAAAAAACTATTCTCATAGACAAAAAAGATAATCTTATAGAGCTTGAATATATAGATAGGTCTTCTATAAGAGCTTTTTCAAATGAATATATATATATATATAAAGTAAAATATATGATGATGTAATGTCTATCAGAGCCTTTTCTATTCAAAAGAAAGAACATCTGTGGGAGTTTTCTCTTGCTTCATTTGGAAAGTGGAAAAATTCCTGGGATGAAGAAAATTATTTTAAGGTATATAAACTTATGGGTATATACAACAATATTTTTTGGGCTTTTATAGAGATAGGAGGCTTTATAGGCTTAGATATTGAAACAGGAGAATTGAAATACCATATTCCCGAATATCATCAAACTGTAGGAAAAACTATTTGCAAAGGAAAAGATTTTTTTAGAAGTGATTATTTCTTAAATAGTGAAAAAGGAAAAATTCTTGGTATGGCTATGGATGTCTTTATTGAAATAGATTTAACCCAAGAGCCTCCTTTTGTTACTCAATATGGCTTACAAGAAGAGTTTGAAAAGTACAACATCAAAAAAGCAAATGATACTGCAGGAAGTTATGTTGTTCAAGATAATTTATTGTATTTTTATCTTGCTGAAAAACTAAAATTTGGTATTTTAGACATCAGCACCAAGGAAATTATCTATATTTCAGAGCCTATTGCAGTAGTGGAAAGAGATAATAGTTTTACACGCCTTAGAGATTTAAAAGTCTCAGAAAATAAGGTCTATATCTTAGATAGTAATCATACCTTACATATTTTTGAAAGAGAAGAATAGAATATTTGCTTTATCTTGTACTGAAATAAGTTTATAGTGATAAGTCTTAAAAGCAAAGGCTAAAGATATACGATAAACAAAGAAAGTAGCTTACTACTTCTTTGAAAATCTACGGACTAACTAATTTTAGGACGAACAAAAGAAATAACAAATAAAATCAAAAAAACAATAACGATGAGTTTATACAGATATTTTACCATTTGTTTAATAGTTTTTACAGTAGTTTCTTGTTATCGTGAGACAGAAATTCCTGTGAAGGCTTCTTTTCAAATGAGTTTTAGAAATGATGATGAATCAGTACCTGTTTATGTAAAGATGAACAATACCTCTTCTGGGGGAGAGCATTACCAGTGGGAGTTCGAAAGTGGTACGCCTAATACCTCTACTGAAAAATCTCCTGAAGTGCTCTATACACAACACGGCTCATACAAAGTAAAGCTAACAGTTACTAACGAGTATAAAGAATCAGATACTCAAGAGCAAACTATCACAATAAAAGATGCTATCAAAAAAGCAAGCTTTACAAAAGAGATTGTAATGAATAGCTACCCTCCTGTAATGGTAAAGTTTACTAATACTACTCAGGGAGAGAACCTCACTTATAAATGGCTTTTTAAAGGAGGCACTCCTGAAACCTTTGAAGGTAAAGCACCTCCTACAGTGGTCTTTTCTACAGAAGGCAAACACGAAATAACTTTAGAAGTTTCTAATGGGTATGATCGTCAAACTTTTTCAGATTTTGTAGAGGTAAAACCTGTTATTAAACCTGCTTTTTCTTGGCAGATACCTATTGAGGATGAGGATTTACAAGTGCCCGTAAATATCACCTTGCAAAATAAAACTGAAAATGCTATTTCATACCAATGGACATTTCAAGGTGGCACTCCCAATACTTCCACTGAAGTAAATCCTAAAGTAACCTATACTAATGCTGGTACTTATACTATAATACTTGTAGCCTCTAATGGTAAAACAACTCAAACTTTACAGAAACAAATTACAGTATATCCTGATACTGGTATTTATGTATTAGAAAATGTAAAATTAGGAATTAATTATGCTCATAACAGCGAAAAAGTAGCAGCTTTCTATTCCACAAAACTGAAGAAATCTTTTTTCTCTAAAGATATTACCGCTGAAAATGTCCCTTTGATAGATATAGTTTTTCAAGGAGGTAGCCCTACTTTTGCAAGCAATAAATTTGTATCTCCAACTGAGGCACAAAAATATGCTTTCTTCCCTATTACAGGAGCAAAAACTACTGTTTTTGTAAACTCACAAGAAATATGCAATTGCGGGCTTGACTTCACTGAAGAAAAATTCAATGCAATGACAAATGATACCCCTTTACGTGCACTTTCCATTACACATTCGGCAGCGGGAGCACAAGCATTTACCAATACGCTGCCTCGAATAGTGTTATTTCAAACCCACGATGGTAGAAAGGGAGCTATCAAAATAAAACAATTTGTAAGTAAAGGTGCAGAAAATTCATATATTTTGTGTGATATAAAAGTTCAAAAATAAATAGATAATGAAACTATTATTAAAGTATATGGTTTTGGGAGGACTTTTGTGTATATCTTTTGGTACCAATGCTCAAGATTTAGACATAGAGGCGATGACTAAAGATACAAAGTTTAGAGTAAGTGGAGGCGTCAATGCTGATGCTATGTTTTTTAATTCTTCTACTGAAAAAAGTACCTTTACTTATATGCTTACAGGAAGTTTGAATTTTAGCTTTCTTACATTTTCAATGCCTGTGAGTTACTCTATTACCAATCAAGGAAATGCTCTGAACTATAAAGTCCCTTTTGACTTTAATAGATTTAGTATTGCTCCTAAGTACAAATGGATAAAATTGTACTTAGGCGACCATACTCTCACTTACTCTCCTTATACGCTCAACGGACACCCTTTTCGTGGGGTAGGGCTAGAATTAACACCTAAAGGAGCATTGAAATTTAGCACAATGGGAGGGCGCTTGCTCAAAGCAGTAGAAGAAGATAAAAATATAGGTCAAGCAGCTGTTTTTGAGAGATATGGTTCAGCTATGAAGCTTAATTTTGACAAAGAAAAATATAAGATAGAATTTAGTAGCTTATACGCTTGGGACGTTAAAAATTCATTGGAACATCCTACTGATATTTCTCCCAAGTCTAATTATGCTAATGCGTTAAAATTTGCCACAACTTTTGTAAAAAACTTGAGCTTAGAAGTACAATATGCACTTTCTATCATTCAAGAAAAGACCCCTCATAAAACTGAGGATAATTCATTAGATTATTTGCTTTCCACCTCCAAAAGTAGGGCTTTTGATGCCCGTTTAAACTATCTGATTGGAAAAGCAAATGTAGGAATTGTATATGAGAATATTGATCCTACTTATCGTACTTTTGGAGCTATGTATTTCAATAATGATTTAGAGAATATTTCTCTTACATTTGCCCGTCCGTTTTTCAAAGATCGTATAAGTATAGCCACTCAATTGGGATACCAACGCGACAATTTAAAAGAACAGAAAAATCAAACCTCTGTAAGACTAGTAGGAAGTGCAAATCTGAATGCAAAGATTTCAGAAAAACTAAATGTATCAGGCTCATACTCTAATTTTACATCCACTACTAACCGCCGTTTAAACGAGTTTGACTATATCAACACCCCAAATATGAATCCTGCCGATACACTTACTTATCGCCAGCTTTCTCAAAACGGAAATGTGAATATGAATTATGTTTTTGGAAAAGATAAAAGTCAGAATGTGAATTTCAACTACTCTATTGCAGGACAAGCAAATGAACAAGGAGGTATTATCGGCAGAGGACAAGCCAGTTTGGTGCAAAATTACAATGCTGCTCATACCATTAGCTTTTCATCTCTGCAAATGAATGTAAATACTTCTGCCAACTACACTCAAAACAAAGTAGGGAGAGAGATAACCGATTTTTATGGTGGGAGTGTTACAATCGCCAAAAAATTCTTTGAAAATAAGCTCAATACAAGTTTAGGAACGCTTTATAATCGAACAAATGACACTTTTGGAAATAGTGTTTTAGGTATCAAGTGTAATGTGTCGTATGTACTGCTTGAAAAGCACAATTTTTCATTCTATGGAATGCAGATGTTTAGAAGTTCTCAGCAAAAATCAGCTGAAGATATAACACTAAATGTAAATTATAGCTATAGTTTTTAAAATGGTTTCACCTTAAAATTATATAATACAATGCAAAATATATTTTCATCTATATCTTTTGTTTTTTTTAGTTTCTGGTGTTCTTTACTCTTGGGACAAAATACTAATAACAATGACCTTACCTCTGAGAATGCTGCTCAACAAATGCAGAAAATAGAAAGGAAAGGATTGTGGGTAGATAATTTATCTTCTCAAAATATTACCTCTCTGCCTATTGGTATAAAAACTCGTAAGGGAGGTGATAATGCTACCTACTCGATAGGGATTATAAAGGCAGAACTACATTCTGACTATACTGAATTACAGGTATTTGCTAAAGTAGATATTCCTCAAAAGGGAGAGGATGGCCGTCCTATTTCTTTATTTTTTGGAGCAAATAATGTCAAACTCTCTCACAGTGGAGGTATCATAGGAGATGCCAAATTAGCTTTGCTCGGCGACATAGCTATTCCTATCCATAAAGATGCTTGGCAACTTACTCTTTACGGAGGTTTTAATAAAGAAACAGGACAAAGTGAAGATTTAACTTATGCAATAATAGACTGTGATGGGTTTAAAGAGTTTCACCTATCAGGAGCCGTTGAGTTCTCAAGAGAACTTATTCTTCCTATAGAAAATGGAATGGTGAATGAAGCTAAACAAACCGTAGCAGTAACTTTGTCTAATGGACGTGTTATAGAAGCGCCTAACAGAGTAAGAGGTGATTTTAGTATTACAGCATCAGCTTGGAATGACTTGATAATGAATGTATCTCTCTCTCCTTTTGTACTGGCTAAAAAACAGAATGGAACAGACTACAATGGCAATTTTCAGTTTTTAGTCTCAAAAGCTGTACTTGATGTAAGTGATATAAAAAATGACCCTTCTGTTGTTTTTCCTAATGTGTACAACACCAAAGGTTTATTATTCCCTGCACAAGAGAGTTGGAAAGGAGTGTATATTGATAATTTTTCAATAGGACTTCCTTCTGAATTTAAAACAAAATCAACTGCTAAAAGTGGAAAGCGTATTGAATTTTCAGCTAAAGGTCTTATCATTGATAAGTTTGGTGTTTCAGGGGTCTTTTCTGGAGATAATATATTCCCCTTGAAAGAAGGTATTACTGATAAAAATAATGCTTGGGCATATTCATTAGACCATATTGAGATACAAATAGAAACAGGTGAGTTTGTAAAAGCTAATTTTAATGGAAAAATACTGCTCCCTATTACCAACGCTTCTGAAAACAAAAATATAGAGCAATTGGGCTTGCAATACAATGGGTTGATTTCAGAGGAAAAATATAGTTTAAATGTAATAACAACTGATGAGATACAATTTGACCTTTGGCAAGCTAAAGCCTCTCTTTATAAAAATAGTTCCATAGAGTTCAAAGTAGAAAATAATCATTTTCTTCCTAAAGCTGTTTTACACGGTAATATGAATTTTGCTGCCAACAAAACTATACAAAAAGAAACACAAGAAAATCAGCAGGCAAATAGTATTGTAGATTTTAAAGGAATTACTTTTGAAAACTTGAAATTGCAAACCATTTCTCCTATGATTTCAGTAGGAAGTATGGGGTATAAAAATGATGCTTCTTTTAGTAATTTTCCTGTAAGTATCAAAGGTATAGAAGTGAGAACTTTAGATAATAGAGCGGATGTGTATTTTGATGTAGCACTAAACCTAATGGATAAAAGTGAACTTTCTGCTCGAGCTAATATTGGTATTTTAGGAGAGCTAACTTCAGAAAATCATACCTACAACTATAAATTCAAAGGCTTAGACCTTTCAGCTATAGCTATAAAAGGTTCTTTTTGTGGATTTTCTATGGATGGTCAGCTTGATTTACTCGAAAATCACCCTATATATGGTAACGGATTTAATGCCGACTTAAAAGTAGAAATCAAAGGGGCTTGTGAGGTAAAAGCTAAAGCTATTTTCGGTAAAAAAGAATTTAGATATTGGTATTTTGATGCTAGTGCTAAGATTTCAACAGGCTATTTTATCAATGGCTTTGGAGGCGGTGCTTATTACAATATGAAACGAAATGCACTCGCTGCCCCTACTGAATTTTCTCCCTCAGGACTTACGTATGAACCTTATCAAGAAGGAGGATTAGGACTAAAAGCATTAGTGAGTTTTGCAATAGGTTCAGACAAGGCTTTCAATGGAGAAGCTGCTTTTGAAATGTTATTCAACAAAAATGGAGGATTAGATTTTTCTGCTATTTATGGAAAAGGAAATATTTTGGCTAATATTCCAGGAATGGAAAACGTACAAAATTTAGTTTCAAAAGTATCAAGGAATTTGGAAAATAAAGCTGCCTTTTTAGGTATAGAAACTAATAATGAAAAACGCAGTAGTTTTGAAAAACGTTTCTTACCTCTTGCTGAGAAAGCAATACCTACTACTCCTGATAATAAGGCTACTATACAATTCAAAACAGCTATACAGTTTGATATAGCCAATCAAACTACACATGGTACTCTTGATGTGTATATCAATGCAGGATTTATTTCAGGTGTAGGGGAAGCAGGTAGAGCAGGTTGGGCTGTTTTTCATAAAGACCCTAACGATTGGTATTTACACATTGGTACACCTGATGATAGGATAGGTATAAAAATGGGTGTAGCAGGTGTTTCACTTAGAACGACCTCTTATCTTATGGCAGGTACAAAATTACCTGCTTCTCCACCACCCCCTACTAATGTAGCAAGTCTCTTAGGAGTAGAAGCTCAGGAACTCAATTATATGCGGGATGAAAACGCTTTAGCTAATGCGGGAGGTTTTGCCTTTGGCTCTGATTTAAGTATTGATACTGGTGATTTATCATTTTTAATTTTCTATGCTAATTTTAAAGCAGGCGTTGGATTTGACATAATGCTTAAGAATTATGGAGAAGCATCTTGTAAAAATACAGCTGGAAAAGTGGGTATAGATGGTTGGTATGCTAATGGACAATCTTATGCTTATTTGCAAGGTGAGTTAGGAGTACGTGTAAAGTTGCTTTTTATTAATATGAGAGTCCCTATTATTTCAGCTGGAGCAGCTGTATTAATGCAAGCTAAATTGCCTAATCCTGTATGGTTCCGAGGTTATGTAGGAGGTGAAATGAATGTATTAGGAGGACTTATCAAAGGAAAGTTCAATTTCAAAGTAACTATAGGCGAACAATGTGACTTTGGAGGGGCTGGTGGAGCTCTTGAAGGAATGAAGCTTATTGCTGATGTGTCTCCTAAAAATAACAGTAATGATGTAGATGTATTTGCTATACCTCAGGCCACGTTTTCAATGAAAGTGAATGAACCTTTTGAAATTCCAGAAGGTAATGGAAAGAATATTTATAGAGTAGTTCTTGAAAAATTCAAAGTTATTGATGAGAAAAATCAAGAAGTTAAAGGTAGATTAGAATGGTCACACTTGAAAGATAGAGCTAATTTTATCCCTGAAGATATTTTATCTCCTAAAAAGAAATTTAAAGTGCAAGTAGAAGTTAGCTTCCAAAAACAAGAGAGAGGTATATTCAGACCTATCACCCAAAACGGACAAGTAGCTAAAGAACTTGAAGAACGCACATTTACAACAGGTACAGCACCTAATTATATTCCATTACAAAATATAGAATATGCTTACCCCGTAGTATCACAAAAATTTTTCTTAAAAGATGAGTTTGAACAAGGGTATGTAAAACTTAAACAAGGACAAGACTATCTATTTGAAGGTAATCAATGGGAAAATGGAGTGAAAATTATAGATAATCAAACTCATAAAGCACAAGAGGTGGCATTTGTTTATAACAATGATGCTAATGAGATTACTTTTGCTATGCCTAAACTACAGACAAAGTCAGTTTATAAAGTTAGCTTTTTCAGTAAACTTGTAAAAACTAATGCAAAAGATGAAAAGAGAGAGGTTACTGAAAATGTAAAGAGAACTCAAGAAGAGGGTAATGATTATGAGGTCTTGCAAAAACAAGCACAATCATTAAGTAAAGAAGGTGAAATAGAACGATTAACGTATGATTTCAGTACTAGTAAGTATAAAACATTTAATGAGAAAATAAAAGCTATCAAAGTTTCTCATTACAATTTTATAATACAATACTCTGATGTAATTTCTCTTGCTAACAACCTTCAAAAATCAGAACCTTTTGAAGTAGTAGACCTTGTAGGTAATGAGTATTCTAAGAAAAAACCTCTAATTGCAGTAGAAGCTACTTTACAGGATGCTTATTTTAAGCAATACATAAATCCTACTTTCTATAGCCAATTGCCAATTGCTGGAAAATATCAGTTAAGAAGAGATACAAAAGAGTGGGGACAAGTACCCTCAAAGGCAATTTCTATTGATAATAAGTATTTAACCAATATACAAAATGAGATTTTCTCACAAGGAGTAGAAAATTATTTTCCTTATCAATATGATTTAGCATTGGCTTATAAGATGGACTTTGTAGATATTATCAGCCAAATTTCTAATGATGTAAGCAAAGGAATAGTACCTTTCTCAAGTCCAGCACATCAATTCCTAAAAAATACTTTTACACCTATGAGAAAAGGGGATTATTACATCAAACTCATATATACCTTACCAGGGGATAAAAAATCATCAGAAGCATTACAGATGTTTAAAAATCCTATTGATGATTAGTATTACTCCTTTATTTTCACAAAAACTCCTGTTACTTACAGGAGTTTTTGTTATATTCTCAAAAGAGAATGCGGTTAAAAAGTGTATTGTAATGAAATTCTAAGAGAGTTACTCAATGGATTAATCGTTTGAGCAGTAGAAAAAAGGTAAGAAAAATCAAACTGCCAATGGGATATATTAACCCCTGTCCCAATGGTGAGATATTTTCTATCTCCTTTGTTTTTGTGCTGATAGAAATAGCCCGTACGGAGCGACCAATGTTGTAAATAAGTATATTCAAATCCTAATGCCAAAGAAATTTCATGTATTTCTTCTATAAAACCATTTGAAGCATCACTAAATGAAGTAAGAGCACCTTCTAAAAAATCCTTTTCTTTGTATTTTTGTGTATCAGAAGGGACTAGTAATTTATTAAATTCTAAAAGTAGAGACATATCATTCTCATTATCTACAGAAAGGGTATAGTTTCCACTTAGTTTGAGATTTGTAGGAAGAAAGAATGTTTGTCCTAAATCGTCATACTTTATTTTACCACCTATATTTGAAATCTGAAATCCCCACTTATAGTTTCCGAAACAATTTCCAATAAGATGCTTTTCAGAAATATAATAACCTGAAATATCAAAAGAAACTCCTTGAGCTATATTCTTTTCCTCTGTAGGAAAGTGTAAATTCGAGTGTAAATATCGAGCTGTAACCCCCATAGAATAATGTTCACTCAATTTTAAATTGTATGAAAGGTCTAACGACCATTCAGAAGGAAGGAAGTTGCCCAATTTGTATATCTCATTGCCTAAAAGCTGTGTTTGCTGAATCTCACCAATACTAAAATATCGGAAACTACTCCCTAAAGCGTCTCTATCTCCTTTTCGATAATAACTGATATTGGCTAAAAAAATATCGCGTGATAGTTTGTTTAGGTAAGGAGTATAACTCATACCTATCCCTGATTTTTGGGCAGAAAAGACATATTTAGAAGAGTTCCAATACTGTGAAAAGGTATCAGGATCAGAAGCTCCTCCTATATCTCCTTTTCCAGAGGCTATTGCATCAGGGCTTATTAGTAAAAAGGGGAAAGCTGTGGTAATTGGTCGTTCTTCTTGGGAAAAAACATGAAGACAACTTGATAAAAAAATTAGTCCATAAATCCTCATATGCTTAAAAAATCCAAAAAAATATAATATCTTTGAAATTAGAGAGACTTTTTGAGGGAAAATCTACATTCGAAAAAAGATAATTCACTTCTTGTGTATGTAAAAAAGTTCTCAATTTTGCATCTATCTAAGATGTATCATTAATTAGGTTCTTTATTAGGTGCAAAGATACAAAATTTGGAGATATTTATAATTAACATGAGTTCAATATAAGGAAATTTACTTTCTCTTGTAATAAAAAATGTTTTTAGCTACTTTTATGTTTTAAAAATCAAATACTTAACTAAAAAATACTCCTTATATTATCAAGTAATAAAATTACTAAAACTTTCTTTGTAATAGATAAAAATTTTAGTAAATATTGAAGCTAAATCAAAATTACTTTTGATTCCTATTTTTCTACTCTTAAAAAGAGAGTAATCCATTTATTTATTGTATCTTTGCCTAAAGTTCCTGAATTTTGGTATTCTTTTTAAATGCAAAATTACTAATTTTTCGGAAACTCTTACTTTATTATAGAAAAAAATTAAACGGTTTCAATTACAAATATACAAATTTTTTGCTTTGCTTTTTTTATTTTTTTGAACTTTTCAACTAGCAAGTAGAATTAATAAATACTCCTATAGCAACTGAAAATAATTCAGAGAAAGATTTTTTCACCAATTTAAGTAAAATATGGGAAGTAGATTGTGTAAAATAGAGATTTATTGAAATACCCAAAAAAGGAATTAAAATCGAAAGCATTGAATATTATGACTGATTTGTAGAAAAGTTTACTCTTACTTTGACAGAATTAAAAATCCCCTCAGAAATCTTGTTTATTTCTAAGGAGGATTTGTTCAAAGAGAGAATACTAACAGATTCTATTTCGGTGTTTTTAGTACCTTTGGATAAATACAAAATTCTAAGAAACTACCGAAAGATTGATTATGAATGGTTACCTGATGCACCACTGCTAAGAAAATAAAACCAATAGAGAGATTATTCCCCTTCCTCTTCTTTCCTTATCAAATGTGCTAATTCAGGGTCGTTTTCAATGCGAGAGAGCTCGTCGGTGATGAGCTGGATAATGTCAGTTTTTACTTGCTTGTAATTAGCTTGGATTTGTTGTTGCATTTGATCTTCTCCATTTTCGTCTTCAAAGGAGAGGATTTGAGGTATTTTCTGGTAGGCTTTGGTCTCAGCGGCTACTTTCTCATTATCCACTATTATCTGAGCGTGGAATATCTTCTGCTCGATACGCTCGTCAAAATTGTCAGAAACAGCTCCTACAAACATTCCTTGGGTAAGATTGGATATTTTGCTAGCAGGAATCAAACTATCCAATTGTGTAGATATGGAGGTAGAAGTGTCATTGCGATTGATCGTGGTAGATTGCCTTTTCTGCAATACCTTTCCAAAACGTTCAGAAAGGGTTTTAGCAGTTTCCCCTACTACTTGTCCGCTAAAGATATTCCCCACTGTATTTTGTATTACCTTACTTTCCTTATCGCCATAATCACGAGTGAGCTGTGAATAATCTTGGAATCCTAAACAAACGGCTACTTTATTGCTTCGGGCTGTGGCTATCAGGTTGTCTAGGCCTCTAAAATAAATAGTAGGCAACTCGTCAATAATCACAGAGGATTTGAGCTGTCCTTTCTTGTTGATGAGCTTTACAATACGTGAATTGTACAAACCTAAAGCTGCTGAATAGATATTCTGCCTATCAGGATTGTTGCCTACACAAAGGATTTTAGGTTCTTTGGGGTTATTGATATCCAACGAAAAATCATCGCCTGTCATTACCCAATAGAGTTGAGGCGAAATCATTCGGGAAAGGGGGATTTTAGCACTGGCTATCTGCCCTTGTAGCTGGTCTTGTGCACCACCCTGCCAAGCATCCATAAAAGGTGATAGGTAGTTCTCAAGTTCGGGGTACGAGGTGAGAATAGTAA